>JAIYDC010000058.1 GCA_027487685.1 Pseudomonadota bacterium | reverse complement strand
TCCTCAAATATTTACCGAAATAACGGTATAACTTTATCAAGATCACGACTTTCTGGCAAAACCTGAAGCCCTTCAGCGACTCCCCTCACATCCACTCCAGACATCCTCAAATAAATCTGAAACGTCTTAAGATCACTCCAGCCTCCCATCCTCATGACTTTAAGCGGCTCAACACCAGTTGAAAGTAAGTGGGTAGCAAAGCAGGCCCTCAGGGTATGGAAGACCACATGCTTATTGATGCCGATACGCTCAAGAAGCATCCTGAGCACTTTTCCTGCATCACCATGCTTCCATTCTGGATGCTGTGGCAAAACATGCTTTGCATTGGGAAGAGCATTTCTCAATTCAGAAATGATCTCTTGAAGCTGAGAGCTGATATCGACATTTCTCCAAGTCCCATTCTTTGGGCACTTAGTGGTATTGATCCTTTTATTAAAGGACTTCGATACTCGGATAATTCCGCTATTCTCATCAACATCTCCCCATTCAAGGGCCTGAAGTTCACCTGATCTCATTCCAGTCAGGACTGCAAATGCCCAAATGGGATACCATGGATGCTTTTGAATCTTGGCCTCAAGAAGAAACTTTCTAACCTCATCAAGTGTGAGTATGGGTTTGATCTTTTCTTCTTTCGCTTCCAGTCCAAGACCAAAAACGGGACTTTTGCCAGAAAGGTTACTGCCAGTAATCAAGCCTTCTTCAATACCCCAACCATAGATGAGGTTAATGGAAGACTTGATTGAGTTTAATAAACTTTTTTTAGCTCCAAGAGATTCAGCATAGGCCAAAACTCTCCGACCATCGCCTTTATTTAGATCAGAAGCAATAAGGTCTAGCCAGGGTCGCGTATAGCGTCTCAACCTGTTCATGTGGTCTTTCACGGTAAAGCGATTTAACTTTTTACCGAGATTGCCTGAATGAGCACTAGACTCCCATCGATATAAAACTTCTGACCATAAAAGCCCTTTGCCTTCAAGTTTTTCAACTTGCCGTGCTAGCTCTTGGAGCCATTGTCTCTCTTCTCGTCTTGCGACCGCTAATGACTCAATGTGTTTGATAACTTTTTGCAGGCGTGTTTGCCTATGCTTCTTACCCCGACATTGGACATAAACCTTGTAAAAGGTTTTACCGTTTTTTTGATACTCACTAATTGCCATTGAAACCTCCTTAGTAAAAAGATGTTTCAATCAATTCGTTGAGTTCACTCCGTTTGAAGTAAAGTCTGCCACCAAATTTCCGAGGACGAATCTTGCCCTTATAGACAAGCTGCCTCAAAGCATGGGACGACCTCCGGAGTAAACGAGCGGCCTCCTCTGTAGATAACCATATTAAATTTTCAAAGATCAGTGATGCACTAATATGCTCGCCCTGATTGTATCCATTTTCATTCGAGAAGTAACCATTTTGAGAAGATGTTTCATTCATAAAAGCTCTCCCAGATCTTAAGGTTTTGGAAAACACAGTTTTTAGGCGTGAACCTCAAAATAGCTTTGGTTTCCCCGTTCTGGTTCACAAATGTGATCTTCTTATTTTGGCCCTGCACAAAAAGAAGGGATCCTTTTTTGAGGTAGAGATTGCAAAGCTCAGCCTCTTTTCCCCAGACTACAATTTTGTGCCACTTTGGCTTATCCAGGTCCTGGGTGGATACGGCCAACGCCAAAAAACAGACGGGCCTCTGCTCTCGTGTGTATTTAAGCTCAGGATTTTTTCCAAGTCTTCCTGCTGTTAAGATTTGATTCCCTGAAATCATAATGAGTCCTCCTGCTTAGTTAATTCCGAGCTTCTTTACTAAAAATTCTCCGAGGGCCAGGTTTGAACCTGTCTTTTTGTTGTGCTCGTCTAGAGCACGCTGAACCTTTTCCATCTCGGACAGGCTACCCTCTTTAATTTTTTCGACATCTTTCTCGTTAAGTTTGCCTATGGCAAAGAGACTAAGGTCCTTGAAGGTTATTTCTTTGCCATAGACCTTTTGATTGCACTTCCCCAGAAGACCAAAAATCAGACCAAGAGAATCTTTGTCAGAACTATGGTCTATGAAAAACTTAGTCTGCTCTTGATCGACTACGAACTCTTTCTTCTGATTCTTCGGCTTCCTTCCCCTTCTCTTCATCTCTACTTTCTCCATTTGCTCCATCTCTTCATCCTTTAATTACCCTGCCCGCTTACCCACCCATTAACATTTTCCCGCGTAGAATGTGACTCCATCTATCTACACAACGTGAGAGAGAGGGAGTCACATTCTACGCGGGGATTTCTCTAATTATTTCGATTAATTAGCGGGCGAGACAAAACCATACTGTTCCTTAATTGATAGTTATTTGATTCCATTTTGATATTCATTTAACTCACGAAAAGAGCTTCATTAGTGGGAAAAATATTCCTTTGAATCTCCTTCCAATTTCCACTCTGACCAGGTTTGGCGGTGACTACTGATAACGAAAATATTTCTCCAATTCAGGCTCACATGATCTCATTCTCTCATTTACATTTAAGAATTTCGCGCAAAGCCCATAGGTCTGTTGAAGCTTAAGGGCTCTCGGCCAACAACGAAAACGATGATAAAATCTATTCTTATTTTTCATTCACGGCCCTCCTGCATGAGATTCTTGATGTGCATAATGTACCTTATGCAAGCCATGCCAAAATCAAGGTTAAGAAGTCATAAACCTAACTATTTAAAAAATATATGTTAATTGATTTAGAGAAAGTCTCAAAAGTTGATACTTTGAGACTTGAATCTCAAAGATGGGTCTCAGTCTCAACAACCCAGAAACCTGGGGGAAACCTGGGGAAAGTTTAAAAAATCGTGTTTCATGTCTCAGTTGTAAAACACATGTTCCAGCAGATAAAGGAAGAAGGAGGCCAAGTTTCGCGAAGGCTAAGGATTAATGAATAATAGTGAACAGAAAAACCATTGCTTATCTACAAAACAAGCACACCAAGCCCATCAATGCTTGGAAAAATCTGGTTTATTCAAGCTTGAACACTCCATTAAACCAGCTTAAAATCTGGAATGCGAAAAAAAATCACCCTCCTCTTATTTTCAATTTCAGTAGTGTTAACTTCGAAAGCTCAGAGCGTTTTACCTAAGAATGATACAGGTAAGTTAAATTTTGGAGATCAAAATAATCTTCCTAATGCAGTTACTCACGCTGGAGTTGCTTTATTTTCATCATTTAAAAAATCTAATGTTACAAAAGACTCCATCTCCGGAATATGTACATTTAACGGTGCAACATGTAATGGAGCCGAGATTGCCTTATATAAAGAAAAGGATAGGATTTACCAAACGACTTTAACTTCAATGGGAACCTTCAAAATCCCAAATCTGAAGAGTAGCGAAAGTTATCTTTTAGAACTTACTTGGGTCAGTAAGAACTTAAGTAAGAAAAAATCAGTAGAGGCAGGCGAGTATGTTGAAATAGGGCTTACTAATTAGCTTACTAATTAGCTTACTAATTAGCTTACCAGGTCAGATCAGATCGTGACTTCTACACATGACCTCGGTGAATTTACTCATCCTATTTTTCATGAAAAGGAGAACTACCCATCAAACGCCCCCTTACCTTCGCACCATTTTCTTAAATCTGTTTTGTAATCTGTGTGCTTTATATCTTCAGACACACTAATTTTAAGAATCGTGTTCGAAAAAAGCGTGCTAGCAAAGTCATCAATACTTTCAACGCCTGCTTTATAGTCATACGACTTTTTAATATCCGAAAGCTCTGACTCAGGGGCCATGCCTTGGAAAGCGGCATTAAACCCAACGAGAAGCTGACAAGCATCTTTCTCTTTGTGAATGGTCGCATAGTACAAAGGTGACTCTCTCGTGTTGTCCCTAAAAAACTGGAATGAGGCAAAACGAGGACATTTCCATACTGGCTTATCGTCTATCTCAACTCTAAACCTATTATTTTTCACCCATAAAGGCATTGTGAAAGTTACAGGGGGACACTGATTGAGTTGGTATGCTTTATAAACCACACCTGAACGAATACAGCTAGTCCCCATAAGGCCAGATAACATTAGCGCAAATAAGGAAATCTTAAGGAATGATAAAACCATAATACCTTTGAATTTTTCGCCATATACAATAGGATTATTGTATATGAAATTTACTTTTGCTCCAGTTTTAATGCTCATTCTTGTCTCTTGCGCTCATCACCCACCCTTAAATAAAAGAGCGAAGAGTGTTGTGCTGATGAAGCCTGAAGACGGAAAGTGCAAAAAGATTGATTTTATTTTGGTTTTTCCCTTCTTTGGTAAAAAGAACTCACTAAACTTAGAGAATCGATTTAAAAATCATGTCGCCAAGCTTGGTGGGAATGTAGGTTACCCTACTAAGATAAACACCTTTCATCCATCGCTAGAAGGTGAAGCTTTCAAATGTCCTGAAAACTATGTGCAACAACACGAGAACGCCCTCTATAAGTAGTTAACCATGGATATCATTTTTGAATTTGTAATAAGTTTTCTCACAGAACTTGGTGGGCCGCTGATTTTCGAACTCCTAGCTGAGCTAGGTCTGAGAAGTGCTGCTAGCGCTTTAGGACATGAAAAAGAGATCCATCCATTTTTCACCCTGATCGGTTACATCGTTTTAGCCTTAATTTGTGCCTCCATAAGCATTGCCATTCACAGAGGACATTACATCAAGGACGTTAACCTTCAGTACTTACACCTAGCTATTTCACCGATCCTAGTTGGACTAATAATGAAGTACAGAGGTAAATTTCTTCAATCTAAAGAGAAGAAAGCTATTAGGCTTGATTCATTTTTGTATGGGTATGCCTTCGCCCTAACCTTTAGTTTAGTGAGATTTAAGTATGGAGGCACTTAGCGTTGAGTTCCAGAACCATGAAATACCATCATAAATGGGAAGATATGTCTGATTATTGAGTTCACTTTTCTAGTGACCGTTCCCCTTTATCCGCACACCTAGCTAATGAGTCTTTCCGTGCTATTTAATTCCCAATTTTAGAAAAATGAATACCTGATCAAGGGTTGATACTTTGAGATTTGAGTCTCAAAGTTGGGTCTCAGTCTCAAAGAAATGAAACCTGGGGAAACGGTGAATTTCAGGATTTAATGAATCTTGCAGCCCAATTGGGTTAGTGGAGTTTTTACTAAACTAATGCCACGCTCTCAAACGGTCAAAAATGACAGGTATGAGGTGTCTTTGTAACGTTGTTGAACAAGACCAGATTCTGTTAATCTTCTAAATAAAGTTTCGCTGGATAACCCATTAAATGATGTTTTATTTGAATGCCAGGCTTAATCTTTCTTATTTCTTCAATGATCTTCTTGTTTCTATCCAATTCTTCAGATACGAACCGAAACCCCTTCATCCCCCTCATTTGAACATTTATTACGTATGGGCCCAAAACTTCAATTAGCCAAATAGAATCATGTGCAAACTTTTTACCCTCATAGATTAGACTGCCAGCCTCTATTGAAACTTTCTTATCTCTATTTTTGAGATAGCATAAGAAACTAATGGCAACTGCAAGTATAATAGGACCTGGAAATATACAAAACATTCCCAGCATAATGGATTCGGAAATTGGCTTGTTATGAACCTGGGTGATTACAATATATAGCGCAGACACTCCAAGGATCATTGTAACTAAACTTAGGATCAGATAGTCCTTTCTAGCTGTACGCAAGAGGGTCAATTGATACTTTTTAAAGTTATTCAAATTCTTATCAATCAAATCAAAACTCATAGGCACTCTTTTAGAGTGAGGTAAAAGACAGCGCTAAATAGCATCGAAGCGTCCTTACTTTCCTGGTTATACTTTCTTCCAATCACGTATATTTTGAACTTCGAATTGATTCGTTGAGCCCGGTGAACTCGTATTTGATTGAACCATACAAAAGTAGATGAGAACATAGGTGTATTAATCACCTTTGAGGTTCATAGTGAAACGCGCCGTACTTCTTTTGTCGGGATTGTCCCTGTGGTCAGCTTGCTCTTCTATCCCGAAACAACCAGATCAGGGTATTTTTGAAGACAAGTACCAATATGTTGTCAGGTCGTATAAGGATTCAATTCCTAAATATAATCAAGAATGTAAGAGCGGATGGAGTGCGGTCGTTTTCGTAGAGTCGATTTAGCTTAGAGTTCGAACCCCCGCCGATCATTTCTATCCACTGTATAGTTCATTCTGTTCAATTCTTCAAATTCCTCTGGCGGCAAGTAT
>JAIYDC010000038.1 GCA_027487685.1 Pseudomonadota bacterium | reverse complement strand
GGTCAAAAAACCTGGCATGGACTCAGGATAGCGAAGATCAGACGGGCCGTGAAGGCCCTACCTGAAATTTAAATTGGGAGAAGTTTAGTATAAACCTTATGTGCTATAATAACAGTGCAGACCGTGAAAATAGAGTACGCATTTTCTCAATGCGATAACTGGCGAGAGTCGGGGGCACCGGTGGATGTCAAGGATGGAACGTATATTAACGATTACTCGAGTTTAAATATGAAGCCCAGAAATCTCGAGCGGAAGGCTGCAAACGGCGAGATGAGAGCGTCACGATAGTAGACCTGGCTAAACTTCAATGGTGCTTACTCGATACAGAGAAGAAGCGCTGGCAGGTTTATGTTCAATATTATTTGGCAAAAAAGTATAAGCATCTTTCTACGTAACTTCATTCTAGTTACGAGTAAACTTTAGTCTCATTAAATGCAAAAGAACCTTCAACTCCCTGGAGTCGTGTCAACTCCTTAGACGCTGTCATTTTTTTCGACGGCCCTGTCACGGGATTGTCGAGCATCCTTGCTCATTTATTGGCATTTAGTTTGCAGATCCTACCGAGCAAAGAATCAATAAGGGAGACCTCATGTTGAATTGGAGACTATTGCTAGTCGTTTGTCTTGCCTCGGCCCAACTCTACGCTCAGGAGCAGTTAGCGGTACGATTTAACGAGCAAGGGATCATGAAGGTACTCACCATGGCGGTTAGATACAACTCCGCGGGCCGACAAGATATGGTGATTCCGCAAAACCTGTACGAATTCGTCCTGAAAAAGGGGTCGTTCCAGGTAAACCCTTTGATCCGAGTGCTCGGGCAGATGAGAGGAATCAATCTTAATGAAGACCTTCCCTACTATTTAAAGACCTCAGATATCCGCATCACCGGGGCCGTCGACGAGCGAAGTCTTCGCACGGAGATCTCTAATTCGAGCAATAATGGTTTCGACGTTCGAATTTCCGTCTCCCTCTCGAATGTTGTAATACAAGGCCCTGAACTGACTCTTTGCCAGAACCGACAGGCAGGTGAGAAAGAGTGCGCAGACGGAATAAAGGTCCAGGTCAAGGGTCTCCGAATCGCGACCGTGAATAGGCCCATCACTATAAGTTCAGTACTTCGCTTCCGGAACGACGGGCGTGTTGCCCGACTCTCCGTCAAATCGGTTGAATCAAGTTTATCTGGACCAGATGCCCCTAATCTCGAGATCTCTTTCGAGTCCTTAGATGTTCCCCCTGCTAATTTCATGGACGGTCTGGTTACTCCGATCGTTAGGAGGAGGCTCCGAGAGACCTTCGTTGAGCAGCGCGACTTCCTCGCTGATAAGCTGATAACATTCGCCGCTGAGTTCCTGGCCAACGACGTTGTTGAGATGATGAACGTTTATCTGGTAGATCGGGAGGTTGCAACCTCTTATGTTGTCTTTCAGCAAGAGAACGGACGTGTCTCATTTGACCAGTTCGTTACAAACCGCGCACGGCGGACACCCCCTCCTTATCGTCCGCGAACACCTCCAAGTGGTGGTGATCCTATGTCCCGCATGCTAGGTCAGATCTCTGATGTTCTTCGAAGCTCACAGGTTGGGGTTGCTCTTAACAGAATCGCGACCCCAGGGAGTAAAGATATCGAACTCTTTGGGCTCGTTGATTTTAAGCTCGGGAATCAACAGATCACGACAAGAAACACACTTGGTAATTCTAGTCGTACTCTTCCGCGTCTGGATCTCTCATCGCATAGGAGGAATGACTTGAACCTAGTCATCTCCGAGCCATTGATCAACTCCGCTCTGGATCTGGCCAATTCTGCGGATCTCTTCCAGAAAATGCTCGAGAGTGTAGCACCCATCAAAGGAATCACCATAAAGAGTGTCAAACTTCATTTTTCTGGAGACCAGGCACTCGTTGGTGTTGTCAATGCAGAGGTTGATCTCAAGAAGCTTGAGTCCACGGGGATGCGCTCAAGGATTGCAACTTGGGTTGCTTCTTTCCTAGAGCGGAATAATAACAATGGGATTATCTTCTTCCCGATCGAAGTATCTATGGTGCCGACATTCAGGCGTCTACGGAATGGTGGTATGGGGCTCGATATTCGAGTTATATCTCCCTTCACGAACCAAGTGCTGCCTAATAAGTTTAATTATCCGACTAATATTCCCTTGACCACAGACCTTGTAAAAGATGGGATCATGGGCCAGTTGAAAGTGGCTTTAGAGCCACATACGAATAAAACATACAGCGTGGATGTCACTAAATACTTAAATAATTCTGGAGTAGAGTTTAAACCGAAGTCCATCGGAATTAACCAAGGCGCCTATCTCATCCTTGGGGTAGATATCTCCGACATAAAGTTTAATGCTCAAACTCCGAACTAAAGATGTGGCCTGGATTAAAAATAAACCTGGGCTTTGGCCTGCATGAATGAGTAGAGGAAAACCGCGTTGGGATCATTCGCAACGCGGCCTAAATCCTCGCGTGCTTTATCCACCGTCTCTTGGACGACATAGTTTTCCGCAACCAGTTTATCGGCCGCTGAGAGAAGAAGGTCGGTCCAAAAATAGATCGCCTGTTTACGTAGGGCGGGTTGGCGGTTGTCGAAGTGCCAGGTCTTCACCTCGGTTCTGACTTGGTGGTAGCCCACTTGGGTCAGGAGGTTTCCAAGTTTCGCCCCAATAAACGGGTCACCGGCGTGAGTGTGTTGAAAGTCGTTAAACGCCATCCAGTATTTCCAAACGCTGGGAGAATAAGGATCTAGGAAAAAAGAGGAGTTCATCACCTCAGTGACGACGATTTCGGAGCCAGGCCTCAAGACTCTGCGAACTTCGCTCAAAACCTGAGCGGGGTTTGGAACATGCTCTAGGATCCAACATAGGTATGCGGCATCGAAAGTCTGTGCATCGAAGGACAGGTTGTCTCCGCTCATCTTATGAAAATCGAATCTGCCTGCACTACCCGGAAGACCGCCGACGAAGGTCCTGGCCGCCTCAAGCTGCTTTTCGTTTAGGTCGACGCCAGTGACATGCAATCTTGGAAAGCGGCGGAGCAAGATTTCTGTTTGTGCACCGACACCGCACCCAACTTCAAGAAGCTTCTTCGATGATGCAAAGTTGATGTTCTGGAAGACAGAATATTCGGCAAATTCGGCCTGGGTCCGGAGCCGCAGTTGCTCTGTCGAAGAGAATCCGTGGAGGTAGGGGAAGTCGGTCATGGAGATTCCTTGTATTCGAGCGGATTCAAGGCGAAATCTCTAGCAGCGCTGATCATTTCTCGCAAAGAAATTCCCGCAGCATAATTTCCGAAGATCGCAATGTTATCCCCGGCCTGAGCGAGTTGATGAAGTTTCTTTACGCTCAGGTATCGCTGGAGATCGTAAATGGGAAGCGCCCGCTCCCAATAGGTGTTTTCGATGAAGTCGACGTCTTCCAGAACGAATTCTCCGTAGAGGGCCTTAATATCTGACATGATCTCTTCGTTAGAGCACATCTTTCTTGAGATGAACGTGTAAGAGTAAATGTTTTCGTTGTTGGAAGGGAAAATGGCCTTGTTATTGATCACGCCGATAGAGTTGAAGCCGTTCTCAAGGGGAATGAGTACTCCGAAGGCGTGGTGGAGTGAGCGGATCTCACGTTTTAGGAACACGGTTACACTGGTGAGCTCCTGGTAGCGGATTCGGGCCAGTTCGGTACTCATTTCGGGCCGCAGCTCCGAGAGTAGCTTTGCCGCTGTTGCGGCATCTGTGCAGAGGATCGTATTACCCTTTATCTTGAACGGTTCTTTATAGTTTAGTTTTATCTCAGTCCTGAGTGTCTCACCAAGCCGGTTAATCAACGTCTGCATGCCACCTTCGAAGCTGACAGAACCCGAAACCTCGAGCTTAGGTTTAAGCTTCTGATTTCGAATCATGAACTTCGTGAACTCCCAGTAGGAGTCAAATTGCGCCTGATGGGCGAAGTCGCTAAAGACTGACTTAAAATGGAGCTGCTCCGCCGGTGTGGCGTAAATGCCACCCAGGACTGGAGAGATGAACTTGCTTATATTCTCAGATCCCAGCAGAGGACGGAAGAACTCGGCAACCGTAAGACCGTCGGAGATCAGTGGTGGCTTCCTGCGACCGTTGACCGCAAGCTTTGTTAGCAGGGCCAGTTGCAGTGGTCTCTTAGGTCTGCCATTTAAAAGTAAAAGGCGCCTGAGCTTTTTCGAGGCCGGAATTGGTTCGAGTCTGAGTTCCTTCAGAAGGTCTGTGGCATCGACGTTCATGTAAAGCGCATTTGCGCCCATTTCGATAAGTCCGCTCGAGGTCTTTCTTGTGCCTATCTTCCCGCCGATCTTTCCCGAGCGCTCATAGATAGTGACTCGATAGCCTTTCTGTTTCAGGTAGTAACCGATGACGAGTCCCGAAAACCCGGCCCCCCAGATGTTTACATTCTTATCAGTTGGGTTCAGTTTCCCGATGACTCTCTTCATGGTTGTTTCTTTTAGTTATTCTTCAGGTATTCCTGCAGCTCGCCGCTCTGGTACATTTCTGTGATGATGTCGTTCCCGCCGATGAGCTTTCCATTTACGTAAAGCTGAGGATAGGTTGGCCAGTTTGAGAATTCCTTAACACCCTGACGGATTTCCTGGTCGTTGAGGATGTTGAACGTTTTGAACTGGACACCAAGATGCTTTAGAATCGCGATCGAGTTCGCCGAGAAACCGCACTGAGGCATCTGTGAATTGCCTTTCATGAAGAGGACCACCTTAGAGCTCTTCAAGAGGTCTTCGATTTGAGACTTGAGGTCCTTGGACTTGTCAGTGTGCTCGATTTCATTGGTATCATTGTTAAGAACATTAAACGACATACTTACTCCTTTCTTGCGGAAAATTTTTCTTTGGTAAATGTCTGAAGCTTCACGGCGTGTATCCGGCCTTTAAGCTCTTCTTTTAGGAGCGTCATCAAAATTTGGTGCTGCTCGAAAAGAAGCTTTCCCTTAAAGCCGTCGCTTACGACTGTGATCGCAAGGTGATCCCTGGTTCCTGTCATATCTTCCACCGAAACCTCAGCGTCTGGTAGGCCCTGTTTGATGAGGTCTTCGACAAACTTAAAATCACTCATTTGGTTATCCTTTTGGTGCCACGGCCCAGAAGCTCGTCACGAACGTCAGGATACGCAGGAGAAAAGTCGTATAGCCGAGTGCGCGGTGGCGTTTGCGGAAAGCATTTTTTCCACTAAGTACTGCGCGCCCAGTGTAGAGCATGAAACAGTAAAAAACTACGGTCGAGATTGCGATGGACACGTGAATATTCAGCGCAAGTCCATTGTCCATGGCCTTTGAAGCCTTGAGGATAGCTGAACGACTAAGTTCAATTTGGAGTATAAGGGCTACGTCCCAGATCATCGCTAGGCTCATGATTTTAACATGAAGCTTCCGGCGCTTGTTAACATAGATACCCAGTGCCATTAGAATGACGATGCAGAAAGATTGAATCTGCATGAACAAGGCTTCCATGTATCCTCGATGAAAAAGTACGATAATGCAACTTAGCATAATTGACGAAAGTCTGCCTATTAATTTATGTTAGATCACTTGCATGCCACTTCGCATAAATCACTCAAAGGGATGAGAAATGGGTCTTGGTTCTTGGGCCGTGTTAGACATCGAAACAACCGGAGTTAATCCCGCGACGGACGAAATCATCGACGTCGGTTTTTTACAGTTTGACGGAACTACCCTCGTGCGATCTTACTCGTCGTTGGTCCGGCCTTCTAATGAGGTTTCGTCCTTCATTACAAAGTTGACTGGAATTACAAACGAACAGCTACGGCGCGCCCCGCTCTGGCTCACTGTAGAACCAGAACTATTGAGCCTTGAGTCCCATGATTTGCTGGCGCACAATGCGAAGTTTGAAGAGAGTTTCTTAAAGCGCTATTTCGATCGCATCCCCCAGCCTGAGGGCCGTGAGAGCTATCATGATTCGCTTTTTTACCTGGCACTCCTTTTTCCTCAAGCCTCGACCCTCAACCTGGAATACTTCATAAATATGTTAGGGATTGCGGAGAAAGAAGAGCATCGAGGTCTAGCCGACTCGCGCGATCTTCTGAAGACGCTTTTACTTGCAACCTTCATGACTCATCAAGACCGAGAAATGCGGCTCAAGCTCAGTGAAGTTTTTTTGGAATTCCCAGATGATTTCTTTTATCGGCGTTTCTTTGCCCTCTCCCCCGATGAACTTGTAGAGATCGGCGAGGCCATCGATTACCCAGTCATTGAGAAGGCGAAGTCCTATCAGCTCCTGACTCAAGTCGAACCGTTCCGGACAGATACCTTCGATCGGTTTAAGCGCGACTTCTCAGGCCAGAATATTCAGCAAATCCTCCGGGATGAAGTGAGCGTGACTGAGATCCTCCCGCACTACTCTTACCGTGAGGCCCAGGAGCAGCTCGCACTACGGGTAGGTCAGGCGTTTAAAAACGGGATTCACGCTCTGATACAGGCCCCGACTGGAACAGGTAAAACGATGGGCTACCTTTTGCCTTCATTTCTCTTCTCGATGAATTTTAAGGAAACCTGCCTCATCGCAACTGGTACAAAAACCCTCCAGGATCAGGCCCTCGCCAAAGACGTTCCACAGATGAAGAGGCTTTTGAATCTCGGAGACGAGATGCGGGTGGTGAAGCTAGTCGGTTCATCGAACCACTTGTGCGAGCTTCTTTTCCGGGAGGAGGACATCGAACGATCGTTCATCATGCCGTTCGGTGAAACTTTCGCACGCGCCTACTTCGAACTTTTGTTCTTCCATAATACCCGCGTCCCCTATGAAAAGAAACTCACCCGCGAACAAATTCCTTTTGTGCTCAAGAAGCTTGCTCCTGAGCTAGCTGAGAAAGAGGCTTCGCTGGCAGTGGATTACCGCGCCTGCGCTGGTCCTGCTTGTCCACTGTCCAATAACTGCTCCTACATCCAGGGTCTACGCGAGGCTAAAGAGGCCAACGTGATCATTGGAAATCATGCGTTGATGCTGACTTGGCCCCGGAGTCTTCCTCGCCCCCCTTTTATCGTTGTAGATGAGGCACATCGCCTTGAACAGGAGGCCACCAAGGCCTACACTCTTGAGATTCAGCACCGGAGCATTGACGCCTTTTTAAAGAATTTTCCTCAGGGGATGGGTGCGCTGATCTATCTTCTTGGTACTCTTGAAGATGAGTTCGCGGTCGAAGCCTCCATCCAGACGCTTCGGGAGCAAACCCAGTTTAATTTGAAAATGCTACGTGATCACTTCGAGGCTTTACCGGGAGTGGTCGAGGCATGGTTCAAGAAGCTTCCGAATTACAGCCCGGCCTACTCTAACGAGCTGCCATTCCCTAAAAAAAGCGAGCTAAAAGACGCCCTCTCCGCCGCGATTCTTAACCATGTCGAATCTCTTGGCTTTATCTTCGAATCACTTTACAACCTCTACTTGCCGTACCTTTCACGTTGGGAGAATCGGGAGCTTAAGGGCGAGCCACAGAAACTAAAAGCTTTCGCCGTGTTCGAGTCTAACTTCGGAAATCTCGAGCGCCTTGTGACTTGTTTCAAGCACTACCTCGAAGGCCCGAGCGACTGGTGTACAATCGTGAAGTTCTCCGAAAATGACGGCTACGCTATCGAGTCGGCACCGATTGACGTAGGCCGCCGGATTCATGACGAACTCCTCTCCCAATCCACGGCGGTGGTTTTTACCTCTGCAACCTTAGGAAATGCCCATGGCGACTCAGGCGTTCAGGGAGTAGAGTGGATGACCGGTTACACGTACCTCCCGGCAGATAAACGGTTTAAGACGGGACTCTTTCTAGATGCTGTGTACGATTATAAAACGAACTCTAAGGTCTTCCTTTGCCCAGATACCCGTAATATTTCTGATCCACTATTTGTGCCAGAGCTCCTGAAAGAAGTTAATCCTCTCATTAGTAAGCTCGGAGGCCGGACCCTCTTGCTCTTCTCCTCGAGGCTCAGGTTCGAAAGAGCAACCGACATGATTCTCCGGGAGTTTGAGGGGAAAATTCCTGTTTTCGTTCAGGGATTGGGGAAGAATGTAGTTGAAGAATTTAAAAAGGAGAAGTCGGCGATTCTTATCGGCATGGAAAGCTTCGGCGAGGGAATCGATATTCCTGGCGAAAAGCTTTCGTTCATTGTAGTCGACAAAATTCCGGATGTGCGACAGGACCTAGTCATTCAGAAGCGTCGAGACTTTTTTGAGTCGAAGTTCGGAAATGAGTTTAACGATTACTTCCTAGCTCATCGGACTCGATCCTTGCATCAAAAATTCGGTCGTCTTCTGCGTTCCGAGAATGATCACGGAGCAATCCTGTTGGTGGATAATCGAGTGAAGAAATGGAAGGGAAACACTTTACGTACCTTTCAGAAGTTGATGGAGCCGTATGAGATCGTTTCCGTGAATCTCCCCGAAGCTTGTCGGGAGATCGCTGCTTATTTTAATGTCTAGAGGGTGTTACGCTTAAGTTGTTTAATGACCATTCTCTGAGACCCTTGAGTCAACTGGTAGGGGACTGAGAAGTGTTTTGAGAGGTGTAGGTCAACACGATCCTCCACACTCCCATGTCCTGAGTCATTATCGAATAGAGCTATATGCGACACTGCCAGCGGAGCACCGTTTAAACTAAAATCTTCCGTGTCCCGCTGGGGCTCAGCGTAGACAATTTTTTCTTTTGGCGGACTTTTGTAGCTCCAGTCATTATCAGAGCTGATAAATGTTACTGGCGTGCGGCCGGTAGCGTCGAACCGCTTCGTCAGCGCGAAGACACCGGCCGTACAGAGTGCGGGGGATGTCAGGAAGTGCTTCGAATTTACGGCACGGCGAAAATCTTGCGTACCCGTGGAGTTTTGAAAAGTGTACTTAAGCTCGAGGTTTGCGACGTCAATCTTATATGTCTCTAGTGCGTAGCGACTACCGATTGACTTTTCTATCCTTACCGAGAAAGGATAGAAGTTTGCGGCCATTTCATAACGGATCATGAGCTTCAGGAACTCGCCGTTTTCGAGCCGGGATAAAATCTCCGCAGCAAATGTGTAGGCCTTGGTGTCTTCATACTGCGAAAGTTTGAAATTCTCCTGAGAGTAGTTCAGGTCTTTCTCAAAATACTGATAGCTGCCTTCGAGGATTATTTCTTGAGTCTGTGTCATCTATTTAAGTTACGGGAGAGAAGATCTTGTATCAAGCTTCGTTTCGCTCCACGGTCGAGGTAAGACCGATTGTTTTAGTCGGGATGTTGCTTGTCCATGGGCGTTAGATAATGCTGGAACTGGGGCCCCAACTTTCTCCACCACCTCTTGGATTTCAAAAAGACACGGACCTGGCCGACAGGTTTTATCAATCCAAAATATTTCCATCTAACTTTTTTCTCGTTTGGTGTGTCAAACTTCTTGAGCTTTTCTTGAGAATCATTGAGTTTGTAATTTCGGGGTGCTAGATTAAGTCATTCATTTTCCATAGGGTGTTTATGTTTCTACCGGTTGAAGGTTCGCTCGATTATTTAGCTGTTTTAATCCTAATGATCATTGGCGTCGTCATCGCAACGGCGGTTATCTCCATCAATAAGATCATGGGTACCCGGCCTCAGGAGATTACCAAGAAGAAGTATGAAACATATGAGTGCGGCGTTGAATATGAAGGCGACGCTCATCAGCAGTTCTCTGTACGTTACTACCTTGTCGGTATCATTTTTCTCATTTTTGATGTTGAAGTTGTTTTTATGTACCCTTGGACGATCGTTTACCAAACCTACATTAAATCGGGCCCACTCATCCTTTTAGAGATGGGACTCTTTTTCAGTTTGCTTCTCGGCGGGTATTTCTACCTTCGCCTAAGAGGCGCGCTGAGCTGGGACTAGGGAGAATCTTATGTCAAAAGACGGAAGTTCATTTTTTTATCCAACACTTCTGACTGAGGCCGCCAAGTGGGCCCAGAAGAATTCTCTCTGGCCAATGCCATTTGGAACTTCGTGCTGCGGAATCGAGATGATGTCGACGCTCTCGTCGACCTATGACCTCTCCCGCTTCGGCGCAGAGGTTGTCCGTTTCTCTCCGCGGCAGGCAGATATGCTAATCGTTGCAGGAACAATTACGACTAAAATGGCACCTGTGCTCCGGACTATCTATGATCAGATGCTCGAGCCAAAATGGGTTATTGCCATGGGGGCTTGCTCCTCGTCTGGCGGAATCTTCGATACGTATTCCGTCCTTCAGGGAATCGACGAGATCATGCCGGTCGACGTCTACGTCCCAGGTTGCCCGCCAATTCCAGAAGGCCTGATTCATGCGATCATTCACTTACAGAATAAGATAGCTAAAGGCATGGATCGCAAGCCAGCGGAGCGCCCAAGCTACGACGATGCGATGAACGCCATGACCTATCGCAAAGGCTTAGGCCACGAAATCAAGGCAAACTTTACCGTTACCCCAGACTACGTTAAGGAGCAGCAAGAGCTCAAAGCGAAAGACCTCAAAGTTAAAGAGGAGCAGAACTCATGACAACTTCAATTGCTCCGAAGGCCTCATACCTTAAAGATCAGGAAGCCCTCGGTAAGCGTCTCGTAGAAAAATACGGACCAGGTCGCAAAGTTGAGTTCGACAAGCTCAATGAGCCAGTCATCTGGGCGAAAACACCGGAGGACGCGAAACTTCTATTTCGTACCTTCATGCTCGACGATGCCTTTAAGATGGACTTCCTCTCGGACATCACGGCCTATGATAATAAGGACGGTGAAGATGGGGAGAAGCGTTTCGTACTGGTTTATCAGCAGTATTCCACAACCAAGCACGTGCGTGTTCGGATTAAGTGCCTGCTCGACGAGTCTGAACCGGCACTGACCCTTACAGATATTTTTTTAGCCGCTAACTGGCTCGAGCGCGAAGTCTTTGACATGTATGGCGTGACTTTCACAGGTCACCCGAATCTTCGACGCATCCTGATGGATGAGCGTTTTACCGGGCACCCGCTCCGGAAAGAATATCCTATTAAACAGAGAGAACCCTTTAACGATAATATTGGCTTCCATCTTGGTGCGAATCCTATGGAGATCAATACCAACATCACGGAAGGGAGTGAGAATTAACCATGGCCGTCAAGACTCAAGACTCCACACAGAAAGATTTTTACAACCCGAACGTCCTCATTAATCTTGGACCGTCTCACCCAGCGATGCACGGAACTCTCCGTGTTATGTGCCGGGTCAACGGTGAAACGATTGAGGATGCCAACTGCGAAATTGGCTACCTCCACCGTGCGATCGAGAAGCTAGGTGAGGACAAGACCTACCATCAGTGGATGGTCTATACCGACCGTCTGAACTACTGCTCGGCCTTAAATAATAATATTGCTTATGCGATGGCCGTCGAAAACATCATGAGTATCTCCGTTACTGAGCGCTGCATGTACATCCGCGTGATGTGCATGGAACTTTCACGAATCATAGATCATATCATTTGTGTTGCCATCAATGCTCTCGATCTCGGAGCAATGACTGTCTTCTGGCTTCTTTACCAGTGGCGTGAAGAAGCCTACACCATGATTGAATCCATGTGTGGCATGCGCCTCACAACGACCTATGCCCGTATAGGCGGGATGAGCTATGATCTACCCGACACTCTTAACGAACGACTCTGGAAGTTTTGCGAAGAATTCCCGCGAGCACTCGATGAGGTTGAGGGTCTTCTAACCTCTAACCGAATTTGGATTGACCGGACTCGGGGTGTCGGGATTATTTCTAAAGAAGACGCCCTGAAGTTTTCTATCACTGGCCCGTGCCTACGGGCTTCGGGCGTCGATCACGATCTTCGCCGGGATCGACCTTACTACATCTACCCCGACCTCGACTTTGATGTCGTCGTTGGCTCAAACGGTGATGTCTATGACCGCTACCTCGTCCGCCTCGAAGAAATGCGGCAGTCGGTTAGAATTTTGAAGCAGGTCAATCAAAAGATGCCTTCAGGCCCCCTCTGGACAACAGATAAACGCGTACTGATTCCTGAGAAGCTTGAGGTTTATAGTAAAATGGAAGTCCTCATCCACCACTTTAAGATTTTCATGGAAGGTATCGACGTGCCCAAGGGCGAAGCCTTCACCTGCGTTGAGGGACCTAACGGTGAGCTAGGCTTCTATGTAGTAAGCCGCGGAGGTCCGAAGGCTTGGCGTATGCGCGTAAAGTCTCCGTCCTTCATGCTTTTCCAGGCGTTCGAAGCCTCGGTTAAAGGCGGGAAGATTCCGGACGCCGTCGCTCACCTTGGAAGCGTGAATATTATTGCCGGCGAGCTCGATCGCTAGGAGAAAAACTATGTTGTCTGAAACGATTAAGAATACGATTAATGGCATCCGTCACCAGTTCCCAACGGAGCAGGCACTTCTTCTTCCTTTACTCCACGAAATTCAGAACGAACACGGGTGGATTTCCATGGAACACATGAAGGATGCAGGAGTTTTTCTCAATCTACCTGTATCAAAGGTCCGCGAAGTCGCGAGTTTCTATACCATGTATTACCTCAAGCCCGTGGGTAAGGTTGACGTCCAGATCTGTACCAACATCTCCTGCTGGCTAAATGGAGCTGACAAGGTCCTGGCTTGTGCTGAGCGTAAACTTGGTATCCACGCTGGAGAGACCACGAAGGACGGGAAGTTCACCCTGACTCAGGTGGAGTGTCTGGCGGCCTGCGGTACCGCCCCGGCCATTCAGATTAATCAGGATTACTATGAAGAAGTGGACGAGAGGGGCATGGAACAGCTTCTCGATCAGGCTTCACGTGACCTCGACGCCGGTAAGAAGGTCGGTAAGAGCACTCAAAAAGATGGAGTATGGCCATGAAGTATAATAACGAGCATTTCGAACCGGTTATCACCCCGAATGTCACCGTTCCCGGTTGCGAGACGCTGAGTTTTTACGTTGAGAAGGAAAATGGCTATAAGGCGCTTGAGAAAGCGCTCAAGATGAAGCCGGCGGATGTGGTCGAGGAAGTCAAGAAATCTAACCTCCGTGGCCGTGGTGGAGCGGGGTTCCCGACAGGGATGAAGTGGTCCTTCATGCCCGCAAATCCAGTTGACGCCAACGGGAATCCAAAGCCTAAGTACCTCGTCTGTAATGCCGACGAAGGGGAGCCAGGCACTTTCAAAGACCGTCTCATCTTTACGAAAACACCGCACCGTATGATCGAAGGTATGATCATCGGCGGCCATGCTATTGGATCGAACAAGGGCTTTATTTATATCCGCGGCGAGTGGCACAAAGAAATTCGTCTCATGCAGAAAGCGCTCGACGACGCCTACGCGAGTGGCTTTCTTGGAAAAAATATCCTGGGTTCAGGATTCAACTACGATCTTGTTATTTATAAGGGTGCCGGCGCTTATATCTGCGGCGAAGAAACTGCACTCCTAAATTCCCTCGAAGGCAAACGGGGCGAGCCTCGGCTTAAGCCGCCATTCCCTGCTCAAGTCGGGGCTTATGGTATGCCTTCATGTGTGAACAACGTCGAGACTTTCGCTGCCGTTCCCTACATCATCGATAAAGGCTGGGAAAGGTACGCTAAGATGGGTCCTGAGCGCTCGGGTGGAACTCGTCTTATCTGCGTTTCAGGCCATGTCCACAAGCCGGGCGTCTATGAACTGCCGATGAACCTTACCATCAATGAGATTATTGAGATCGCTGGTGGGACCAAGGGTGGCAAACTCAAGGCCGTGATCCCTGGTGGTGCCTCTGCCCCGATGCTCCGGGCCGACGAGTGCGATGTGAAGACCGATTACGACTCTCTCATGAAGGCCGGAACGATGGCCGGATCCGGTGGACTCATTGTCATGAACGACACCGTAAACATTGTAGAGGCCACGTACACACTGCTCAAATTTTACGAGCATGAGTCATGCGGGCAGTGCTCTCAGTGCCGCGAGGGCTCACACTGGCTCGCACGGATGTTTAAGCGCATCCTCGACGGTGGCGGCACACACGACGACCTCGATTACATTGCTAAAATTTGCGCAAATATGGCCGGCCAGACAATCTGCGCTTTCGCCGACGCTGTCACTGGTCCTGCCCTTTCTTCAGTCCGTAAGTTCCGTGGCGAGTTCGAAGAGCTTGTCACTCGCGGAGGACTCAAGGGTGTTGGCCGGCAGGAATCTCTATCTCACAAACTTGTAGGTGCCCATGTCTAACCCAACCCTCGAAATTAAGAAGCCCAAGGAAGATCTCAACTACACATCAGCTTTGAGACCGGTCCACTCGGATCCCTCTCCTGATGCCAAGCCACTTCCGAAGATCACCATCGACGGAAAGCAGTTTGAGTTTAAACCTGGCGATACGATTATGCAGGTCACTGAGCGCTACAAGCTCCATGAGGAAATCCCTCGCTACTGCTATCATCCGGGGATGCCAATCGCCGGCACTTGCCGGATGTGCACAGTAGAGGTGGAGAAGGCGCCAAAACTTATGACCTCGTGCTCGACCCCTGCGGCCGATGGCATGGTGGTGCATACGAAGTCCGAAAAGGTTATGAAGTCACGGACGGGAGTCATGGATTTCCTGCTTACTAACCATCCGCTTGATTGCCCAGTGTGCGATAAGGCCGGAGAGTGTAAGCTCCAGGATTACAATTTCGAGTACGGGCCATCGAAATCAAACTTTAAAGAAGAAAAGCGCGTCTTCGAAAACGCCACGACTAAAGTGCTTTCCGACAAGGTCACACTCAACATGAACCGCTGCGTTCACTGCGAGCGCTGTGTGCGCTTCACTGATGATGTCACGAAGACTAATGACCTCGTGATGGTGAACC
This sequence comes from Pseudomonadota bacterium, assembly GCA_027487685.1. Lineage (GTDB taxonomy): Bacteria > Bdellovibrionota > Bacteriovoracia > Bacteriovoracales > Bacteriovoracaceae > Peredibacter. The sequence continues at coordinate 20,109 of JAIYDC010000038.1, read as the reverse complement.
GCGGTTGGCACAAGGAACTTGACGTCGCTGACGAGCGCGGTCTGTTCAATGACTACCAAGGCTGCCTAACGGACTTCTGTCCGGTCGGCGCCCTTACATGGAACGATTTTCGCTTCCAAAAACGTTCATGGTTCCTGGACAAGAAAGCCTCGATATGTGACCGCTGCTCTAAGGGCTGCAATATTGAAGTCCATTCCGATAAAGATATCGCCTACCGGTACGTCCCGGTTTTCAATGAACTCGTGAACGGACACTGGATGTGTGACGAAGGTCGCTCTTCCTTCCAGGACCTCATGAACCCGAAGAGGGTTATTTCCCCGCTCCTGAATCACAATGGTGCTATGACGGCCGCTAGCCTTGACACGGTCCTCGGTGAGATCAAGAAGTCAGTAGCGTCCGCCGGATCTGTTCAGCTCATCGTCGGAACCGATGCGACTCGCGAGGAAGCGGCACTTTTGAAGGAGAAGTCTACACTTGCTTTTGGAAGGCCAGTAAGTGTTAGCTACCATAATGGTTTTATTCGTACCTCAGGCGAAGATAAGAAACTTGATGCTCTTCTTCGTATGGCAGATAAAACGCCCAATACTCGCGGTGTAGAAGAGACAGGCCTTGCTGCTCTTGCCAACGGGGAAGCATCGGCGGATATCGTGATCCTGTTCAGGAACGGCCGGGCGGGAACTCCGAAGCTCTCTGCGAATCAAAAGGTGATCCTTTGGGGCGTCTGGACTATTGACGAAGTTAAAGCACTTCCTACTACCAACGTTCTTGCGTTGATCCCGGGCCTTGCGACGATTGAAAAAGAGGGTAGCTTTAAGAACGCAGATGGTATCGTACAGAAATTTCATCCGGCGATAGAGCATCGCGGGGGAGCGGTCTCCGCTCATCATGTTATTAGTCTTCTGAGCGCTAACAAGTAAGAAGTGAGTTATATGGAATACTTTGATTTCCTCCAGTTGATTGCAAAGATACTCCTTGTTGTTGGGGTTTGCCTTGGGGTCGTTCCGGTGACCGTGTGGTTTGAGCGGCGCGGTGCTGCCTGGATGCAGGGTCGAGTAGGCCCTAACCGAGTGGGACCTTTTGGTCTCCTGCAGCCACTCGCGGATGTGTTGAAGTTTATCCATAAAGAGGACTTCGTTCCTAAGGATGCTAACAAGTTCTATTATTATCTAGCGCCTCTTATTGCCCTGATCGCTCCACTTTGTGCTCTTGCGGTCATTCCTTTTGGAGATAAGGCAATTGTAGGAGGCCGCCAAGTGGTCCTCCAGATCGCTCAGATGGACTCCGGAGTGATCTTCATCCTAGCTTTCGCGGGCCTTGAAGTTTACCCCCTTATCCTCGCAGGCTGGGCCTCGAAGAATAAGTATTCGGTCCTCGGTGCTCTTCGCGGATCTTCCCAGATTGTTTCCTACGAAATCTCAATGGGGCTGGCACTCCTTTCCATGTTGATAGTCTACGGCTCATTTAATCCTCACGAAATGGTGTCATGGCAGGTTAATAACTACTGGGGAGCGGTGGTTAATCCATTTGGTGCTCTCGTATTTCTAGTCTCTATTTTCGCCGAGACTAACCGACTCCCGTTCGATCTTGCTGAAGGCGAGTCTGAGATTGTGGCGGGCTATCACCTCGAGTACGGCGCGATGAAGTTCGCGCTTTTCTTCATGGCAGAGTACATCGCCATGATTATGGCCTCGGCACTGATCTCGACGCTCTTCTTCGGTGGCTATTCTCTCCTTCCAGGAATGAGTCTCCTGGTGACACTTATCTCTGAGTTCTTCGGGTTTGGCGCGGTTGGAACAACGAATGTGACAGCTGTTTTCCAATTCGCCTCCCTCGCTTCGAAAGTCGCATTTTTTATGTTCCTCTTTGTCTGGATCCGGTGGACCCTTCCACGCTTTAGGTTCGATCAGCTGATGGACCTTGGGTGGAAGATCCTATTCCCGCTTTCCCTTATTAACCTCGTGTTAGTGACCCTTGGGGTCTACTACTTCAACCAATAGAGAGGCCCCATGGGAACTATCAACGTTTCTAAGAAATATACGGCAGTCGAGAAGGCTTACCTGCCGGCGATACTCATCGGGATGAAGATCACGATGAAGCGCTTTATCCAGGGGTTCCTCTTCCGGAAAAGCTGGACCATCATGTATCCAGAGAAGAAGCGCGACTACTCTGACCGCTTCCGAGGGGCCCACTTCATCTCTGTTGATCCTAAGAAAACCGAGAACTGTACTGCCTGTTTCTTATGCGAGACAGTCTGTCCGGCTGAGTGTATTCACATTGTCGCCGAGGAAAGGGATGAGGCCGATAACACTTACGGCGTTGCCAAAGAAAAGAAGCCTGCGAGTTTTGACATCGATCTCCTTCGGTGCTGTTTCTGTGGTTTCTGTGAAGAGGCGTGTCCGAAGGACGCTATCAAGCTTTCGACCAATTATGAAATGGCAACCTATTCACGGGAAGATGCCATCGTAGACCTCGACCAACTCAAGCGACCGATGAACGGGCGCCACGAAAAGAAGGATAGCTAATGAGTCCCGTAATAGTCATCCTCTCTGTCATTTCGGCAATCCTCGCCCTCACCATGCTTTTCACCCGCAATGCGATTACTTCGGCGATTTGCCTCCTCGGAGTTCTCATTATGACGGCGGGAATTTATGGTCTCATCGGAGAACATCTCATCGCAACCATCCAGCTCGTCGTCTATGCTGGTGCGATTATGGTCCTTTTCATCTTCTCAATCATGCTTTTGAACCTCAATACTGAGGAGAAAGATTACAAGGATCACCCGGGGGCCTTTGCCGGCGCAGTCGCATTAGGCCTCGCGGTCTTTGGCTTCATAGTCTACGCACTCACTGAACACTATAGGAACCATCGTGGAGACGTTGTTTCGGGTGCCTTCACGTCTGAGTATGTAACTTCGCTTGGAGGTAACTCTAAGGTCCTGGCACACTCGCTTTTTACCCAGTACTACGTATCCTTCGAAGTCATATCGCTTGCACTTTTGATTGCGATCGTCGCCGCTGTAGTCCTTGCTAAAAGAAAATTCGATTAAGGGTATATTATGACTAATGATGTTCTTCTCCAGATCCTGGCAGCCTTTCTCTTTTGCATTGGAATGCTGGTCGTCCTCCTGCGCCGAGATACCATCATGATCCTGATGGGGATCGAGCTTCTCTTAAATGCTGCGAACCTCTCCCTCGTAGCATTTTCGAAATCTGCCGGAATGATCGAAGGTCAGATTCAGGTCTTTTTTGTGATTACTATTGCGGCCGCTGAATCAGCAGTCGGACTTTCGATCCTTGTTAACCTCTACCGGAATTTCGGGTCTATTAAGACTCAGTCCGCAACGACATTGAAAGGATAAGGACTGTGGAAACAATGCACTCATCACTGCCGCTTCTTATTTTGATTTCGCCGCTGATCGGCTTCTTTATCAACGGGGTCGTATACCCGTTGAAACTCAAAGGATTCGCAAAAACGAGCGCAGAGACTGCCGGAGGAACAGCGACCTTCTTCATCGGTCTCTCCTTCGTCCTTGCTGGGATGGCCTTTGGGAAGCTCATGGGAGGGGAGAATCCTTCGCTTGTGACCTACTGTTTTGAATGGTTTAACTTCGGAGGCCTCGAGATACCTTTCGAACTCCGAATCGATAGGCTCTCAGGAACTCTAGTGATGATCATCACTGGAATCGGCACGCTCATTCACCTTTACTCTACGAGTTATATGCATGACGAAGAGTGTGTCGGCCGATACTTCTCGTACCTGAATCTTTTCTGCTTTAACATGCTCCTTTTAGTCATGGGGAATAACCTCCCTCTCCTCTTTTTTGGTTGGGAGGGTGTGGGTCTTTGCTCTTATCTTCTGATTGGCTTTTGGTACACCGACACCGAGAAGGCCAATGCGGGAAAAAAAGCCTTCATTGTTAACCGCATCGGAGATCTAGGGTTCCTGATCGGAATGTTCTTGCTCTTCCGCGAACTCGGCACCCTTTCACTCACCGAGATAAATACACTCCTGGCCGACCCGGCCGTTGTGACCCGGATCATGCCTTCAGCGACCCTCATCTGCCTTTCTCTGTTCGTCGGCGCAACTGGCAAATCAGCGCAGATTCCACTTTATGTTTGGCTCCCGGATGCCATGAGCGGTCCAACTCCTGTCTCGGCACTCATCCACGCAGCGACCATGGTCACCGCGGGTGTCTACATGATCGCCCGATTGAACCCTCTGTTTGAACTTTCGCCTCTAGCACTTTCTGTGATTGCTCACACAGGGGCCCTCACTGCGCTGTTTGCAGGCTCCATCGCCGTAGCGCAGACGGATATTAAGAAGGTCTTAGCATACTCCACCGTTTCCCAGCTAGGTTTTATGTTTCTCGCCTGTGGCGTAGGAGCTTACCAGACGGCCGTCTTTCACCTCATGACCCATGCGTTCTTTAAAGCACTTCTGTTCCTTGGTTCTGGTTCTGTTATTCACGCTTGCTCAGGTGAGCAGGACATGACCAAGATGGGTGGCCTGAAAAAATACCTACCTCACACCCACTTCACTATGCTCATCGGGTCCCTGGCGATTTCCGGTATTCCTTTCTTCTCTGGCTTCTTCTCCAAAGATGAGATCCTTTATTCTGCGATTGCACTCCCGAATGGGGTTTCGTATCTCTTTGTGATTGGTGTCCTTACCGCGATGTTGACTGCTTTCTATACTGGTCGCATGATGTCTCTTACGTTTTATGGTAATGAGAAAATGACCCATGAAGTTCGGGACCACCTGCACGAGTCTCCAGCACTCATGACAGCTCCCCTTTATGTGCTCGCGGGCCTGGCGGCCTTTGGCGGATTTCTGGGCGTTCCGCACCTTCTTGGGGATTACTTCGGTCATATGCCGCATCTCCTCTCTCAGTGGCTTTCTCCGGTTGTCCCTGCAAAGGTGCTTCCACTGGTGGCCGTTAAGCTTCCGCTTCACGAAGCTGTCGTGATGTTAGGCTCTTCTGTGATCGCTCTCGTTTCCTTCTTCGCTGGAATTGCGATGTTTAAAAGGATCGAGTTTATCTCCGATATTTTTGGAGGCTTTTCTTCGCTTCAGAAGCTCCTTGCGAACAAGTACTATATTGACGAGTTCTACCAGATGATCATTGTGACGCCCGTTAAAAAGATCGCGGCGTTCGCGGGGGATGTGGTTGATAAATATTTGGTTGATGGTGCTGTGAATGGGGTTGGTCGTGGCGTTCGGGTTATAGGCTCTACACTCCGCGCAGTTCAGACAGGGGATCTCCAGACTTACGGCATCCTGATACTTGGCGGCTTGCTTCTGGGTATGCTCTTTATTTTTAAAGTACTGGTTTAAGGATTACTATAATGGAAACATCGATCTTACTTTCCTGGATTATCTTCACTCCGCTTCTTTTCGGGCTCATTGTTGCACTTCTTCCACAGCGCCTTGAAGAGCAGTTCCGTAAGGTGGCCTTCATCCAGACTCTCGTCAATGCGGTCCTTGCGACAGTGGTCTATTTAAACTTCGACGGCGCTTCGGCGGCATCGCAGTTTGTCCACCTCGTCGAGTGGCTGCCAGATTGGGGAATCAACTATCTCGTCGCAATAGACGGGATTAGTCTTCCTCTCATGATGCTCACCGCTTACGTTGCACCAGTTGCGATCCTCGGAACATGGCCTGATCTGCATCACGGCGCTGGGCTTAAGAAGGAAAAGTTTTTTGTTTTCTGTATTATGGCGCTCCAGAGCGGTATGTACGGAACCTTTCTCGCTGCCGATATCTTCCTCTTTTATTTTTTCTGGGAAGTCGTTCTGATTCCTATGTTCTTCATGATCGGCATTTGGGGTGGTAAGGATCGGATTTACGCCACGGTCAAGTTTTTCCTCTATACTATGGTAGGCTCCCTCCTGATGCTCGTAGCGATCTTCTGGCTCTTGAAAACTGGTGCTGCCGAGTTTGGTGCGCCTACTGGTGAGCTCGCTGCTTTGGCCAAACTTAACTTCGCTTTCGACGGATCTTCCCTCGGAGCGGCTCTAATGTCCCCTCAAGGATTACTGTTCCTGGCCTTCGCTCTCGCGTTTGTGATCAAAGTTCCCATGGTTCCTTTTCACACATGGCTTCCAGACGCCCACGTCCAGGCCCCTACCGTTGGCTCAGTCTTCCTGGCGGCCGTTCTGCTCAAAATGGGGACCTACGGCCTCATGCGGATTGCGATCCCACTTTTCCCACAGGCTGCTCACTATTTCTCCACACTCTTCATCGTACTGGGAGTGATCGGAATTATCTACGGAGCGTTCTGCGCCCTTCATCAAACTGACTTCAAAAGGCTTGTGGCCTATTCTTCGGTTTCCCACATGGGCTACATAATGATCGGTCTTTTCGCCTTCCAAAAAGTCGCGATTGCCGGTGCCCTCTATCAGATGATTAACCACGGCATTTCGGCCGGAGGTCTATTCCTCATTGTCGGCTTCCTTTACGAACGTCTTCATACCCGAAATCTTCAAGAGTTCGGTGGACTTGCGAAGACCGTTCCGCTGATGGCGATCGGTTTTATGATTATGACTCTTTCTTCCGTGGCACTCCCTGGTTCCAATGGTTTCGTGGGAGAATTCCTGATCCTCATTGGAGCATTTCAGGTCCAGCCGGTTTATGTCCTCTTCGCAGGAACCGGCGTGATTCTTGGCGCGGTTTACGCGCTCAAAGCGTATCAGCTTGTGATGCTCGGACCGCAAACCCGCACAGATCTTGATGGCCTGACTGATCTTAACCTCAAAGAAATCGTTGCGATGAGTGTGCTCATCGTCTTCGTCTTCGGCATCGGCTTTTTTCCGAAGGTCTTCTTCTGGAAGTCCGACGCTACCTTGGAGTCCTACGGCACCTCTCTCATCCAGAAAGTGAGTTCAAAATGACCCTAATTGAAGCATTTCCTCTAACGGCCCTCGGTCTTACTGAGTACATTAACTTACTACCAGTCCTTATCCTTTCTGGTGGAGGGCTTCTAAGTCTCCTTGCTGGGACTCATAAGCAGAGTGGACACTTTCGCGCCTTCGTAGTCGCGTTTGCGGCGGTCGTCATGGCGCTGTTCCAGGGGAACGCGGTTCTCTTTACTAGTGATGTGAGTATTCTCGGTGAGACATTAGTTTTTAGTCCGTTTACAAAGACTCTATCGCTTATGCTCCTCTCGTTTTCTGCCATTGCCGTAGTCTTGACCTATGGACAGGATAAAAAAGAGGGCCTTCTGGCCGAGATCTATGGCCTCATTCTTTTTGCCACAGCGGGAATGGTGCTGATGGTCAGCACCCAGCACCTTCTGTTTATGTTTATCTCCCTTGAGATCATGTCCCTTGCTATTTACGTCCTCGTGGCCATGCGGCGAACGAGCTCGTTCTCTGCTGAGGCTGGGCTTAAGTACTTCATTCTCGGAGGACTTGCCTCGGCCCTCTTTCTTTATGGCGCCTCCCTCGTCTTCGGTGCGACGGGGACCTTTGATCTTGGGAAGATTTCTATGTTCCTGAGTTCTCATCCAAATCCATCGTTCATTTATTACCTTGGCCTCGGACTTGTATTGACCGCCATGCTTTTCAAGGTTGGGGCGGTCCCTTTCCACAGCTGGGTGCCGGACGTTTACCAGGGAGCAGCGACAAACGTTACAGGCCTCATGGGTGCCGCAGTGAAATTCACGGCCTTTATGGCTCTGGCCAAGATCTGTCAGCACATGGTCTTTCTCGAGAATGTCGCGGGCCTCGAGTGGTTCCAGAGTTACATCTGGCTTGTTGCAGCCGCTTCAATGATCTATGGAAACTTTGTTGCTATTGCTCAAACCGAAATCAAGCGTATGCTGGCCTTCTCAACCATCGCTCACACCGGCTATTTGTTGCTTGGACTGTACGCCATGAACCTTGGTTCGACGTCGCCGCAGGACTTGATCCTCTACCTCTTTTTCTACGCCCTCTCCAATCTTGGGGCCTTCGCTGTGATCTCTCAATTTGAAGAGCGTAATCAGAAGGACTTGACTCTTGATCAGATCGCTGGTCTGGGCGTCCGTCATCCGTTCCTCGGTGCCTTTTTGACTGTCTTTCTGCTCTCGATGGCGGGCATTCCGCTAACCTCCGGTTTTATCGGTAAGTATGGGCTCTTCAGCTCCGCCGTGACTGCTGGGGAAGTGCCGCTCGTCGTTATTGCAGTCCTTACCTCTGTCGTCTCCGTATACTACTATCTCCGCGTGATCGTTTATATGTTCATGAAAGAGAGCACTGGAGAGGCCGCGACTTATCAGGCACTCAAAGGCGCTGGTCTTGCGGCCATTGTTTCAGCAGCAGCTACGCTCCAGTTTGGTTTGTTCCCTCGAGCGGTGATGTCGTTCGTTAAAATGATTTCGAAATAAGAGGGTCTATGATTGCGAGAAAAATTACTTACCGTGGTAACTTTAACGATGAGGTGGTGGGAACTATGTTCGACATCACCCGAAAGAACGAAATAACTGGTGTCGTCCGCAAGGTGAGCGAGAAAGAAGTTGAGCTCAGCCTCGAAGGTGATCCTGCTCAAATCAAGCTGATTCAGCATCAGATTGAAAGAAAGACGAAGCCATTTATCACTGGGAAGGAAATTCAGCAGATTCCGTTTCAATATTACGCCGGTGTCAATTTTCTAGCCTAAGCTGAGCACCCCAGGATAGACCGGTCAAACCTCTAAAATGCCTGACCTTCCTCCCTCTTTAGCGTCATTGACCCGGGGCAGTTTGGGGATATTAAATTGGCAGATTTCGTCTTTATGCCGATTAGCGTTTGTTTAATTTGTTGAATTGATTGTAAAATTTTAGAATGGAAGTAGTGGTGCCCAAGACGAGACTCGAACTCGTACGGGTTATTCACCCGAGGGATTTTAAATCCCTTGTGTCTACCATTCCACCACCCGGGCGCGAAGAAAAGTAGAGCTATGATGTTATGTTCTTGAGATTATGTCAATTGAAAAGCCTTCCGGCCGTCATGGCACTTGCAGTTGGCATTTCTTCCTGCACTTTCAGGGACGAACGCTACTCGCGAGAGCTGCTCACGACTTATCCCAACCGCTGGTTTAGTACCAACCTCCGGCACTCGATCAGTGATAACTACGCTGATCCAGTGCCTCATCTGTTCTTTGATCCCACTCCGGACTTTCAGGGGCAAGAGGTGAATGTCATCATCCTGACCCCTCGGAAATCCCCCTATGCCTACGGGCTTGACCTTGGCTCAGGCCAACGTTTTTACTCTCACACTTATTGTTCCCAAAGTGACGTCTGGGGAAAATACGGGGGAGAGCTGGGTCGGCCTCCATTCTCAATTGGCTACATCCCAAGAGTTCTCGATCAGCTCGGAGAACCACACAAAGTTATCCTTTGGTCTAAACGTAATTTTTCGACAACGGCGGGGACAAACTTTCAACGAGGTCGCCTTGTGGGCGCCTTTGTCGAGCAAACCTGTCCTGAGGGCAACTGTCTTGGGAAAAGTAACTGGCTCTCGCGGCTAGTGTTCGTTGCCGTCGATGCCGATGATGCGGCTTACGATAATGTTAAGACACTGGTGGATTTTCGGCGTGAGGTTGATTGGGAGACGGCCCATGCCTACCTCGGGAACCTTGATGGACGAAATGTTATTGGTGGCACTGGCTTTCCTCAGACTCGCATCGGAGAGCTGATTCATTTTGACGAGGCTTTCGACTACTTCAAGAAACGCTCTATCCTCATGACTGAAACTGAGCTCAAACGGATCCAGCGGGGTTGCCACCGACTCTATGATTCATTGTGGGATGAGGTTGGTAAAGAGCGTCCAGAGGATCGGGCGGCGAAGACCACGGAAGAACTCCGTAAAAAACTTGAACTTAGAGAGGAGCTCAGGAAGAAAGGATTGGCCATGGATTTCGCCACCCGCTTTCAGCGCTTCACTAAGAAATATGGGAAAGAGCTCGGGACCTGCGAGAAGTTTGTCTATCACGGGAATGTGAACCGCGACCCTGAATCCTTTTGGTTCCTGAGCTATGCGGGCATCTTTTTCCGGCTTCACCGCGAGGGATACTATTTTGACTGTCGCTCAAAGGTTTGGCAGAAGAACTTGATTAACGACGGTGGAGTCCCTGTTTACCAGCTACAGGAAGGGATAGAGTCTTGCCGGGATGGGGATATCGACCGAGCGATGGAGTATCTTCCCAATTTTCTGACCACACTTAAGAATGAGCGGGATTTTTATCGTTTCATCGACTACGATAACCACACACGAGGGACACATCAAAAGCTCTATTCTTGGGTGCGAGTGAAGTCCCATCGTTTGGGCTGTGAGAAGGACCCCAACGCTGAACCATTAAGGAGTCTTCGTGTGTTTCCGGAAGACGCCGGCTGGAAACCGCGCAAAGTTCGGGACATCTCGGACAAAATGAAGATCATCTTGTGAAGAAAGATACTCAACAACCTCTTCGGATTTTTAGTTTCTCTCATCTTTTGTATGCAACGGAGCTTCCTGCATTGACTGGAGATAAGTACGCTCATGCTCTTCCGTTTGCATGGGAGATCACAACTGATTACGACGCAGCGGATGTTGTTTTGTGGGATGGCGTGATCACGGCCCGCAATCGAAGTGCAGCCGAACGTATTCTTTCGGACGCAAGAGGATCTAAGATTCTCCTTTTGATGGGGGAGTCAGCAACTCTTTTCCAGAGCAATCCGCTCGTTGACCTGGTCGACCCTCTGTCCATCAACGCAGTAGATCTACCCGGATGGAATATTCTTCCTGAAGATATCCTCGAAGCACTTATGAAATGCCATAAGCGGGTCAATCGTGTTTAGTTGGAAGGAATTTGAGAAGGCAAAAGCGGTCTTATCCCACGTTGGCGGAGATCGCTATCGCGATGCTTGGGGTCAACATCACCTGACGCTTAGACCCACCGATCTTCTTGAGTGGGTGGAATTTGTAAAAGAGGACTTAGGTTTTTTTACTCTCGACGACATTGCGGCCTATGTCCCAGAAACTGGGGCCTGTGAGCTCGTTTATAATCTTTTGAGCATGGGGACTCACCAGCGCCTTAATCTTCATGTCAATGCAGCCGTTGGAGAAATCATTCCAAGTGTCACTCGCTTCTTTTCCAACGCCGATTGGTATGAGCGCGAGGAAGCGGAGATGCTCGGACTTTCGTTCGATCGACCTCTTCATGCGCTTTTGCTCCCAGAAGGGCAAAAAAACTTTCCACTCCGTTCCTCGGTCGCATCAATGACCTGGCCTTTTGAACTCGCCCAGACCCATCCGGCACTTCGCTACAATCCTAATAAGTCCGAAGTTCCGTACCCTGAAGAGAACTACCGATGGAAGACCTTCGACCTCTTCTCTCCCGTCACTGACGGGAATTTTGAGTGGCAGGTGTGCTTTGACCCCCTCCATGTTGTGTCGTCGCGGCTGAGTATTGGTTTTCATCACCAAGGCCTTGAGCGACTCTTAGGTGAAAAGGACATTTTTCAAATCCTCCAGCTTGTCGACCGGATAAACCTCAGCGTCGGCCCAACCTATTCAATCGCTTGGGCCAAAGCGATTGAAGATATGTACCGTATCCGCATCCCTGAGCGCGCCCAGGCGATTAGGATCATTATGCTTGAGCTCGCACGTGTCACAGATCACCTCGGTGTCATGTCGGCGATCTGTGGTGCGCTCAATCTTCCTGAGGCGCGTCTTCTGATCAACGCTCGGGAAAAAATCGTTGAGCTGTTAGAAAAGTCCTGTGGTTCCCGTCACGGGCAAGGGACCGCAGTCATCGGTGGAGTTAAGGAAGACCTTCCTGCTGGTTGGGTCGTCGAATGTCAGGCCGCCGTCGACATACTTGGCAGAAACCTTCGTACCATTCAGAATTCGCTCCTAGGACAGACCCGTTTTCGCAATACTCTCGCTGGCAATCCCGTCGACGCTCAGTGCATCCTCCAGTGGGGTGTAACCGGTCCAGCAATGCGAGCGGCGGGACTTAATTTCGATCTCAGGAAATCTCAACCCTTTTATTTCTACCGCGACATCGACTTCGACATTCCTGTGGGTATTCACGGTGCTGCATTTGATCGCTACCTTATCCGTTACGAAGAAATTGTTCAAAGTTTCCGTATCATTATTCAGGTCATTGATAATCTTCCGCTTGGGGGTGTTATTGGTGAGGAGTTCTCAAAAAACTTGCTTGAGCTTCATGAATATTTTGCCTCGCTCAAGGTACCAGACGAATGGCATTACGCTACACAGGAGGCTCCGGGAGGTGAGGCCGGCTACCTGCTCAAGCTCGGAACTCCCATAAGACCAGCGCGTCTGAAGCTCAAGACCCCTGGCTTTACGCTCGCCCAGTCCCTCGAGATTTTTGTGCGCGGACTCCCTGAGGAGCAGCTGAGAGCTTCGCTCTTAAGTCTGGGTTTCTCTCGATTTGAAATGGACAGGTAATTATGATTTTAAGCCGAAATTTCTACAGTAAGGTTTCTCTTTTGCGGTCACTCTGGAACTCGCGGCAACTGCGCAAACTTCAGGGAAGGAAGGTATTTCGAGCATTTAAGCTGCATCGGACTGAGCTCCCTGACCAAATTTATTTCTATTCACCTCGATTAAAGAGAATTCCGCGGTTTACGGGAAATACTGAGCTCCTGACAAAGTGGAAAGACTCAAAAAACTGTGAGACACTTTGTCCGACCCAAGCGATCACAGTGACTGCAAACGCCTTCACTATCGACGATCGTGGATGCATTGCCTGTGGACTCTGTTTGGATGTGGCCCCTCCGGGGATTCTCATCATCCCCTCCGAGATATCAGGCATGCATCGGTCTTGATAAGGATTGTTATTCATGGTTAAGCTTCTGTCTGTGTTCTCTGTTCTCTACGTCCTAGCGTACTACCTCATTCGAGGTGTTTTTGGTGCGAATGGCCTTGTGGGTGACTCGCTCGCTAATCATCCAGTACTTTTCTTAATTATCTACGTGGTCGCGATCTCTCACCTGACTATCACCGCTATGAGCCTTTCTTTCCACCGTTATCATACGCATAAAGGCGTCATCATTAATAAGTGGGTAGACTTACCCATGCAGATCTGGCTGTGGATGGTCACATCACTCTCAAAAGTTGACTGGGTCTCGGTTCATATCTGGCATCATGCGCACTCTGATCAGGAGCGTGATCCCCATAGTCCACTCCACAAGGGGATCTGGCACGCTCTCTTCCTTGGTGTTTTCGACTACACTCGAGCTAAATCTTGGCCCGAGGTGGTTAAAATTAAGAAAACGATTCCGGCAAACAAGCTCGAAACATTTATCCACCAGAATTCGTTCACAGGACCTGTTATCCTTACATGCGTAACTTTAGTGCTCTTCGGTCCGGTCTGGGGCGCTCTCGTATCAGTCCTTAATTTCCTTGTGTCCCCAATCTTTGCTATTGGGGGTGTTAATGCTCTCGCTCATTGGTGGGGTTACCGGAATCATGTGACTACCGATAACAGCCGGAACCTCGGCTTCCTTCTGCCTCTGAATTTTATCATCTGCGGAGAACTCGACCATAACAATCACCACGCCCACATGAAGTCCTGTTCTTTCCGCCACCGATGGTTCGAGTTCGACGTTGGCTTTTTTTATCTGAAGATTTTGAGTTGGCTTGGTCTTGCTGACCTGCGATCCGTCTACTCGCCGGCGACACTTCGGCAGGAGTTCGCTCAGAAAGTGGTCGAACTCATCGAAAAAGATTATCGCTTTAAGAAGCGCTTCGAAGAGTTGGCAGCAGAGTTAAATCTCAATTATCAGGATCTAAAAGCTCGTATTGAAGCATCGTATTCTGGAGAAAAGGTTAAGCTTGAGAAATCGGTCCGTGAGTTCATGGCCGAAGTTCGCCGGACTTATCGGGCGAATCAACGCTTAAAGCTTTCTTACGTTTAGTATCTCTTACAAGGGCCGCGAAAGTGGCCTTTGTTTTTAGGGGAAGATCGTTGCCCTAGGTCTTTTCCAGTCGCAAGCGTCGAGCCGTTTTAGGAAGTTCTGTCTGGGGACGTAATCCCCACCGAACTGACGGACGACTTCCGTGACCATCTGTGTATCAAGCCAGGTTATACCTTTCTCTTCGAGGTGATGCACGAGGGTGTAGAGCCCTTGCTTGGAAGCGTTATCCTGATGAGTGAACATGGATTCACCGGAAAGAAACTCACCTATGACAACACCATAAAGCCCGGCCACCAGATGGTCCCCTTCCCATACGTCTACCGAGTAAGCGTGGCCTCGTTGAAAGAGGTTGATATAGGCACCCATGATGTCGGGGGTGATCCATGTTCCGGGTTGGTCTCTTCTTGGGGTCCGGGCGCATTGCCTGATCACATCTTCAAACGCCTGATTGAAGGTTACCCGGTAGGGGGTGTTCCGGAGAAACTTGAGAAAAGAACGTGGGACATGAAGGTTCGGAAAATCTAAAAGACCCCGTGGATCTGGAGAGAACCACGTGTGCGGCACTGCTGCGTTTAGAGGGTATGTTGAAATAGGCCAGGGAAAAATTCCTCGCCGGTAAGCTTCAAGGAGTGTGTCGAACTCAAGGTCTCCCCCGACGGCAACGAGTCCGTCATCGTTGGCAGTCTCAACTGGTGGGAAGACAATTCTTCTTCTCATGGGCGGAGAACGTCCAGGAGTAGCCGAGCGATGTCTCCTGCCACTGTCAGGGAGGCGGCCTGATCTCGAGGCTCGACACCCTCAGGGAGGACATAGGGTGCGACTTCCATAAGGTCCGCTCCTGTGACTTGGAACTCTTCCGCCAGCATTCGAATAATGACGGCGCAGTCGGTAGGGAGTAAACCCTCCTTCTCCGGAGTTCCAGTTGCCGCGGCATACTTCTCGTCGAGGGCATCAATATCAAAGCTTACATAGACCTCGCGAACGCCAAGTTTTCGGTAATGGTCACGAATCTTTTTATAGGTCTTTTCAACCCCCCAGCGCTGAACGTCCCCGGCCCAGATCTGTTCTACACCGAGAGTGTCTTTCCAGTATTTTTTTGTCTTCCCGGAAGAGCGAATCCCAACCTGAAGGATGTGGTCGCGATTTTTTAGTTCATCGAGGATGTGGTAGGTCCAGGTGCCGAAGCACAGGTCGATTCCGAGACGTGCATCCAGTAAGTCTGTATGAGCGTCGAAGTGCAAAACCGCTGCGGTCCCGATGTCCTGCCTGCTTCGAAGCCAGGCCTTGACTAGTGGGTAGCTGGTAGAGTGATCACCGCCGAAGCCCAGGATTCGCGCATGAGGGTGCTTTTTATAGAGGTCAGTTACGGCCTTCTCGGCGATAGAGAGCGGTGAGACGGGAAGGCGGTTCACCTTTCCATAGAGAGCTTTCCGGCAGATACGAATAGTCTGGTCGTTGAGGTACTTATCGTGAAGGAGATGGGGGATAACTCGGACATCGCCGAGGTCAAAGAAGAGATCCTTGTCAGACAGGAGCTCTTGCCTTAGCACCAGTGGACCCCAGTTGGCACCTCGCTGGATCCCGCCCCCGTTATCAGAGGGAATACCGAGTACCCATGGGATGTCATGAGGGAGCTCCTCGAAGCTCTTAAGCCACTTCTTTCGCGCTTTATCTGGATCTTTGGTCCCGTAGTAGGCCTCTGTGAGGCGCTCTTTTTTCTCTTTCCCCGTGTTGACGGTGAAGACGCCGCTGCCAGGGAGAGTCAGGAGGTTAGGAATGTCTTTCAAATCAATTCTCCTTTGATCCACTTATTCTGCAGGAGTTCGCGGCCGTACCTCTCAGTGAAGGCAGCGGGTGCCATGGCCAGGAAGTCCCGGAGGATACCTGTTTCGAACTTCAGGATCTTATTATCAAGCTCTTTCTCAACACCCGCAATATGACTCGTCTTCCACACCTGAGGAACTCCGTGCCACTCATCCCCGAAGGGTTCCCGCTCAAAGACGTCAAGGAAGGCGAAAGACCGGGGGGCCCTTGCGAGGTAATCCTTGAGTTCCCTCTCGTCGATATGCCCACCTCGCGCTCCGTTGACCAGCAAGACTTCGTTTCCGAGCGCACTAAAGAAGTCCTTGTTCCAGAGATGTCGGCTAGTTCGATTGAGGCTCATCGCTGATACGACGACTCGGGCGCTGGTGAGGTCACCGTCTTGCCAGTGAGCTAGACGCCGGTGAGGACAGCGTGTGATGAAGGGATCCACAACGGTCACGGAAAGGCCAAGAGTGCCGAGGGTATCTGCGACCACTGAGCCTATATGGCCATAACCGAAGACCCAAACCTCTGAGCCTGCGAGAAGAGTGCGATCCCACTTCCGGTTACGATCCCAGGCGAGGTGGCGGGGTAGGGCAACGAGGCCTTCGAAGATAGCACTGAGGGAAAACTCGGCTACTGCCTGAGCGCGGATCCGATGGCCGATCACCAGCGGGATATTCCTCCAGAGGTCGTGCTCGGGAGCGAAGTGATCGTAGCCTGAATTCGGATGGACGATTAACTCGGTCTTAGCGAGAACTTTAGCGGGTAGGTTTCGCAGCTGGGTGTGGGTATTCGTGAGTAAAATCACCGGTTCTTCAGTGAGCTCTTCTAGAGTCCTATAGGAGAGCCCTGGAATCTCTTCAATAAGTTCCTTTTCTATTTTTAGAAAGTCCTTATTTTGGTACGGCGAGACGTGCGTGCGAGCGACCTGGTAGGTTTTAATCATCCTTTCAAACTAGCTTAAATCGGGTCAAAAGTGTATAAGGGAGCCCTATGATAACTATCAAGTCAGCTCGCGAAATCGAGATCATGAGAGAGGCCTGTAAGATGGCCGCCAAGACGCTTCACTTCCTGGGGCAGAATCTCAAGATCGGGATGAGCACCGAAGAAATTAACGGAATGTGTCACGAGTACACCATCAAGCGAGGAGGGACTCCCGCTACTCTTGGCTATCATGGCTTTCCGAAGTCCCTTTGTACTTCCCGGAATGAAGTCATTTGCCATGGAATCCCTTCGGAGAGTGATTTCCTGAAGGATGGAGACATTGTGAACCTGGATGTTACGACGATTTGGAAGGCTTTTCACGGCGACACAAATCGAACTTTTCTAGTTGGTAATGTAAAACCTGAAGTCAGGAAACTTGTAGAAGTTACCTACGAATGTATGATGGCCGGGATCTCCGTTTGTAAACCTGGTGCAAGGATTGGGGACATCGGTGCGATTATTGAAGAAATGGCTTTGGACCAAGGCTACTCGGTCGTTCACGAGTACTGTGGCCACGGCATTGGCCGCAAATTCCATGAGGAGCCTCAGGTTGTTCACGTCGGCCAGCGCGGGACCGGTGCAGAAATGCGACCGGGCATGACCTTTACCATTGAACCTATGATTAACCTGGGTAAGCGCCACTGCAAGCTTCTTGACGACGGCTGGACCGTCGTAACGAAGGATAAGTCATGGTCAGCTCAGTTCGAGCATACGATCCTCATAACGGAAACTGGGTGCGAGATTCTCACTCAGTTTGCACCCGAGGAATGGACCGCGGATGATGAAAAAATTTAATCAGCTACTAGAGCAGGAAGTGCATCATCGCTCGCTGGAGGCCCCGGCCGTCAGCGCACAGCTCGGTGGCCACACCCTTTTTCTTCGGTTTGACTCGAAGGATATTTTGATAGAGGCCAGCTATGCCGGTGGGCCCAATCCCTGGCTAGGCTCTTTGTGTGAGATGGCCGACGGGAAAACCCTCTCCGAACTCCTTCGTTTTTCCTGGGCAGATTGGGAAACGTCTTTTAGGGATGACCAGTCGTTCTGGGACCTCAGGCAAGACGGTGGCACTAAGTTGTTCTTCCCCGCAATTGAACTCTTAAAGGCCACTCTCGACATCTACCGGGGCCGAGAGTACCTCTATCAAGAGTCAAGTCCACTCGTCTGCCGCTGCTTTGGTGCCCGTCAGGGCGATATCGTCGCTCACTGTGAAACTGAGGCCAGTCCGAGCCTTGAGACGCTGGCGGGAGTATCCAAGGCGGGCCTTGGTTGCCGTTCCTGTGTTCCCCAGTTGAAGCAGATCCTGTCTGCTCCTGAAACCGGTACATCGGTCAGTCGGAAGGAGAAAAAATCTCTTACTGATCCTGAGTCGAGTCCGTTGGTCTGCCGCTGCTTTAAAGTCCGGGAGACAGATATCCTGGCCCACCTTCAAAGTGAGTCCAAACCGACCCTTGAGACGTTGGGCAAAGCAACTAAGGCAGGCCTTGGTTGTGGGACCTGTGTTCCCCAGCTCAAGCGTTGGCTGGTTCCCCCTGATTCCAAAAAGTCGGGGCGCTATTATAAAGATAAACCTGTCGCTGACTGGCTCCTAGATATTGACTATCTTCTTTCCTGTTTTCCTAAGGCCTTCGACTGGAAGATGGAGCTTGCGAGCTTCCGAGGAAAGCAGGTCGTGATTCTCTTCGATAAGGAGGTGTCTCAGCGGGAAGAGGAAGCCACAGGAAAAGAGCTTCAGGATTTTTTAGGAGCGGCCGGTGACGCGGACTTGGCTTTTTTCTTAAGACGAGCGCGACATTTCTCAAAGGCGAGGGGATAATTCTTTAAGTGGTCGAAGATCTTTATGTCTTTTCCCTCAAAGAGCTGCCTCATGGAAACGTCCTCTTGCAGATACTTGATCTCTGTAAAAAACTGATCAAGCACAGGAATTTCTTCTTTAAGACAGGTCGCACTTGGTGCAAGGGTTTGTATCTGAGAAATGAAGACCAGAAGAATTTCACGGGTAGCATCAACATATTCTTCGATCATTCCCTCGGACATGCTTTTCTGCATTCCGGAAACGTCTTCAGGAATGAGGAACAGGCCTTTACCCTTTCGGATCGAAAGCTCAAGTAGTTTCCAGGACTCGGAAAACTTCTCCTGCGCGCAGATTGCACGATAGTCTTCAGGTGTGACCTCCACCCTTGGAATCTGCACCAGCTCGGCGATCAGTCTTTGGTTGAGATCATAGACAGGGCCGGTTTGTTTTTTTTGGTGAAACCGTCGCTCTTCCTGGGCCAGGCATTTTACGATTTGCCGTTCTTCCCTTGGATTCGATGCCGATGAGAGATTCACAATCGAGAAATACAGGAGAGCGAATAGGGTAGTGCGTTTCATGAGCCAAATTGTATCTCAAAAAGAGAAAAGATAAGACAGAAAATCGCTCCGACGATATCATACGCCAATGAAAGAAATGAGTTTCATGGAGCACCTCGAAGAGTTACGGACACGGCTAATCCGAGTGCTCGTCATTCTCGTTGTTTCCTTCGGGGTCTGCTACTTTTATTCGACTACGATCCAGGAATTTCTTTTGGCGCCGCTCCGCGAGGCGATTGGAACAAATGGCCGAGTCGTGTTCACGGGTCTTCTCGATAAAGTCCTCGCAGAGCTCCAAATCGCTTTTTGGTCCTGTGTTTTCCTGGCGAGCCCTCTTTGGTTTAGGGAGGCCTGGCTCTTTATTAAACCTGGCCTCTACGACACAGAGGTACGCGTGATTCGACCCTTCATTATCGTTGGGTTCTTGCTTTTTATTTTTGGCGTTGCTTTTGGCTATTACGTGATCTTCCCCTTTACCTTCAAGACTCTTGTTACCGCCGGGGTGGCCAATGTCGAGGCGATGCTTAACCTCCAGGACTACCTTTTACTTTCATCCAAGGTTCTGGTCTTTTTAGGTCTTCTTTTTCAGCTTCCCAACGTGATCGTGATCCTGGGCTTCATGGGACTCGTGACAAAATACTCACTGCGAGGCATGCGGCGCTACCTGGCCGTGGCCTTTGCTATTGCAGCGGCGGTGATTACACCCACCCCAGACATTTTATCGATGATGTGTGTATGGATTCCGATGATGGTTCTGTACGAAATCGGAATCCTCGCCGTGGCACTGATTGTTCACCCTTATCTCCGGCGTCGCCATATGGGCACCGACTCTAGCTTGCCTCCGAGTCATAATCCGTAGAGGTGTTTTCGAAGAGAAGGACTGATTCTTCTTCGTTGTCATCTTTCGTGCGGTCACCGAGGAAGGTTATGTGCTCGGTACTGAAGTTCCAGTTGTCGAAATCACCTGTTACTGAGTATCCAGGTAAGAGCCGCTGAAATTCCTGAATCATTGTTTCGATCTGCTGAATGTTATAGTCACTGTTATCGTATTTGCAGAGCCACCCGGTGAGTCGAATCTCCATGCC
>JAIYDC010000043.1 GCA_027487685.1 Pseudomonadota bacterium | reverse complement strand
TAACGTGAAGCGAAAAAGGGCGCCCCCGCCTCTGACATTTTCTGCTGTCAAAGTGCCTTCATGGAGCTCCACAAACGCTCTTGCAATGGAAAGACCAAGTCCCGTACCACCAGTTTTGGAAGGATTTGCTCGCCAGAACTTTTCAAAAACTTGCTCAGGATGCGAGCCGAGACCTTTACCATGATCAGTTATCGTTAATCTGGCATTACGACCGTCGCTATTCAAAACCACTTCTACTGGAACATCCTGCTTGGTATATGTGAATGCATTTTCAAGCACATTCTCTATGGCCTGAGACATTAGAGGAGAATCGATCGGCAGCACAACTCCTCCTGTAGGAAAATGGAACTCGACCTGCCTTTCAGAGTACTTACTTTTTATTCTCAGCCAGATATTCCGTATAATTTCCTCTAAATCAACTTCCTGCTTTTGAAGCTTGAGCTGACCAGCCTCAATTCTTCCCATGTCTAAAAAGTTTTGAACTACCTGATCAAGCCTTCTCGAATTCAATGAAATCTCATTAGCGCATTCGAAAACCTGCACATCTAAGGTTCCTCGCTGTAACAGGGCATCGGCGAAGCCTTGGATTGCCGTTAACGGAGTTCTAAGCTCATGTGAAACGGAGTTTAAAAGTGTCTTGTAAATTTTTTCTGATTCTTCTTTGACCTTCCGTTCCTGAAGCTTGCGAAAGAGATCGTCTCTTCCTAATGCAAAAGAAAGTTGCTGAGAAATTGCCTGAACAAGAGAAAGAGATTCAGTACCGAGTTCTTTGAGACTAGAAGTGTCCACGCCTAGAACTCCCCAAAGACCTGTCTGGTCCAGAAGAGGAATAAAGTGCCCCTTGGAAGTAGGTAAAGTATCGGTAAAGCTCCCCGCTGACTGACGGTTAAGGAATGCCCACTGGAGTGCTCCCCAATCTTTTAAATCAGGCTCGAAGTCTCCCTGGTGACGGGCATCTTGAATTTTCCTTTTGCCTTCGAGAACCCACACTGCACTTTTCACATTCAAATGAATTTGTAATTGCTCCAGTGCACGATGAATCGCCTCTGCCCCATCCTTTGCTCCCGCAAGTGTCTTTGTCATTCTGTAAAGTGAATCAGTTCTCTCTCCATTTTTTCTAAGACTTTCTTCAGAAAGTCTTAGACGTCTGGTAAACGTGCCCAGCATAGCAGCTGTAACAAGGTACAAAAGTAGCATTAACCAGTCTTCAGCTGCTGTGATAGCAAAGGTAAAGCGTGGAGGGATGAATACAAAATTCCAAAGAAGCGCAGACAAAAGTGCCGCGACCGAAACAGAGAATTTCTCTAGGAACATGGAAGCCAAGCTAAAGGAAAGCATGTATAAAAGCCCTAAAGCGTGATATGGAAAGTAATTCAGAAGAGCTAGGTTCAGAAAAGTTGCACCAGCCACAACAAAGACCGAATTCATTAAGGCTGGAGGAGACGAAAACTGAGGTTTCCAAGACCGGCTTTTGGGGATCTTTAAATTCTTAGCAGTGTGGTCAGGAGGAGCAACGACGTGTACGTCGACAGATGTCTGTCCATAAATCAGATCATGAGTTAGGTGTTGCTTCCAGGTCATCCACCATGATCTCTCCCTCGGTTTACCAACAACTAGCTGGGTAGCCTCTTGTTGATGAGCAGCTCGCAAAATACCATCAATAATACTTTCATCCTGAATCTCCGTAACTATTCCGCCCAGCTCTCTCACGGTAGAAAGATTTTTCCGCAACAACGTTTCTTCTTCATCGGTCAATTCTTGACTCGTGCGTACGTATACGGCCGACCACGGGCAGTTAAGCGCATAGGCTTGCCTTCTCGTCCATCGAATCAGGTACTCAGAAAACGGCGAAGCGAAAACTGCAACCATTAACTTGTGATGAGGCCTGGCCCCTAAAGGTTCTCCCTGAAGCGTCTTAAACTCTGAAAGCTCCTGATCCACTCGCTGGGCCATCAAGCGAAGACCCATTTCCCGGAGCGCAGTCAGATTTCCTTCTTTGAAGAAGTTCTGAGCAGCAGCTGCGGCTTTGTCTGATGAATAAATCTTTCCTTGCTTTAAACGAAGAATAACTTCATCGGGGTCCTGGTCTATGAGAACGATATCATCGGCACGATCGATGATCGAGTCTGGGACGATTTCCTGAACTATGACTCCGGTAATCTTCGCAACTGTATCGGCCCTGCTTTGAAGGTGTTGAACATTGAGAGTCGTATGAACATCAATGCCCTGACCTAGTAATTCTAAAATATCTTGATAGCGTTTAGGATGTCGTGAACCTGGCACATTAGTATGGGCCAGCTCATCAACCAGTATGATCTGCGGGCATCGTTTTAAAGCTGCATCGAGATCAAATTCCTCAAGGGTCACTTCTCTGTGAATAATCTTCTGTCGTGGCAAAACTTCTAAATCGCCGATTTGAGCTATGGTGTCCGTGCGACCATGAGTCTCCACAAAACCCACTACGACTTCCATTCTTCGTTCGCGGAGTTGATGTGCCTGCTTCAACATCGCGTAGGTCTTCCCTACACCGGCAACCATACCCAGATAGATTTTTAGACGGCCTTGCTGGTGTCGCTTTTCATGTCGTTTGAGTGATTCTAAAAGCTCATCGGGTGTTGCCATTTTTTCCTGCATTCATAAGTGCGATATTCAATTTTAAAACATTCACCCTAGGCTGTCCCCAAATTCCCCATGTCGGCCCCTCAGTATGTGTTTCTATAAGCCGTGTAAGCTCTTCCGAATTCATACTTCGCGCTGCACCTACGCGTGAAATCTGGGCCAATGCTGTTTTGGGTGAGATGTGAGGATCTAGTCCTGACCCCGATGTGGTCCAGGCATCTTCTCCTGCATCCGGAAGATTTTTTCTCAGTTCGGCCATCCTCAGCATCCCGACCTTCTGCGTCGCGCCAGATTGTGAGGCACCACTCGCGACAGTCGCAAAATCCGAAGCCGAAGGCCGTGAATGAAAAAATTCAGATCGACTAAATTTTTGCGATAAAAGTTTTGACCCGATAATTGTCCTGCCGGACTTCATGAGAGAACCGGAAGCCTCTTCAGCAAAGCCCACTCTTCCCATGAGAGTTACTAACATTGGGTAAGCTCCACCGCATATCAACGTCAGGACAAGTAACAGTTTAATCATTTTCATAGAATCTCCTCATACCAAATTCAATAAAACAAGAATGTGATCGATGATCCAGATTCCGATGAAGGGAACGATCAGTCCTCCGAAACCATACACAATGAGATTGCGGCCAAGAACTTCCCGCGCCCCGAGTGGGCGGTATTTCACTCCTCTCAGCGCTAATGGAATAAGTGCCACGATAATAAGAGCGTTGAAGATGACAGCAGAAAGGATGGCACTCTGAGGAGAATGAAGATTCATAATATCCAATCCCTCGAGAACCCCTCTTCCCTTCACTACATAAATCCCGGCGAAAATGGCAGGTAAGATGGCGAAGTATTTTGCAACATCATTTGAGATGGAGAATGTGGTGAGTGCTCCTCTAGTCATCAGGAGTTGTTTTCCAGTTTCTACAACTTCAATTAACTTTGTAGGATTTGAATCTAGATCCACCATGTTTCCGGCCTCTCTGGCCGCCTGCGTACCGGTGTTCATGGCAACTCCAACGTCCGCTTGAGCAAGAGCGGGAGCATCGTTGGTTCCGTCCCCGACCATGGCAATCATATGACCTTGGGCCTGTTCTCTCCGAATTCTTTCAAGCTTCATTTCGGGGGTTGCTTCAGCAAGAAAATCATCGACTCCAGCCTCGGCGGCTATGGCCGCAGCAGTTAAAGGATTATCACCCGTTATCATGATGGTCTTAATTCCCATTTTTCTTAGTTGACCAAACCGTTCTTTGATCCCTGACTTCACAATGTCTTTCAGATGTATAACTCCAAGAACTCTCGCGTCTTCACAGACAACCAGCGGAGTGCCTCCTTGCTGCGCCACAGATTTTACGATGTTCCTTGCACTCTGAGGAAAGTTTCCCCCGTTACCTGTTACAAAGCGTTCAATGGCATCACTGGCCCCCTTTCTCATTACTCGGACTTTTCCATCTTTTGTGATATTGAGACCACTCATGCGGGTTTCAGCAGCGAAGGGAATATACTCAAGAGTAGAACCTGAGAGATCAGTTTTGATGTTGAACTTTATTTCCGCCAACTGAATGATCGATCGTCCTTCAGGTGTCTCGTCCTTGGCCGAAGATAAATGTGCGGCCGTTGCCAGGGTAATATCATCAACCATTTCAACTGGGATAAATTCAGAGGCCATTCGATTCCCCAAAGTAATCGTTCCGGTTTTATCGAGAAGGAGTACATCCACATCTCCCGCCGCTTCGACTGCCTTACCGGATTTTGCGATGACATTTTTTTTAAGAAGTCGCTCCATGCCACTTATACCGATGGCCGAAAGGAGACCACCAATTGTTGTAGGAATGAGACAAACGAGGAGTGCAATCATAACAGGAACAGAGTAACCGGCCCGGATTGCATCCTCCGTAGTACTATAATGAATAAATCCTTTCAAAGTAATTACGGCCAAAAGAAAAACAGCAGTGAGAGCAATTAATAATATCCCCAGGGCAATCTCATTAGGTGTTTTCTGTCTGTTCGCACCTTCAACCATGGCGATGAGCTTATCGATGTAGGATTGTCCGGGTTCAGCTGTAACCCTGATCACGATCCTGTCTGATAACACTTTGGTTCCAGCAGTAACGGCCGACCGATCTCCTCCGGATTCCCGGATCACTGGAGCGGATTCTCCGGTAATAGCACTTTCATCGACTGATGCAATTCCTTCGACGATTTCACCGTCAGCAGGAATCACTTCACCCGCGGAGCAGGAGTAGTGATCACCTATGTGAAGAGAGGTCGCGGAAACGACTTCTTCTTTTCCGCCCTTGATTCGCTTCGCAGTGAGGTTTTCCTTTGCACTTCTCAAGGACTCGGCTTGAGCCTTACCCTTCCCTTCGGCCAGAGCTTCCGCGAAATTTGCAAAGAGAACGGTAAACCACAGCCAGATTGTTATCTGCAGATTAAAAGAACTGAAATTACCAGAGGCAATTTCTCTGATCGTGATCAGAGATGTGAGAATCGCCCCCAGGTAAACGACAAACATGACAAAGTTTTGAAGCTGAACTTTGGGACTAAGCTTGGTAAAACTGTCCTTGATCGCTTTAATCACATCTTCAGAATTAAATAATGGCTTGGTATTTTTTCTCATAAATTCCCTAAAAGTATTGGCCCGCGGCCATTAAGAGATGTTCAGCGATTGGCCCCAATGCGAGAACAGGAAAAAAGGTCAAGGCGCCAAAAATAAGAACGACGCCCGCGAGTAAAATGATAAAGAGTGGTCCATCCGTAGGAAATGTTCCGCTGCTCACGGGAGTGGATTTTTTGAAGCTGATATTTCCTGCGATAAGGACAATCGGAATCAGAACAACAAATCTTCCGATCAGCATACAGAGGCCAAAAACTGTATTTAAAACCGGTGAGTTTGCTGAAAGCCCCGCATACGCGGAACCGTTATTTCCGACAGTGGATGCAAAACCATAAAGTAATTCCGATAGTCCGTGTGGCCCCTGATGAGACAAGGCTGTTACTCCCCAGGGATGAGTGAGCCCAATGCTCACTCCGATCAGGATAAGTGCGCAGGGAACGAGGATTGCGATGAGGGCAAGTCGAACCTCGTACGCCTCGATTTTCTTTCCAAGCCACTCAGGAGATCGGCCTACCATGAGTCCCGCTAAAAACAATGTAATGATCGCGTACAACGCCATCCCGTAGAGACCTGAGCCAGAGCCACCGAAGATGACTTCACCGGTTAAAATTTGAAAAATGAAAGCGAGAGCGGCCAATGGAGTAAATGATGAGTGCATGGCATTCACGGAACCATTTGAAGCGGCCGTAGTCGTAATTCCCCACAAAACAGAATCCGTAATTCCGGTTCGGACTTCTTTACCTTCAAGATTGACTGCAAGTTCAGGAATTCCCTGGTGTTCTGAAATGAGCGCGAGTGCCAGGAGAGGAAGCATTAACAAGAACATCGTTGTGACAAGGGCGTAACCTTCTTTCGGCTTCTTGAGCATTCTCCCGAAAGCAAAAACCTGCGCCAGAGGAATTAGTAAAATTGCCAAGACCTGCAGAAAGTTTGAGAAAGGAGTCGGATTCTCAAAGGGATGTGCAGAGTTCATCCCAAAGAATCCACCACCGTTAGTCCCAAGTTGCTTGATAGCTATCTGAGACGCTGCGGGACCGAGGGGTATAATATGATCTGCGCCTTCAATTGTTCTGGCAACGATATATGAGCTGTAACTCTGAACCACTCCTTGAGAGATCAGAAGGATCGCAAGAATAATTGAAAGAGGGAGAAGAATATAGATCGTACTTCTCACAAGGTCGGCGGAGAAGTTCCCAACTTTTCCAGATTCCTTCCGAACTAGTCCCCGGGCGAGCACTGCCACAATCGCGAGTCCGGTAGCGGCGCTTAGAAAATTCTGTGTCCCTAATCCCACCATCTGGGAGAAATAAGAAAGAGAAGCTTCCCCACTGTAGGCCTGCCAGTTGGTATTAGTAATAAAACTCGTCGCAGTGTTAAAGGCAAGGTCCCATGTGAGGCCGGGAAAGTTTTGAGGATTAAGCGGAAGCATTCCCTGAGTGAGAAGCAGCGTGAACAAAATA
This sequence comes from Pseudomonadota bacterium, assembly GCA_027487685.1. Lineage (GTDB taxonomy): Bacteria > Bdellovibrionota > Bacteriovoracia > Bacteriovoracales > Bacteriovoracaceae > Peredibacter. The sequence goes on along the minus strand of JAIYDC010000043.1, from coordinate 2,182 downwards.
ATCAAACCGGCAAGGTTAAACGCCAAGAGATCTTTCAGATAGTGCCGAGCCTTCTGATCAGTCCCAGGATTACAACCAGTCACTTTGTATATGATCCCCTCAAGGGGCTTGAGCCACCTAATGAATGCCGGGATATCCCCTTCCAGAACACGTGAAATATATGTCCCTAAAGGATAGGCCAGAAAAATTAATCCGATAAAATAAATGACGAGAGACAGAACATCTTGACGGGGCATAAGCTACTCCTCGCTTTTCAAATGATTCTCCTCCGATGCATGGAAAAATGGCGTTTAAATGAGCGGCCCGGGTGTTAAAACGGTGTTAAAAACGGCAATTTTCACACTATTTTTACAGCTTTCAGAGGAAACTTTGGTTCATGAATTCGCAAAGGAGATTTCATGTACCGTAAATTTATTGGGCCGCTTATTTTCATCACCTCATCCGCACTGGCAGAAGAACTACCGCTAAAACTAGGTGCATTCCTTGATACTTACTACGCCTATGATGTTAACAATCCATCCCCTCACGAAAGAGAATTCACTACCCAGCCTGTCAGGCACAATGAATTCAATATCAACCTTGCTCACATCGATGCTGTCCTCAAGCAGGAAAAGACAAGAGGACGACTCGCAATCCAGTACGGACAGTCCGTAACGAAAAATACGACAGGAGAACCAAGACTGGGAGCGACGTCGGGCCCGCAAGACGCCAAAGTTTTCCAGGAAGCCTACGTTGGAAAGAAAATCGGATCCAGAACCTGGATTGATATGGGGATATTTTTAGGAAACATCGGAGCCGAAAGCTGGATATCAAAAGATAACTGGACGTACTCACGCGCCCTCAACCTGGATTACGTTCCCTATTACTCTTCAGGGGTAAGGCTGGAACATCAGCTAAGCGGAAATAGAAGTTTTCAACTTCAGATTCTGAATGGTTGGCAGAATATGTCTGAGAATAATAATGGAAAAGCAATTGGCATGCAATACAAGCACCTTTTAAATGATGCTTTAACTTTTACATATAATAATTTCTTCGGTGATGAAGAAGTGGTTCCCGAGCCCTCGACAAATAAATTTCATCCACGTTTCAGGGCCTACCATAATTTCATAATTCAATGGCTAAAAGATGATCGGTGGCAATACCTCGCTGCATTCGATGTCGGACACCAGTCGCAGCAATCTAATAAAGGGGTTGATGGCTGGATGGCAACAACATTAACTGTTCGAAGAATACTTAATCCCACACAGTCCATTGCGGTCAGGGCTGAACACTACAGTGATCAGCATCAAGCAAACGTCGTGACAGGAACGTCTAACGGTTTCAAGGTTAGTGGAGCTTCATTAAATTTCGATCAGAAGCTCGATGAGAATGTTTTATGGAGATCAGAGCTTCGAGGATTTTATTCGGAAGATAAAATCTATCCGCGAGGATCAAATGACAAAAACCGGATGGATGGCTTTATTGTAACGTCCGTTTCTGCCTGGTTTTGAAAGTGAGATCTATGAAATATCTCCAAACATGTTTAAAATTGATGGCACTCATCTTAGTGGCCATGCTTATGAATCTTTTTCCTGGAGCAGCTGATTATCCTAGAAGCTTTGAAGGCTCTAATATACCCAATAGAATACACTCTAAGCTGCACTAGAGCTTTTCAGGTGCAACTCTCATTAACCTTGATAATGATAAAGACCTGGAGTGGCCAATGGTTCGATCAAGCTCAAAATTGTCTATGTTTAAAAAAAGTCTGTCGCTCATGAACCAGAATGAGGCTCGCGGCGTTACGCAATGTGATTTATAAATAGAAAAAGAGAAAGATCCTTCAAAATGTCCCAAAAATGTCCCAGTAGCTACCGAAAAGTATCGAAATTCCCCTGAAATTTACGAACTCTAAAACATAGTTAATCATCTAAAATTACACAGGGATTTCATTGATATAGACGACTTATAAAAACTGTCGATCCGGATTGCCATGCAGAAGGTCGTCAGTTCGAATCTGATCAGCCGCTCCACTTTTTTGTGGACGAGTTCTCCAAATTCAATTTACCAAATAAGAAAGCCTCCCTTGTGCTGTCCGAGCTCAATCGACACAGTCAATGGCATAGTTTAAGTCAAAAGACTGTGTCGATTCCGACTTAAGTCTTTAAAACAACATTCAAGCGACCCATCAACCAAAGGACCATTT
>JAIYDC010000032.1 GCA_027487685.1 Pseudomonadota bacterium | reverse complement strand
CAACGAGTACCATCTCCTGAATCCAGGCATGCCTTTTGGTGGATACAAGCAATCAGGCCTTGGTCGTGAAATGGGTGAAGAGGGCCTCAAGGCCTACCTTGAGATCAAGCACCTCTGGGTTTCTGATTGTAATGAGCGGGCCAAGAAGCCGTGGTTTGATGCGATCTTCTAAGATCAAAAAAAAGACCCGCCGGAGGCCATTCGTCCACCGGCGGGTCCTGTTTACGCAGGGATTCGAGAGAAATTAGCCGATCAGTTTAAGAGCGTTCTGGCCATTCATGTTGGCCTGAGCGAGTACTGAAGTTCCAGCAGCGCCAAGAATGTCGTTCTTCGCTTTTGTCGCAGTCGCTTCGGCGTAGTCGACATCGCGGATCCGAGAGTTCGCAGCGGAGATGTTCTCCACGTTGACCTGGAGGTTATTCGATGTCGAGACTAGTCGGTTCTGAATCGCGCCAAGGTATGAGCGGAAGCCAGAAACCTTCTCAATTGCTGTATCGAGAGATCCGAGTGCTTCCTGCGAGGAAACTTTCGTAGAAACATCGAGTTCACTGATATTAAGGCCATCGAGACGAGCGTTGACTTGCTCGGCATTGTAGGAAATTCTATCCTGGAAGTCGTCATTATTCGCGCCAACCTGGAAGTCGTACTTCTCGCCCTCTCCGTTGAGTAGCTTCTTACCGTTAAACTCTGTGACTTGTGAAATACGCTCGAGTTCGAGCTTCAAGTTTTGGTATTCCATGTTAGTCATCTCACGCTCTGAATCACCAACGGTGTCAGAAGCCGTCTGGATCGAAAGTTCCCGCATCCGAGTGAGGATTGAAGAGACTTCGTTCAAACCGCCCTCGGCCGTTTGAACCATCGAGATACCGTCGTTGGCGTTACGATCCGCTTGCTTTAATGAGCGGATGTTGGCCTTCAATTTTTCAGAGATCGCGAGACCGGCGGCATCATCAGCCGCCTTCGTGATCCGAGAACCACTGGCGAGCTTTGAGAGGTTGCCCTCGGCTTCTCTGTTATTGATGCCGAGAGATCTCTGCGCAGCAATAGAAGAGACGTTTGTGTTGATACGGAAACCCATGAAATCCTCCTTGGTTTTACCCTCATCCTTCCGTGATGATCAGTTCTCAAACCTTGAGAGACTAGATAAGCTTCCGTGCTTAAGTGAATTTTTTTCGTTCTTGCCAACACTCTTGTGCTGACAAAAGCCTGTTCGGAGAGGGAAAGGTTTACTTAAGGCTTTTTTAATAATATTTCAGAAGCTTGTACCAGACACGTCCCCTCAGGAATTAGTAACATTCACTTCTTTCGAGTGCTTAAGCGTTCCTAAAAGCTCGATGGCCTGCTAAGATCATACTCATGAACTTTTCCACTCCTATCCTCATCTGCGACGAAAACGAAGAGTTCCGAATCCTCCTGAGGGAAATGCTGACGAAGAACGGCTATTTCCACATTGTCGAGGCCAGCACAGAGGCCGAAGCCATCAGTCAGCTGGGAGGGCGCACTGACTTCCTGGTGCTTGTAAATGGAGCATTCGCCAGCAATTTCCTACTTGAGAAACTTCGCCTTCAGCGAGACTTTGTTATCTTCGCTGATCCGACGCATTCCAAGACCTTGGCCCTGGCCATGCGCTTTGGAGTCGAACATGTCATGTCTTACCCCATCCATTCCCGGAAGCTCTTGGAGAAATTCAATAGTCTGTTTTAGTTTTCGAATGGACTAGTGGTACTCAGAGTAAGGAAAGGTATTAATCCCGAGCCAATGCTTGAGGTCTACTTCGACATATTTTTCAAAATCCTCAATTTCATATTCCAGCTGCTTAACAATGATTTTTGCATACGTCAGTACGTTCCCGTTGTTCCACTGGCCTAGTTCGAGATTCACCATCCGCGTCCAGGTTCCAGTATTGATGAACATCGTTCCATCGTTGAAGATACGGAGTGTGGGGTTATGGGTGTGACCTACAATCAGGACACGCGAACCTGGATTTTTTTCAAAGAACTGCCGTGTGAGTGTCTCATAGTCCTGAAAGAGCTCAAGCTCCCGGAAGAGGTCCTCGAATACCTGTCGGAGGCTTCGCTTCGTCATGTAAAAATGCCAGAACCGCACCATCACAAAGTAATAGAAATTTGAGAGTATGAAGCGAATTGTGAAAAAGGTATCGAAGAGAATTCCATGGATCACAAAGTGTTTTATGGGTCTCACAGCATTGATGAATGATCGCTCCTGCTTGTACTTATTGATGACATTGGTAACATAGTATGACCCCCAGGGCGGGATAAAATACTTCTCACCATTGAGGGTTTCGACGACGGCATTCTCTTGATCGAACTCGTGGGCACGCTCGTACTGATGGCCGTGCTGGATCGAAATCCCCTTGACCGGGATGTGGATGGATATAGCATTCGAAAGGGTAATGTTGCTTCGGACATCACCAAAGAAGTTCAGGAACTCTTCCTTAAGCGAATCAAAGACAAATTCTGCGTCATGGTTACCGATGATGTAGACGATCTTTTTCCGAGGCTTTGAAACAAAGCGCTTGAGCGCTTCTAGGACACCCGGGTGGGCGCTCATAATCATTCGCAGTTTGGCGAGGGCCGCTGTCTCACTCCAAAACTCATCGTCGTAGAATTCAACATAGGGTACGGCGAGGAAATCAAGGAAATCCCCGTTTATCACCAGCTCCACTTCAACCTCTTCATAATCACCGGAAGAGTAGTATGTCAGAAAGTCGATAAGCTTATTGTCATAGTGAAAGTCCTCAAGAAGATTCCTCTTCCCTTTGATCATTTTCCCTGCGGAAAGGTGAAGATCAGAAATAACTAGGACTACTTTTTGAACGCTATTCTTTTGGTGGGATTTCATACGCCTTCTTACCGAACATGAGGGTGGCCTCTTGGAAAGCTGGGCTCACAGGGACGAAAACTACCGGGGCCGTGCTTTTATTCTCAATCTCCACCGTAGTGGTTTTGCCGGACGGCACGGAGACGAATTTAAGAATCTTGGCCCCAATGACGAACTTTCCCACTTGATCTGAAAGGGAGCGATTCTCAATCAGCACCGCGAAGATCGCTTTTCGCGACTCTGGCGAAAGCACGGCTATAGATCGGTCGTTTATCTGAATGACAAAGGCCTCTGGCCTTACAGAGGCGAGGCCTAGGAGTGGTAGAAATAATACAAGATAGAAAAGCTTCATAGCATGAACCTTAACTCCGTCAGCTTCTTGATTTCGTCGCGGAGCTTGGCGGCTTCTTCGAACTGGAGCGCCGTGGCCGCTTCTTTCATTTGCTGCTTGAATTCTTTGATCTTAGCATCAATTGCCTCCGACGACAGCGCCTGTGATGAAATATCCTTTTCCTGACCCTTGCGGTCAGCTTTCTTGGTGCCGCGGAGAACCTCAATGACACCTCCACTGATCTTCTTTGAAACACTTGCTGGTGTGATCCCGTTAAGCTGGTTGTAATCATGCTGCTTTTTGCGCCGTTCCTCGGTGATCTTCATCGCCTCAATAATACTCGGAGTTTTCCGGAAGCCGTAAAGAATCACTCTGCCTTCGGAATTTCTAGCCGCCCGCCCAATGGTCTGAATCAGAGAGCGCGTGGAGCGAAGGAAGCCCTCCTTGTCCGCATCGAGAATACCGACCAAAGCGACCTCGGGGATATCAAGTCCCTCCCGGAGAAGGTTGATTCCGACGAGAATGTCGAATTCCCCAAGCCGAAGATCCCGTAGGATTTCCATCCGCTCAAGCGTGTCTATATCGGAGTGGAGATACTTGATTCGCATGCCGACTCCCCTGTAAAAGGCAGTAAGCTCCTCGGCGAGGCGCTTGGTGAGAGTCGTGACAAGAACTCGATGACCGGCGGCAATCGCCTTTTTCGCCTCCAAAAGCATGTCATCAACTTGATTCTTGGCATCCCGTAGTTCGATCAACGGATCAAGCAGACCCGTTGGCCGGATGATCTGCTCGGCGTATTCTCCGCCGCACTTCTCGAGCTCGAAATTCGCGGGTGTCGCCGACACGAAAAGCACCTGATTGAGCTTTGTTTCAAACTCAGGGAAGTTCAAAGGCCGGTTATCGAGGGCACTGGGAAGACGGAAGCCGTAGTCCACCAGTGTAAGCTTGCGCGCTCGATCTCCCTTATACATCCCACCTACCTGAGGAACCGTAACATGACTCTCGTCAATGATCATGAGGAAGTCTTTGTTAAAATAGTCTATGAGAGTGAATGGTGGTTCTCCCGCCTTATTCCCGGCCAGGTGCCGCGAGTAGTTCTCAATCCCTGGACAAAAGCCCATCTCCTCCATCATCTCAAGATCCAACAATGTGCGCTGGGAGAGCCGCTGGTGCTCAACGAGCTTCCCCTGCTCTTGGAGCACCTGAAGCCGCTCACGCAGCTCGAGCTTAATGTCGGTGACGGCAGTCTTCATCCGGTCTCGACCTACGACATAATGGCTTTTGGGATAGATGTCGACCTTGTTCAAAGTCTGAAGGACTTTTCCTCGAAGCGGGTCAACGATAAAGAGACCATCGACGACGTCATCGAAGAATTCAATCCGGACAATCTGAGAGTCCTCGTAGGCCGGAAACACCTCCACGATGTCACCACGAACACGGAAAGTACCGCGATGGAAGTCCAAATCATTCCGCTGGTACTGATTTTCCACCAGCTTTCGGAGAAATTCATCCCGCTCGATCTTATCCTGAGTCAGAAGTGTGATCCGCTGACTAAAGTATTCTTCAGGAGATCCAATCCCGTAGATGCAGCTCACTGAAGCGACGACAATAACATCGTCACGGGCAAAGAGTGAGCGCGTGGTCGAGTGCCGGAGCTTATCGATCTCATCGTTAATTGCCGAATCTTTTTCAATATAAGTATCCGAACCGGGAACGTAAGCCTCCGGCTGATAGTAGTCGTAGTAGGAAACGAAATATTCGACGGCGTTGTGCGGAAAGAACTCCTTAAACTCAGCGAAGAGCTGAGCTGCGAGGGTTTTATTCGGCGCAAGTATGAGAGTCTTTTTTCCGAGGTTCTTAATCACGTTGGCCATTGCGAATGTCTTTCCCGAGCCCGTGACTCCAAGGAGGGTTTGAAATTGCTGACCTGCCTTGAAATTCTCCGTCAACTGAGAAATCGCATGGGGTTGATCTCCGGTCGGTTTGAACGCGGATTCCAGCAGGAATTTTGCCGTCATTTTTTTTACTCTTGTCGAGATCGTCTCAACTCTGGTATCTAATTAAAAATTAATCGCCTAGGACTGTCTGCATGGGACTCATGCCTCTACGCATTAAAGCATCTTTTCACGCCGATCAACCATCAGTCTATTCTATTCTCGTTACTCTAACTTCGACAACTTTCAGTGCACCTCAGGAGGAGAATGATCCGACATTTCCTATCGCTCTCTAGTTTTTCCAATCGTGACTTACAGGCGCTCGTTGACCGGGCCCATTTCTTTTCCCTTCAACCCCAGCAAACCGATCAAATTCATCACCTCCTCGCCCGAAAAATTTTCGCCAACGTTTTCTATGAGCCAAGTACGCGCACGCGCTGCTCCTTCGAGATCGCGGCCAAGCGCCTGGGTGCTGATGTGGTGAACTTCGTTCCCGAAAACTCCTCGGTGAAAAAGGGAGAAACGGTCTACGACACGCTTAAAACCCTTGAGAGCCTTGGTGTTGACGGTATTGTGTTCCGACACTCCGACGACCATGTCCTCGACCATCTCCGGGATCGGATCCAGCTTCCCCTTCTTAACGCTGGTGCCGGAAAAAACGAGCACCCTTCACAAGGACTCCTCGACCTTCTGACGCTTCACCAAGAGTTCGGCGATCTTAAAGGCCTTAAGATCGCAGTCTGCGGCGATGTCAAACATTCTCGAGTTGCAGGTTCACTTATGGTAGCAGCAGAAATGTTCGGTATGGAGATCTACCTCTGCGGCCCGGCAGCACTTCTCCCAGTCCCGAAAAGCCCGGTGGTCAAGCACGCCGTTTTTGACGATATCCTTCCCGTGGTAGATGCTGTCATGATGCTTCGAATCCAGCTCGAGCGCCATCAGGGTCTCGACCTTGACGCTCGAGCATACCACACGCAGTTTGGCCTCAACGCGGCCAGGGTTGCGCGTATGCGTTCCGACGCCATAATCCTTCACCCCGGACCTTTCAACCGAGGTGTCGAGGTCTCCGACGATGTGGTCGAGCACCCGAAATCACGGATCTTTAAACAAATGAGTAATGGCGTGTTCGCAAGGATGGCAATCCTAGAATGGGCCATGGACAGGAGAAGCAAATGAAGAAGATTAAACTTGTCCTCGAGACGGGAGAGGAATATCTGGGCGAGTCCATCGGCCATGACCTCGAGCACGTCTTTTCCCTCGGTGAATTGGTCTTTAATACCAGCATGACCGGGTATCAGGAAATCCTCTCGGATCTATCCTACTGCGATCAGATCGTGGTCATGACGTTCCCCTTGATCGGCAATTACGGTGTCAACAAAGACGACTTCGAATCTTTGACACCAGCACTCAAGGGCCTCGTGGTGCGTGAATGTCCGATGACCGGGTCAAATTGGCGTAACGAGTACTCTCTGCGAGAATTCCTGAATCGTTTTAAGATCCCCGGAATCGCCGGGATCGATACGCGGGAGCTGACTAAAAAAATCCGAGACAGAGGTGTCATGAAAGCAGCTCTGGTGCCGGAAGCCTACCCTGTTCGAAACATATCTGAGGTCTTCGCAAGGCCACTTGGTACGGACCAGATTGCGCGCGTTTCTACCAAGAACCCTATCCATTTCCCCGGGGAAGGCAAGCGCATCATTCTCATGGATTTCGGTTACAAAAAAAATATCCTTCGCTCGCTCCTGCGACGCACTTGCGACGTTGTTGTCGTCCCTTGGAACGCGCCAATTGATCTGATAGAAAGTTACCGACCTGACGGAGTTGTTATGTCCAACGGCCCGGGTAATCCGAAGGACGTTCCGGAAGTTTTGCCAGTGATTAGGCACCTCCAGGCAAAGTATCCCATGTTTTCTATCTGTATGGGTCATCAGCTTTTCGCCCTCGCCAACGGTGCAGACACAGAGAAGCTCAAGTTCGGCCATCGCGGTGGCAACCATCCGGTCAAAGATCTTCGCATGGGAAAAGTCTTCATGAGCTCTCAGAACCACGGCTACGCTGTAACAACGGCGTCGGTGGTTAACACTGAGCTTGAGGTCACGCAGATAAACATCAACGACAGTACGATCGAAGGCTTGCGGCACCGAACTCTGCCGGCCTTCTCAGTCCAGTACCACCCGGAGGCCTGCCCCGGGCCTGAAGATACGGCTTGGCTCTTCGACGATTTCCTCAAGACCATAAGGAACTAAAATGCCTTTACATAAACAATTGAAAAAAGTCCTCGTCATTGGTTCCGGCCCCATTGTGATCGGCCAAGCTGCAGAATTCGATTATTCCGGAACACAGGCGGTAAAGTCGCTGATCGAAGAAGGCATCGAAGTCGTTTTAGTGAACTCGAATCCAGCGACGATCATGACCGACCGTGAAACCGCCCACAAGGTTTACATCGAGCCGCTCACGACCGAGTTCCTCTTGAAGATCATTCACAAAGAAAAGCCTGATGGTCTCCTCCCAACCCTAGGAGGCCAGACTGCCCTTAATCTGGCTGTAAAGCTCGAAGAAGGTGGCCACCTTAAACGCCTTGGCGTCAAACTTCTCGGCTGCCGCGTCGATACGATTCAGAAGGCCGAAGACCGGAAGCTCTTTAAAGAACTGATGCAGGAGATCGGCGAGCCGGTTCCGGAGAGCCGTATCGTGACCACTGTCAAAGAGGCAATGGAGTTTGCAACCAAGATCGGCTACCCACTTATTGTGAGGCCTGCTTATACCTTGGGTGGCACCGGCGGCGGGATTGCTCGTACGCAGGAAGAGCTCTTCGCTACTACGACCTCCGGGCTCTCAGCGTCTCCGATCCAACAGTGCTTAATCGAGCGCTCAATAGCAGGTTTTAAGGAGATCGAATACGAAGTCATCCGTGATTCTCAGGACAATTGCATCATCGTCTGCAACATGGAAAATATCGATCCCGTGGGCGTTCACACTGGCGACTCGATCGTCATGGCCCCGAGCCAGACCTTAAGTGATAAGGAGTACCAGCTTCTCAGAAGCTCAGCGCTCAAGATCATCCGCGCACTTAAGATCGAGGGAGGCTGCAACGTCCAGTATGCCATGGATCCAGACTCCTTCATGTACTATGTCATTGAAGTCAATCCTCGGGTGTCCCGCTCTTCGGCCCTCGCGAGTAAGGCAACCGGCTATCCGATTGCAAAGATCGCGGCGAAGATCGCCTTGGGTCTAACACTCGACGAGATCGTCAATCCTATCACCAAGAAAACCTTCGCCTGCTTCGAGCCGGCACTCGACTATGTAGTCGCAAAAATTCCGCGCTGGCCTTTCGATAAGTTCGCTAGCGCAAACCGACGGCTCGGGACGCAAATGAAAGCGACGGGCGAGGTCATGGCCCTTGGCCGGACCATAGAAGAGTCGCTCCTGAAAGCAGTGCGATCCCTTGAAGTCGGTGTGCATCACCTCGAACTTCCTGAATGGCGCCAACGGTCTCGGACGGACGTTCTCGAAAAGATAGCCCGCCAAGACGATGAGCGACTCTTCGTCGTCGCCGAAGCCCTCCGTCAGGGGATTGGAGAAGAGGAGCTCTTTGAACTCACCCGAATCGACCGATTTTTTCTCGCCAAAATTCAGAACATAATCGCCATGGAGCGCCGACTCGAGGCTTCGGGTCGTTCCACTGAAGTCCTTCGTGAGGCGAAGCGAATGGGCTTCGCCGACCAGACCATTGCAGCGATCTGGAAGTGCGAAGAAGCCGATGTCCGTCACTTCCGAAAAGAGCACAAGATCGTTCCTGTCTTCAAAATGGTTGATACCTGCGCTGGTGAGTTCGAGTCCTCCACCCCTTACTACTACTCAACCTATGAATCCCAAGACGAGGTTCTCGAGTCTCCGAAGAAAAAAGTCATCGTCCTCGGTTCGGGGCCGATACGAATCGGTCAAGGTATTGAGTTCGACTACGCCACGGTTCATGCAATCACGGCGATCCGGGAATTCGGTTACGAAGCCATTGTCATTAACAACAATCCCGAAACCGTTTCGACGGATTTCAACATATCTGATCGCCTCTACTTCGAGCCCCTCACGGTTGAAGACGTCTACAACGTGGTCGAACGCGAGAATCCCATTGGAGTTATTGTTCAATTCGGAGGCCAGACGGCGATTAACCTGGCCGAGCCACTAGCGGAACTAGGGGTAAGGATCCTCGGGACATCCACTGACGACATCGACCGGGCCGAGGACCGTAAACGCTTTGAAGCGCTCTTGCGAGGCTTAGAGATCGCTCAGCCTCTCGGAATTACCGTGACATCAGTCAATGAGGCAGTGGAAAAATCCGCGCACCTCGGATTCCCTGTTATTGTAAGACCATCTTATGTCCTGGGTGGCCGCGCGATGGAGATCGTCTATGATGAATTCGAGCTCACGGACTACATGCGCCGTGCGGTTCAGGTGAACCCAGAACACCCGGTGCTCATCGACCGCTATATGATCGGTCGGGAAATGGAAGTTGATGCCATCTCTGACGGAGAAACTGTCTTTATTCCAGGCATCATGGAGCACATCGAAAAGGCGGGCGTTCACTCAGGTGACTCCATCGCTGTTTATCCACCTCAGACGGTTTCCGCGGCCATTCTCAAGAAACTCGCCGAAACCACTATCTCGATAACTAAGGCCCTCAATATCAAAGGCCTTATTAACCTTCAGTTCGTCATCTACAACGACGAGGTCTTTGTACTCGAGGTTAACCCGCGCTCTTCGCGGACGGTACCGTTCCTCTCAAAAGTGACCGGAGTGCCCATGGCCAAGATCGCCACACGCGCGATTCTGGGAGAATCCCTTCGGGCCCAAGGGTTCAGCGATGGCGTGCACCCAATTGGTGATTCTGTCGCCGTGAAGGCGCCGGTCTTTTCCTTTGCCAAACTATCCGATGTCGAGATTGCCCTTGGACCAGAGATGAAGTCGACTGGCGAGGTCATGGGTAAGGACCGGGTCTTTGAGAAGGCGCTCCACAAGGCCTTTGTGGCCGCAGGTGTAGTGATCCCGGACTCGGGAACAATCCTTGCGACTATCAACGACAAGGACAAGGAAGAAGCACTCAAGCTCTTCAAACGCTTTTATCAGGTCGGGTTTGATTTCCTGGCAACGGAAGGAACCGCACGATTGCTCAAGGCGGCCAATATTCCTGTTCGTACGGTCGCCCGAATCGGACAGAGCGAGGACGATATTATCAAGGAAATTAAGTCCGGCCGGGTGGCCCTAGTGATCAACACTATTTCGAAAGGGAAAAACGTAGAGTCCGACGGCTTCAAAATGCGGAGGATTGCAGTTGAGCGAGGACTGCTTTGTCTCACCTCGCTTGATACAACAGAGGCACTTCTCAGAACTATTGAGCGGAACACCTATTCGATGGACCCCTTATGACGATTCCTGCGGAAAAGATCATTGTGGCCCTAGATTTTAGCGATCGTGAGAGCGCAGTTGGCTTTTTGCCGAAACTCGAGGGCCATCAGGTCTGGATCAAGATTGGCATGGAGCTATTCTATGGCGCTGGGACTGATCTCATCCATGAGGCCCGGGACCGAGGCTTTAAGATTTTTCTTGATCTCAAGCTCCATGACATCCCTAACACGGTGGCCCAGGCCATTACAGTCCTAAGTCGACTCCCCATAGATATGGTGAACGTGCACGCCTCAGGTGGCAGCGAGATGATGAAGCGCGCGGCCGATGCTCTGAATTCAGGTTCGCGGTCTCCGCTCCTCATTGCGGTAACCCAGCTTACCAGTACGACTACCGAGCAAATGAATCGTGAGCAGCGGATACTAGGAGATGTTCTGGAATCCGTGACTCACTATGCAGCACTCGCTCAGGCGGCAGGGTGTAACGGCGTCGTCTCCTCCCCCCTCGAGGTTCCAGGGATTAAACTCGCTTGTGGTGATAGATTTCTCACAGTGACCCCAGGAATCCGCCCGTCCAACGCCGACTCTCAGGATCAGAAACGCCTTACGACCCCTACAGAGGCCATACGCCTCGGAACAGATTTTATGGTGATCGGGAGACCTATCACCCAGGCGCCCGATCCGCGCCATGCCCTCGAAGCCATTCTCAAAGGAAACTAACAATGTCCGTCTCCCGTGCTGTCGCCCAAACACTGCTTCAGGAAAAAGCCGTTTTCCTGAGGCCTCAAGAGCCCTTCACCTGGACCTCCGGGATTAAGTCCCCAGTCTACTGCGATAACAGACTCTTGATTTCTGCAGTCCCTGCCCGAGAGCGTATCATCGCCGCCTTTACCGAAGCGATTCGCCCACTGGATGTGGACGTCATAGCTGGGACTGCGACTGCTGGGATACCCTGGGCGGCCTGGATTGCTCAGGAGCTTAAGCTCCCCCTCGTGTACGTCCGGTCTTCCAGCAAAGACCATGGACGAAAGAATGCCGTCGAAGGCGCCATTGTCCCGGGTCAGAAAGCGGTACTGATTGAGGACCTCATCTCTACCGGCAAAAGCTCTATTGCCGCAGGAGAAAAACTCCGGGAAGCCGGCATCATAGTCCCTGTCATTATGAGTATTTTTACCTATGACTTCCCTCAGGCGCGCGCCATTTTCGGTCAAGCGGGATTTGAAGCTGCCTCTCTTTCAACCTTTGAAGTTCTCGCTCAGGTAGCATTCGAAGAAAAGCTCCTCGACGCCACAAGCTTATCCCAGGTCCTGGCCTGGAGAGAAAGTGTGCGGTTTCCATGAAGCACCTAAGCTACAAGAATAAATCACTCCAGTTCAACGGTGCCGACCTTGCAACGATTGCAAAGAAGCACCGAACACCGTTCTTTCTGTACAGTGAAGAAACGCTGGTTGGAAATTACCAGGAGTTTGCTAAAGGAGCGCAGGCCGCAGGACTTATCGATCCACTCGTCTGTTTTGCTCTGAAGTCCAATCCTAACCGTGAGCTTCTCCGTACCCTCGCGGCCCAGGGGTCGGGGGCCGACATCGTCTCTGGCGGTGAACTCCGCCGTGCTCTCGAGGCAGGAATCCCACCAGAGAAAATCGTCTTTTCCGGAGTGGGAAAAACTGAGGAAGAGATCCTCTTTGCACTCAAGGCAGCAAAGAAAGGAATCTTCTCCTTTAATGTTGAATCCATCGAAGAGCTCGATCTCATTAATTCCTGCGCGCGCAGGCTTCGGAAGAGGGCCCGGATCTGTTTCAGGCTTAATCCGGTGGTTAAGCCAAAGACCCATAAGTTCATTTCTACCGGTAACAAGACCCACAAGTTCGGCCTCCTCGAAGCCGACATCCTTACTGCGGTGAGATCCCCTCGTTTCTGGACCAACAGCCAACTCGTAGGTCTCTCCGTCCACATCGGAAGTCAGCTGCTCGACCTTGGTGCAACCCGCCGGGGGATCGCCCGCCTCTGTGAAGTTGCTCTTAAGACGAATATCCAGCTCGAGTTTCTCGACGTAGGTGGAGGCCTTGGTGTCGACTATGATCCTGAGGATTCTCAAAAGCTACCGGCCGTTGCAGACTACATGGCCTTGGTCGCTGCCACGGTCGAAAAGCACTTCAACTCACGCTCACTCTATAGACCCAGGATTGTCTTCGAGCCTGGCCGTCGCATCGTCGCTCGCGCAGGTATTCTCGTCATGAAGGTCCTTCGGAATAAGGTCTCCGAGGATAACCATTTTGTCATCGTCGACGGGGGAATGAACGACTTTATGCGCCCCTCTCTCTACGGCGCCTACCATGCGCTCCTTCCTGTTAAGCAGGCCAAAGCGGACCGAACTTGCCACGTCGTTGGCCCGATCTGTGAAACCTCGGACTGCTTCGGATCAGACCGGCAACTACCGGCGATGAAAAGCGGTGACCTCATCGTCTTGTGCGATACAGGGGCCTATGGTTATAGCATGGGATCGAATTACAATCTGCGCGGAAGACCAAAAGAAATTCTGATGAATAGGAAGAAGAAACTTCGCATCGTGAATCAGGCCCAACCGTACGAAGAGCTGCTTTAAAATTTCCCTAAGGCGAGAAAACGTTCGGGCAGGTTAAACGAAAGGCCTATAGAGATTGTGTCGTACTCCCCAACTCCAGTGATCTGGTAGCGGGAGTAGTCTACGATATAGCGGAAGTTTTCACTGAGCTTGCCATGAATCCCTCCCCCAAAGAGGACTCCGTTTTTGCGGGCCTTTTCTTTAATCTCGTAAATCTTATCCGCTGCCTCTCGACTCGCTTCATCGCTGATAGAAAGAGACTGCCTCAAGTCAAAGTTCGCCACTCCTAATCGGAGATAGAAGGATTGAAAGCCAAATCGAAGTGCCCCACCGATAGCGGTAGCGTTTGTGGTAATGTCGTGGGAGGCACCGTCATGCTTGATCTCACCTTTCGTTGGAAATGACTGATAAAATCCTTCGAATCCCACGAAATCCTTCCCGACTCCTAAAAATCCACCGTAACTGGTGCCTTTTGGATGAATTCGGTATTTCTCCAGGGGTTGAGCAGAATAGGCCGAGAGACCGTAGTTTCCACCGATGTAGACCACCGCGAAAGCGGGTGCAGAGAGGACTATGGAGAAGAAGACAACGAGGAAAGTCGTCCTCATGGCACAACGATGAGGTTCAAGGGTGTGGCCAGAACAGCTCCTCCTAAGAGATCCACGAAGGCACCATCGGGTGTGAGTTCGACGATGTGGTTCAAGGCTTGATCTACCACCAGGATATTCCCGTTAGGTCTGATCGCAAGCTTGCCGGGAGTCGTAAGAACGTTAGTGTCTGTAAAGGTCCAAGCCACCGTGGCCATGGTGCTAGAAGTGTAGACACGAACGGCGTCGGTCGCCCCCGAGTAGGCGACAATGATCCGGCCACTAGAGTCCTGGATGCAAGCGGTAGCGGCCAGGGCACCGAGGGAGGGAGTCGGAGAAGCTGAAGTGGCGGTCGCCTGGACAACTCCGGCAGCGTTGTAGGTTCGAACTGTATTTGCAGTGGCAGAGGAGCAGACGACGAAACCTCCACTCTGCAAGGCCTGGATGTCGGCAGCCGCAGTAGTGAGCGTGCTGATGAACGGGGCCCCCTGCCGAATTTTATCAGAGTTAAACATTTCTGCGGCCGTAGTTCCCTCGATGATAACAAGATCGCCACCCGAAAGCCGGGCGAATCCAGGAAGAACTCCATTTAAGTTACTGTTGGTGAGGTAAGTAGAGACGCTCCCATCGGTCAAAGCAATCGATCTCACAGCATCCAAGGTTCCAGTCGTTGAATCATTAAGGAACAAGACCGAACCCGTATATGAGTCATAAGTAAGTCCGTTGAAGATCAGAGTCCCATCGGTCGGGGAATCAACTAGGACCTCCTTAAAGCTGCCATCTTCGTCCAGGAGAACGATAGAATCATTTCCAAGGTTAGAGACGATGATATCGCCAGACTTGATCAAGTCTAAACTGGTACTCGTAGTCTCAATAGGTGACTCGTCTTTAAGAAGACATGAGGTCGCTATGAAAAGGATCAGGATTTGGATGACGAGATTCATGTGCACAGTCTCCCAACCTTATCATAGCAAAATGGAGCGATGATGCGAGGCTAAGGCAGAAAAGGCCTTTTCGTCCAGTTCCTGAGTAATTGAGTCCAATGTTAAGTGCCATGACTTTCAATTGAGTAAAAGATGTCCGTGGGCCAGGGGCCCACGGACAGAAAGATTAGCGGACTTTGAAGAGGAGGGTTCGGGAAGCCTCTGTTCTCTCGAACTGGGAGCGGTTCAAGAGCGAGTCTTGAAGTTTAAAAAAGACCTTGGCCGTTAGAGAGTAGCGACCATTTATGAGTTCCACACCAAGTCTCTCGACATTAACCTCGGCGCGGGTATTACCCCCTTCAGTCATGAGCGAAATATCTGTGGCGGACAATTCGCGGTCAAAGAGTACCGTATGTCCGCCAACAACAGGGGACTTTTTAACCGTGAGCTGGAAGCCGAGCATCTCCCGATCAGCGATGGGCCCGAAGTTAAAATTTAGCACAGGGTTACGGATGCCAATCTCAGAGATCGACAACGCCGCCAGGACAGGCCGGGCATCCATCACTGATGCGCGGAAGGAAGCCGTCAAAAACTTCATCGAACCACTAATACTTGAAGCGATCTCTTCCTTCTTCAAAAGGACAAAATTTCTGCGGCCGGAACTCATTGCGGTAAGAGAGAGGCGATCACCGTCGAGAGTGACCTTGAAAGTTTCACCGGGTAGGACACCAGGGAGAGCTGCGATCTCAAGATCAACACTGGCCTCGACGTCATAGTCCTTAACCTGATAAGGAATGCGGATTGTTTGAATACATGCGTAGGCCACCGTGCGGGTAACAGGTCTAGTGTAGCATGACGGTCGAGGATGGCCCGTACAGACGGTTTCATAGAAGACTTCTGTCCGGTAGCAAATCGTTCGCCGCTGCTCATACCTATACTCTGTATGGGTTTCTTCGGCCTGTAGAGAAAGCTGAACTGAATCCTGAGTTCCATCGAAGTAAAAAGTTTTTGTCTCAGAGCTCGCCTGAGAAACGAGGGCAAAGAGAAAAACTGCGAAAGCAGAGAATAATTTCATAAGAACTCCTAAGGTAAGATCAAAGTAAATTCAATTGGATTTACCATAGAGACCTTTCAATGGGCAGGCGCTGTTAGACAATGTAGAAGTTTTTCTAGCGACTGGTGCCAGGTCGGCCCTAGTTCACAACACTCCATGTCGTTGATCCGTCAGGATTATCCTTGAGCACAATATTTTTACTGGCGATCTCTTTTCTGATCTCGTCTGCCCGTGCCCAATTCTTCGTATCCTTGGCCACCTTTCGCTCAGCGATGAGTCTCTCGATCCACACGGAGTCCACACCGGTACTACTGGTGTCTTGTTCGTGCCGCTTAAGCTCGTCAAGGACCTTTCCAGGATTCAAGGCGACCAGCCCTAAGGAATCTTCAACAAAACGGATAACCTTGTGGGATTCGGCCAGGGCCTCTGCGGAAAGCTCATCACGATGGGCCTTCACGGAACGAAGGAAAGTGAAGAAGTGTCCCATCGCCCCAGCAGAGTTAAAGTCGTTGGCGAGTTCTTCTTTCATTTTCTCGATACAACCGGAGATCTCTTCCCCGTTGTAGCTTCCTCTGGCCTCAAGACGATTGAGCTCCAGGGCAAACTCGTGGATCCTCTTGACCTCGTCCAGCGCCCGGCTAAGGACCTCATCGGTCCACTCGAGTCTGGCGCGGTAATGAACCGAAAGGAGAAGGTGTCGAAGGACCTGTCCCCCGTACTTTGTGACGAAGTCCCGAATGACGATCACGTTCCCTAAAGACTTACTCATCTTTTCGGAGCCGAAATTTAAAAATTCGTTGTGGGCCCAGTTATTACAGAAAGGACTGTTGTTTGCTGCCTCTGACTGAGCAATCTCATTCTCGTGATGCGGGAACATAAGATCCATGCCACCGTGGTGGAGGTCAAGAGTCTTACCGAGAAATTTCTTTGCCATCGCTGAGCACTCGATGTGCCAACCCGGCCTTCCCTTACCCCAGGGCGAATCCCAAGCGGGCTCTCCTGTCTTGGCCGGCTTCCACAGAACAAAGTCAGATGGATGCTGCTTACGTCCATCAACCTCGACCCGAATTCCGTGCTGGAGCGATTCGAGGTCTTTTTTAGAAAGTTTGCCGTAGCCCGGAAAGGAAGGAACACTGAAGAACACTTCCCCCGCGACGACGTAGGCCTTACCGTTGGCGATGATCTCCTGAATCATCTCGATGATCTCCGGCATGGTTTCGGAGACCTTGGGGGTATGCGTGGCCGGCAACATTCCGAGAGAATTCATGTCCGTCTCACATTCCTTTACGAACAGTGCGGCGTGCTCAATAGCGTCGCGACCCAGTTCCCTGGCCCGATCAATAATCTTATCGTCGACATCGGTGTAATTTCGAACGAAGGTTACGTCGTAACCAAAAGATTTCAGCACTCGATTAAAAAGATCGCCCACAATCAGGGCACGGGCATTCCCGATGTGAAGGAAGTCATAGGTTGTGGGACCACAGGAATAAAACTTAACCTTCCCGGCATCAATGGGAGAGAAGACTTCCTTCTTCCGAGTCAGGTTATTGTGGATGCGAAATTCTCGAGTCATAATCCCCTACTTCGTTAAGTGCGCGATGCGATTTTTTAAAACAGTCACCGGCGTGAGCGGAATCAAGAACTTTAAATCGGGGCCATGGTCATGGCCAGTCAAGGCCGCCCGCACTCCCTGAAAGAGTGGCTTCCCCTTGATGCCGAGAGTCTTCTTGACGTGCTCGGTCCAGCCATTGAGCTCAGCCTCGCTCACGAAATCCGTTGAAACCGAAGAAACGGCACCGGAGATGAAGTCGAGGATCTTCGGAGTCGACTCCCATGAGAGGATCTCCCGCAGGGCATCTGTCTTCTCAGGATGCTCATTAAGGATCAGCTCGTTAACCAGACGGGGGAAGTCCGTTGTAAACTGGACGTACTTCTTCAAGAGTTCAACACAAGCATGCTTCCACTCGAGTGTCTGTCCTTGGAAGAAGGCAACCTCCGGCCCACGTTCAATGAGTTCAATGAGCTCAGCCGTTGGCATTTTCTTGATATGTTCCGAGTTCACCCACTTGAACTTCTCAAGGTCATACATGGCGGCCGAGGCCGAAAATCGCTCGAGGGTAAATACCTCAACGATGTCTTGCTTCTCAAAAATATCTCTCTCGGCAGGATGGGACCAGCCTAGGAGGCATAGGTAATTGCACATCGCCTCCGGCAGATAGTGCTCATTCCGGTACAGGTTCACTGAGGTAGCACCGTGGCGCTTGGAGAGCTTCTGACGGTCATGTCCGATCAGGAGAGAAACGTGAGCGAACTGTGGTAAACGGGCCCCAAGGGCCTCATAGATCATCAGCTGCCGGACGGTATTGTTAAGGTGATCTTCGCCACGAATCACGTGGGTGATCTCCATCAGGTGATCGTCAATGACGCAGCAGAAATTATAGACCGGAAGACCGTTGGAGCGCACGATGACAAAGTCACCAACCATATTCTCTGGGTAGACAACGCGGCCCTTAACTTTATCCTCTAGGGTATAAGATTTTTTGGGGGCCCTGAAGCGGATAGCAGGTTTCTCCCCTTGAGAGATTCGGTCGAGGGCCTCTTTATGTGAGGCAGGGTCCTTCCACCGCCCCTCATAAATGGGGTCGCGCCCCTCTAAGGCGGCCTTTTCCTTCATTGCCTCTAATTCTTCTTCAGTGCAGAAGTCGTAGTAAGCTAAACCCTTTTCAACAAGTTCTCGGGCGTATCGTTGATAGATCTCAGTGCGCTCGGACTGTCGGTAAGGACCATACTTGGGATTTGGCCTATCAGGTCCCTCGTCGTGAGAAATTCCTAGCCAACGAAGGTCATCAATCTGAAGTTTCTCGTATTCAGAGTTGGAGCGCTCAAGGTCTGTGTCCTCAATCCGGAGGACAAAAGTACCGCCGGTGGCCTTGGCGTAAAGGTAATTATAGAGGGCCGTGCGGGCGCCACCGATGTGCAGGTAGCCGGTGGGAGACGGGGCAAACCGGACTCGAACGGAAGGGTCGCGGACAGACGTCATGGGTACTCCTCAGTGCCAATGGATGAGGAATAGGATACATGGGGAGGGACTTTTTGAGAATGGACTTAAGGGTAGAGAGAGTCGATTTTATCCGAGATGCGACCTTCAGGTGCGCCGCTCGAGAGGGCAATTTCCTTTACGATAAGCTCCTTGCACTGGTCGAGCATCCGACGCTCACCGAAGGAGAGCTTCTTTGTCATTTTAAGAAGCAGGAGCTGCCGAAGCACGTCAGCTATCTCGAGGAGAGAGCCAGTTTTTACCTTGAGAGCGTATTCCCGGTGCCGGCGATTCCAGGTCGACATATCGACTTTCACATTCTGATTTTGAAGAAGTTCGAAGACCCCATTGATCTCAGTCGTAGGAATGAGGGCCCGCACTCCTTCCTTCGAATCCACAGGGATCATGACCTTCATGCCATTGGACACCACTTTGATGATGTAGAAGCTCTTCATCTCCCCGTTTAATTCCTTCGTCTCGACGCTGCAAATCTGGCCAACACCGTGGCCGGGACATACAACGTGGTCGCCGAGATTAAACATGGGAACTCTCCTTCAAAAGAATATTCCATGTTGTTATAACGCACCTAGGCTTTGAGCTCCACGGATTTGAATTTTTTACATGGTAATCAATTACTTAGAGACTTTATCAGGCATCAATTTGAAATATTTACAGGTATAAGAAAGCCCCGAACGGGGCTTCCTTATGAAAAATTTAGATCCTAGCGCCTACCAGAGAACCGAGAACTGTACTAATCGGAACTCGACGGCCTGCCGGTAATCAAACGAGTTGTTACTCGTCGAGTTCGTCTGGACCAGTGCCACCTCCGGTGTCCAGGAGACGTGGTTTACACCCCAGCTTTCTAGGGATGTACGCTTACCAACCGCGGCCGTAAGAAGCCAGAGGTCATCACGGCCACCCCGGTCTCCGAAGGTCTGTGCGAAACCGGTCCCGAAATGGGCGGATACGTACGCCGAGTTCTTAAGGTCTCCCGCTTTACTATTAAACCATCCCCCTACCTGCACATCCATTCGCTCAATATCGTTATTAGCAAAGATTCCGTTGTAGTAGTTAAATCTGCCCCCCACCTGCACATTAGGGTGAATCGTGTAGGCGTAATTAAGGTTCAGTGCTGATGACGTGTCGTTGTCCGATTCAGTCCCCTTGGTCTTAGACTTCTGGAGAGCGAAGATGAAACTCGGAATGTTCAAACTGTTGAACTCGACCATGTGGCGCTGGCCCTCCCTTGCCTCCTGGTTCTGGCTTGCGATGTTGATTAGGCCTGACTTGCTTCGATAAGCAGTCCCCCCCCCGGTACCCGTTTGCCCATAGGCCGATCCGAGGGAGAGTGCTGCTACTAAAACTAGAATCGTCTTCATAACATTCCCCTTTTGTGGTTTCTTCTATCCGCTTAACTAAAAAAGTCTCGAAGTCCTTTTCTCATGAAAAAATATAGCAACCTGATAGATTGAAGTTAAATGGAGATACCTTCAGACACGGGGTGCGACGCTTCCACCGAGCGCCGGTCGGCCACGGCCTGGGAGTGGGTATTCAGGATGTTGAAGCAGTAAGGTGGGGAGATGAATACATCTCCCTTGCTGAGAGGCAAAAAAAAGGCCCTACATAAAGTAGGGCCTTAGAGAAAATCTTGAGTGGAAGATCTTAGAAACGGTTAACAACCTCATGTTTTTCGAAAAAGTACGCGATCTCTCTCTCAGCTGCAGCGGCAGAATCTGAGCCGTGAACCGAGTTCTCGCCAACTGACTTTGCGTAGAGCTTACGAATAGTCCCTTCAGCTGCGTTCGCAGGGTTCGTGGCACCCATGAGCTCGCGGTTTCTCGTGACAGCGTTTTCGCCTTCTAGCACCATGAGCATAACCGGACCAGAAGTCATAAAGTTTACAAGCTCCCCGAAGAAAGGACGTTCTTTATGTTCAATGTAAAAGCCTTCGGCCTTCTCTTTAGAAAGACGAGTGAATCTGGCAGCAGCGATCCGAAGACCGTTTTTTTCAAAGTGCGCGATGATGTTGCCGATATTGCTGTCGAGAGTCGAGTTCGGCTTAATGATAGAAAACGTTTTTTCGATGGCCATGGTAGCTCCTTATAATTTTTTCGATCTTACTTCTTTAATACTTCCGCGACCTTTTGTCCAAGCTCGGCCGGGGATCTCGCGATAGTAATACCACATTCCTGAAGAACCTTGAATTTCGACTCAGCGGAGTCATCTTCACCAGAGATTATCGCTCCGGCGTGACCCATACGTTTCCCTTTTGGTGCCGCGGCGCCAGCAATGAAACTCACAACCGGTTTTGTCATATTCGCTTTGATCCACCGCGCAGCTTCTGTTTCCGCTGTGCCTCCGATCTCACCGATCATGATGACGGCCTTTGTATCCGGATCATTTTGAAACATTTCGAGGCAATCAATGAAGTTGGTTCCGTTGACTGGATCTCCACCGATCCCGACGCAAGTTGACTGACCAATCTCACGCTGCGTGAGCTGATAGACGGCTTCGTAGGTGAGAGTTCCAGAACGAGAGATGACGCCAACGTTTCCAGGCATGTGGATGTGACCTGGCATGATGCCAATCTTGCACTCTCCAGGAGTAATGACTCCCGGGCAGTTAGGACCAATGAGGCGGGACTTTGAGCCACGAAGTGCGGCCTTGACTTTGATCATGTCGCCGACTGGAATGCCTTCGGTGATACAGATGATTAGAGGGAGCTCAGCGTCAATACACTCAATAATTGAGTCGGCCGCCGCCGGAGGAGGTACGAAAATCATCGCCGCATTGGCCTGGGTTTCCTGGACTGCTTCGTAGGTGGTGTTGAAGACAGGGATGCCTTCATGGACAGTACCGCCTTTACCGGGAGTGACCCCACCGACAACGTTCGTTCCGTAGTCGCGAGACTGGAGGGTATGAAATGTCCCCTGCTTACCAGTAATACCGATAGTGATAAGACGAGTGTTCCTATTGATGAGAATGGCCATATTACTTTCCTCCCTTAGCTGCTTCGACTGCTTTCTTGGCAGCGTCCGCGAGGTCGTTGGCAGGAGTAATCTTAAGCCCCGACTCCGCGAGAATTTTTTTACCGAGAGCGACGTTAGTTCCTTCGAGGCGCACAACGAGTGGGACCTTCACCCCAAGCTCCTTGGCCGCGTCAACAACACCGTTGGCGATGATGTCGCACTTCATAATTCCACCGAAAATATTGACTAGGATGGCCTTCACACTCTGATCTTGAAGGATAATCGCAAAAGCCTTCTGAACTGTTTCCTTGGTTGCGCCACCGCCCACGTCGAGGAAGTTGGCCGGTGTTCCACCATGGAGCTTCAAGATGTCGAGAGTCGCCATCGCAAGACCTGCTCCATTCACAAGACAGCCGATATTTCCATCAAGGGAGATATAAGAAAGACCATATTTCCCGGCTTCGAGTTCCTGTGCCGATTCCTCAGTCACGTCGCGCATGACTTCGATTTCCGGGTGACGGAAAAGGGCATTGTCATCAAAGTTAAGCTTCCCATCGAGAGCGATGACCTCACCCTGCTTCGTGGTTACGAGCGGGTTAATCTCGGCGATAGAGCAGTCTTTTTCGACATAAAGCCGGTAGAGCCCGTCAAAGAAAGCCATGGCCTTCTTGAGCGGCTCCCCTTTGAGGCCAAGAGCGTACCCGAGTTTCCGACCGTGGGCGGGAGTGAGACCAGTTGCTGGGTCGATGTGGCACTTAATAATCTTTTCAGGTGAATCGTGAGCTACTTTCTCAATTTCCATACCGCCTTCGGTGGAAACCATCATAGCCACTTTGCCCACGGTACGATCGAGAACGATACCACAGTAATACTCGTGATCGATGTCACACCCCTGTTCAACGAGGACCTTGAGAACCTTCTTCCCTTCCGGGCCAGTCTGATGAGTGACCAGCTGCATGCCGAGGATGTCCTTCGCGTGCTTCTCCACTTCCTCAAGCGTGCGGGCGAGCTTTACTCCTCCGCCCTTACCGCGGCCACCAGCGTGGATCTGTGCTTTCACAACCCAGATGCTTCCACCCAGTTGCTTTGCCACTTCAACCGCTTGAGCGGGAGTGTTGGCCACGCCGCCTTTTAAGACCGCGATGTTAAACTGTCGCATCAGGTCTTTGGCCTGGTACTCATGAACATTCATAGGCTCTCCTTAAAACTACATTTGAATAGGTCACATTATAGGCATTTTCTAAAGTCAGACAATGAAAAGGTCTTGAAAAACACGGAATTGAAGAGGCATGATGGAGGCGCGAGGTGTTATGTCTAAGCGATATGCTGTTCTTCACCCGGCAGTCTTCAAGCTAGACGGCGGGGCCATGTTCGGAATTATTCCCAAACCACTCTGGTCAAAGCTGATCCCTGCGGACGAGCTGAACCGGATCCAATTGAGCCTTCGTGTCATGCTGATCAGGACAAACTCCAGGAACATCTTGGTGGATACGGGAATCGGCGACTATCATGGTGAAAAATTTGACGACCGCTTCGGCGTCATAGGACCAAAAAATCCTCTGCTCGAAACTCTTCGCACCAGCTTCAATCTAAGGCCGGAAGATATCACAGACCTGATCGTCACCCACTTGCACTTCGACCACGTCGGTGGTCTCGGTGCTGGCCAGGCTGAGCACCGTGCGGTCTTTCCAAAGGCAACCCTCCACCTCCACCGTCAACACTTTGACTACGCACTCAAACCAACGTTGCGCGACACGGGGTCATTTCATCCCCAATATTTCCGGCCCATTATTGAAAAGGCGAACGAGGAGGGCAGGGTCAATTGGCTCGACGGAGAAAAGGGCACCATTCTGGTAGACGGGAACGATGAAATCCTCTTTAGCTGCTCCCATGGCCACACTCCTTGGCTCGTTCACCCTTACGATGAAAAATTCATCTACATGGCCGATCTGGTACCTACAAGTGCTCATATCCCTGTGCCTTGGGTCATGGCCTACGATATTGCTCCAGGCCAAACGACTCGCGATAAAGTACGTTTCTACGATTTCATCTGCAAAGAGAACCTGACCATGATCTTTGAGCACGATTTAAAAGTCTGGGGCGCGAAACTGGTGAAGAAATCTCAGAACGATTATGAGGCGGGAGAGATCTTTCCGGTTACTTCACTTGATCCAGCGAAACCTGGACTAATTTTTGATTGATCTCTTTTTTTAAGAGTCCGTAGGACGATCTGATGCGGGAACGGAACTGGGCTTGTTGCTTCAGTGATGGTACGCTTTTCGTCCCAAGGAATTCTTCGATAAACTTCATCGACTCAAGACCTATCTTCTTTGCCGTCATCCGAATCAAGAGCTCATAATTGGCCTCCATGGCCGCACCAGTCCCGGGTCGGGAGCGTTGGCCCCTCTCAAGTTCCAACACAAATGAAGTTAAAAATGCACCGTACTTGCGGGTGTAATCGTCGACCATGGCCTTGGTCCGGGCCTTATGGGTTCCCGGAGGAGCGTCGAGGAAATCAAGAAAGTGCTGCTCAACCTGAAGCGTGATCGCCTCCAGGGTCTCAAACTTCTGCTGAAGATCCTGCCAATAGAGAGCGGCTTGCCCTTTCTCTTGAATGATACGCTCCTCCTTCTTCTTCAGGAGTTTCGCCAGAGTTTCGTGGAACGCCAAGGAGCCACCAGAATAAAGGACGACCTTGGTTCGGGCCAGATACTCGCTAGGTGGCCCCTGAAAGAAACTCATGATCTTCGGGAGAACACCGTCCCATTTGCACTGAGTTGCTTTGACTTCCATTTCGTAGAGACCAGGAACAAGCTTGGTTCCATCACGGAAGTCAAATTCAGCCAGCTCTGCTACATGGCCCGCTAGCTGACCCCGGGCCACGAATGAGACCTTTTCATCACTTAGTGCCAGGAGCCGATCCGGGACCGATGTGAACACTGCCTGCACATCGCAAGCTTGGAAACCACTCGTGACAAGCCAGATCTGGGAATGGTCCCGGGGCAAGTATTCTTTGAAGAAGATAGGCTTTGTCCACCCGTCAAATCGATGCTCGCGCAGAATACGCTGATGCAGTTCGGGGGTCATTCTTGGCCATCGACGAAAAGCAAATTCCTCACGACTTTTACTGTAAAGGAGCATTCCCACCACAACACCTCCGACAAGTGCTACCACGGCCACTGCAAGCCGGGAAATCGGAGCAGAGTTCCTTACAGTCTCCCGGAGAGGAGACTTCGAAGATTCATAGCTGACATTCTCAGTGACCTCGAGCGGTACTGGTGGTGGCAAGTCTCCAAAGGAGGAAACTTCATATTCTTGCCCAGGCACACCCTGCGCGGTGGTAGTGAGGGACGGGAGGACCTCAAGCTTAAGCGCATCTTCTAATGACAATGCTTTCGCAAGTCCCTCGCACCATACCCGCACCATGGGCGAGAGCTTCTTTTTATCCCTCAGCCTGGAGAGGTGATTCAGAGAATAGGGGCCCTCATGTCCAGACGGCAGCAGAATAAACCACTTGATTGAGTCCTTGTCAGTCCGGTTGAGATTTGGCAACGTCATTAAAAATCCAGCTTAGGAAATAAGAAGATCTTATGACGAAGGCCACCGCGACTCAATCACAAAAGCGCTTCGATGAATCCGTCGGCTCCCTATTCATTGGGGGGAGCGGAAGCGAGGTCATGCTTTTTCTCAAAAGCTCGACGGACACAGGAGTCATCCGGAATGGAGGCCGCAACGGGGCCCGCTTCGCTCCCCAATCTTTTCTCTCAACCTTTAAACGCTTCACTCTCACGCCCGAGCTAAGGGGTTATAAGATGTTGGAGGTGGAGGTAGGAAACCAGGAAGAGGAGCGCCGCAACTTTACTGAAGCTCAGGCCCAGGAAGCCGAGCGCATCGCGGCCTGCCTCGAGCAGGAAAAATACCCGCGGCTGTGTCACTTGGGCGGCGGCCATGACCACGTCTATCCCTTGCTCTGTGCCCTGGGCCAGAAGTTCGAGAGCATTACTGTAATCAACATCGACGCCCACGCTGATACCAGAACCGACCAGGAAGCCAGCTCAGGAACTCCCTTCCGTCAGTTCGCTACTAGCTACAAGGGGAAGTTTCATCTCTACCAAATCGGACTTCAGCCCTTCGCAAACTCTCTTTCGACTCTCAGTCCAATGCCCCATAGTCATGAAGGAGATCAAGTTCTTTGGGCCTGTGACTTCTCCCCAAAAAAGCTGAACGGCCTATTTGATGCGATTCGCGCAACGATGGACTCGAAAACTGCCGTCCTTTTCAGCCTGGATGCCGACGCCTTAAGGGGCTGGGAAGTACCAGGAGTCAGTGCAGTCAATCCAGGCGGGCTGGGGTCCCCGGATCTCGAGGACCTATGGAACCGGTACAGGCAACTCCCACTGGCGCATGCTCCGCTAATGGGAATTTATGAATTGAATCCGGTTTACGATACGCTCGCTGCACTAAGCATGCGAACCCTGGGAAGCTTCGTTTTCAGAACGCTCTAAAAAAAAAGCCCATCTTGAATGAAGATGGGCTTTTTTTCGAGAGACATTGGCAGAAGTTAAAAAAATCCTTTTCTTAACTCCAGCACACACACAATAAAATACTAGCAAGTACCATGCCAAAAGGTAGTGATATCAAATCCGAGAACTTGACGCATAGCGCTCATTGTATCACAGTCAAGTCTATGACAAAGAGCGCCTCTAAGCGTCAGAGGAGTGACGGTTTGTGTCGACTCCAACCGAGTTTTGTTATCAGTTTTCACTTTAAAAAACATACCTTTCCGAGCATAATGCGGACGATAAATTTTAAAGAATCAGTCTTTCATTACTTCAAAGGAGAAGTTAAATGTTCACACGCGGTTTTTTCACAACTCTCATGGTTGCTCTTCTCGCAGTAGGTTGCGCTTCAAACAAGCCAAAAAATAGCCAAGACGACGCAGCGAAGGTTGCTGACGGCGCTTCAAACACTGGTCTCACTCTCGAGCTCAACGGTGACTCCGACGGCGGCAAGGCCGGCGGTCTTCAGACTGTTTACTTCGGTTTTGACTCATCTAGCCTCGAATCTGATACGCAAGAATCTCTCCGGACCAACGCTGAGTTCCTCAAGGCTAACGCTAACGTTGACGTTCAAGTCGAAGGCCATTGCGATGAGCGTGGCGGTCGTCAGTACAACCTCGCTCTCGGCGAGCGCCGGGCCAAGGCTGTCCGTGATTACCTTGTTGCTCTAGGTGTAGAGTCCAAGCGCATCTCAACTATCTCTTATGGTTCTGAGCGTCCGAAAGCTCAGGGCTCTGACGAGTCTTCTTGGTCACAGAACCGCCGTGCGAACTTCGTCGTCACTGCAAAATAAGGTTAGATGAGATTATTTCTCCTTTTTTTCTTATGCTTTTTGGGAGCGTGTGGCTTAACCACCACACGCCCTAAAGTTGAAATGAGTCTGGCACAGGCAGCTTTCATGGCCGCCAAGGAAGAAGGTGCCGACGTTCACGCTCCCAATACCTACCGCAAGGCCGAGGATTTTTACCTCAAGGCCAAATCCTCTTACCGCCGTAAATACTTCAACAAGGCCAAAGAGTACGCGATGGCATCAAAGAGTCTCTCCGAACAAGCCGAATACCAGTCCAAGAGAAAAAAGGCCCTTGAAGGTAATGCCGAATAGATAAAAGTTTTGTAGAATCCATGAATCATAACAATGAGGTATGGATTTTATGAGTAAACTGCTCCCTTTTCTCCTCCTGTCCCTTCTCACTACCGCCTGTATCAAGTCTGCGGAACAGATCCAACGCGAAAAGCGCTTCGAAAGCATGACTCAGCAGATGGGAGATGCCCAAGGACTCATGGCAGACCTCGTCGCTCAGATGAAAGACATGCAATCCCAGCTAGACCGAATGAATGGGAGACTTGAAGAAGTTGAGCACCGCCAGAAGCTGATAAACCCTGAGAACCTCGCCGGCATGGGTGAAACCCTTAATCACCTGAAGACCAAGCAGGAAGCTGACAGTGCTCAGCTGACCCAGATCCAAACGGAACTCAAAGAGCAGCGCGGATTCATTGAGAAGGTGACTGCAAGTCTCTCTACCGTTAAGGAAACGACGAAGAGCGCGTCGCGGGCAGAGAAAAAAAAAAGCGCCAAAGGTGACCTCGAAGAAGGTCTCGCTCTGATCAAGAAAAATGAATACGCTGATGCCAGATCACTTCTTGAGGGACTTATCGACCACAAGGATCTGACACCGGGTGATAAGAACAAAGTCCTTCATGGCCTGGGTAAAGTCGAATTCTATTCGGGGAATCCGGATAAAGCGATGGTTTATTTTAGTAAAATTTTCACCAAGTTTCCCCGCGCCTCTCTGGCCCCTTCGAGCCTTCTCTTCATTGGTAAGTCCCTAGAGAAGATGGGTAAGAAGAGCGAAGCGACACAGGCCTTTAAAAAAGTCGTAGAAGACTACAAAGACACGAACGAGGCAAATGAGGCCAGAAAACAGCTCTGATCAACGGAAACGACGGATCATCCTCGGCGTAGAAACCAGCTGTGACGATACGTCCCTCTGCCTTCTAGACGCTACGGGAGTTCCGAAGATTCTGGCACTCAATAGCTACAACCAGGATTTCCTTCTCTCCAAGTGGGGTGGAGTTGTTCCTGAGCTCGCGGCCCGCTCCCACGTTAAGGCCCTGACACCTCTTCTGGAAGTTACGTTCCGTGAGGCAGGGATCTCTCCTGAAGATGTGACAGAGGTTGCGGTCACAACACACCCAGGGCTTGTGGGCTCACTTCTCACCGGCATTAACCTCGCAAAGACCTTTGCCCTAGTCCGCGAGTTACCCATGACTCCAGTGAATCATCTATACGCTCACCTCGAGGCCATCCACCTTACTGAGGAAGTTCCTTATCCGTACCTCGGGCTTCTAGTAAGCGGTGGGCACACAGCTTTCTTATGGGTCACCGGACCGAATCAGATGGATGTCCTGGGCACGACCTTGGACGACGCCGCCGGTGAGGCCTTCGATAAGGGCGGAAAGCTCATGGGCGTGGGCTACCCGGCCGGCAGAATCATCGACGAACTGGCGAAGGCCGGTGACCGGTCGAAGTACGACTTCCCCATATCCTACCTTCGGGATAGGGCAGGCAAGATGAGCTATTCGGGCCTCAAGACCTCTCTCCGGGTCCGACTGCAAAAGATGACCCCTGAAGAGATTAAAAGTGAGCTCTCCCACCTCTGCGCCAGCTATCAAGAGGCGATCGTTCAAACTCTCAGGATTAAGGCACAAGAAATCATCGAAAAGATACTTAAGGAA
This sequence comes from Pseudomonadota bacterium, assembly GCA_027487685.1. Lineage (GTDB taxonomy): Bacteria > Bdellovibrionota > Bacteriovoracia > Bacteriovoracales > Bacteriovoracaceae > Peredibacter. The sequence continues at coordinate 45,925 of JAIYDC010000032.1, read as the reverse complement.
AACGTGAAAACCTTCGAGACCCCCATCGTTATCGGGGGTGGTGTCGCCTGCAACTCACGACTTGGAGTCATCATGCGAGAACACTTTAAGCGCGTGCACGTCGTGAGTCCGCTCTATTGCACTGACAATGCCGGAATGATCGCCAACTGGGCGGCACGCGTCCCCGAACTCCGCATGGAGTTCCCTAATTGTCTTAGCCTTGATGCCCGCTCGCGCTTTCTGGAGAAGAAGTAATGGGTCGCTTCCCGGAGGCCAACAAGAGTTTTGGTCAACACTTCCTGAATAGTCCCAGTGTGATCGGAAAAATCACCTCCCCTCTTCCGCCAGATATTGACGCCATCGTCGAGATTGGCCCTGGGCCTGCTGTACTGACTCCTCATCTCGCTGCCTACGGCAAACCTCTCTTCGTGATTGAGATGGACGAGCGCTTCGTAGAACTCCTCGCTCCAGTGGTCGGAGGGGATAGGATCTACCGGCAAGATGCCCTCGAGTTTAGCTGGAGTGACTTCCTCGCGCGCCACGGCTTCCGCTCCATTTGGCTCGTCTCTAACCTGCCCTATAACGTCAGCGTTCCATTAACGCTGTCTTTTCTCCGGATCCCTGAGATCACCCACATGACCCTCATGTATCAGAAAGAGGTTGCCCAGAAGATTCTCCCTAATGATCCACGTAATGCCATGGGTTCCCTTCACGTCATGTGCCTTTCTCAGTTTGATCTTAAGCATGTGGTGTATGCTCCACCGGGGGCGTTCGTGCCACCGCCGAAGGTAGACTCCCAAGTTCTTGGTCTCAAGCGAAAAGAGAATCCTCTTGTCCCCCTCGAGTCCATCGACGATTTTGAAGCGTTTCTGAGACCCGTATTTGGTCAACGGAGAAAGCAGCTTGGCGGTATTCTTAAATCTCAAGTTGGTGCAGAGAAGGCCATGCGGATTCTAGCGAGCGCGGGGGTCAATCCTCAGGTGAGAGCAGAGGCCCTCACTCTCGAGCAAGTTCTTGGTCTCTTCGAGGCCTCTAAGAATGATTCCGATTCGAAGAATTTCTGAGGCCAAGACAGTGAAGGGTTGAGTTAAAGAATGGAGTCCTCATCGGGGGAAGCTCGATGAATCGGATCTCGCAGAGAGAGGCTATCGCGAACCTAGGAAAGATTGTTAACTCTTTGTACACAAACACTTCTCTGAGCCGTTATCTCTATGCTGTCGAAAGTTTCGACACTCCGACGTCATTCATTCAGTGCCTCTTTGAGTCCATCAAAATCCAGTGAATAATCTACTCAATGGCAAAGAACTTTCTAAATGTAGGACAAGATCAAGGAGTTTCTAAATGAGCTTATCAGCTAAAACTATTCTTATGGCGATCGCCATTTTCTCCGGAACGATCGCACAGGCAACGGAGATCTCCTATGACGATCTCAGGAATCTTTTCCGTAATGGAACGAAGCCGGACAACATCTCTTTGATGAACGCTTTTTATCCAGGCCGGTGCTTCAGATCTGGAAATCCAGATTCGCCTATCGGAAGTGCTCTCCTCATGCGTCAACTAAGCGGAGAAAGTTTGGCGAGTTTCGAAGCACTCATAGGGTTTAATGAAAATCGCACGGACATTTTCGACAACATGAATTACAACGCTGGACATCGAGCGCTTTTTTACACGAGGCCGGCCTTCGTGCCGAATCGGATAAACCTTGCGAGCAGTACTGAACTTGAGATTGAAGCCTATGATCTTGGCACAGTTAAAGTACGAGAAACAGCTACTCATCTCGTCACAAGGGTGAAGATCTCTATCATCAGCACGCTGATGTGCTATTACTCAAAGAACATTCCTGCCTCTAACCGTAAACAGTAATACCTAACAGACTACGCCTTTGCCATAAAGGATGGCGACACCAGACCTTAGGTCGCGAAGGCGTCGTTTTTCGACACGTTCTTATTCCCTCCCATTGAAATAGAGCTACAAGGTCTTGTGGAGAGATCACATCGCCAGGATCAAAAAGAGTTTATCAAGGGCATCCCCTGTAAATCTTAAGAAGTTCAATGAGCTCCCCAAGAGCTATTGGATATTCATAAATCGGGGGAGGAGATTAAAGAAGGTGGATTGAGGAACTCTCGCTATTCGTCTAATCCTCTAACACCCACCCTATAAGATATTGCCTCCTTTGCTTCACCCTTCGACTTTAGAGCTAAGATACAGGGATTTAGAATCCCTATAAAAGGTTACTATCATGAAGTTTATCCTCACCGCTCTCCTCATCTCCGCCGTTGCACACGCCGACGACCTGCGCTTCCTGCGGGCCGATAGAGACGCTCTTCAGGCGAGGGTTGATTTGATCCAAGAGGCCCGAAGTGAGATATTGGTCGAGTACTTCTCCGTTTGGAACGATGACCAATCCATCGGCGGCATGGGTCTCCTGGTAGACGCGGCCCGGCGGGGGGTGAAGGTCAAGGTCATCGTCGACGCCCTCTCGAACACAGTCCCAAAGCGTACTTTCGCGGCCCTCCTCGAGCTCGGTGGCGAGAACCTCGAGATTAAAGTCTATAATCCCCTCTCACTCAACCTCTTCCGAGCGACCCACCGGAACCACGCAAAAATGTTGATCGCCGATGGCGAAAAGATCATCACCGGGGGCCGGAATGTAGGCGACATGTATTTCGGAGTAAGTCGCACGCGAAACTTCATCGACCTGGACATCATCGCTCGCGGCAATCTCCCTGTCAGCGCGCGGGAAAACTTCTTCGCCGTCTGGGCCGCTCCTATTGCAAAAGCAGTGCGCCTCGGTGCTTACCATCCGAGTCGTCTCTCCGCTCCGTGCCCAGTGATCACGGATGACCAAACCGATAATTGTGCCGAGCTTAAGGGCACGGCCAAAGCGGAGCTCGCAGCGGAGAAAGCGCGAATCCTCTCAATTCTCCACGACATTAAAACGGCACAAGACGGCGATTTCGTCATTTCAAACTCTCAAACCGACTGGTTCTCCCAATTCCATACCGTCGACGATGTTCGCTTCCAGTCCCACGAACCCTCGACACTCGTCTCAAAGCAGACGGCGACACTGAATCGTGACCTCCTCGCTGCCATCGCAGGGGCCAAAAACGATGTCAACATCGTTTCTCCCTACCTCATTCCAACTGATGGCCTGATGGTAATCTTCTCGGAACTCCTCGCGAAAGGAGTACGGGTCCGAATCATCACCAACTCGCTCAACTCCACTGATAATCTCCTTGCACAGGCCGGTTACCGGGACGTGAAGCGGGCCCTGATCGAGCTCGGCGTCGAGCTCTACGAATTCAACGGCCCAGATACAATCCACGCCAAGACCGCAGTGATCGATGGTCGGCTGGTGCTCATCGGTACCTACAATATCGATCCGCGTTCGGCGTTCCTCAACCGAGAGATCGGGGTTTTCGCTGACGACGCAGCTGACACGGGTCTGGCGCGGGAGCTTACGCAGATCATTGAGGACTTTCGGTCGATTTCGACTCTCGTCGGCAAGGACAAAGTGGCCGTCGTCATCGAAGATCCGAGTAAGATTCCGCTCAAAAAGCGGGCGATTCTCCGAACCATCGACATCCTGCTGCCTCTGATCCGTAACCAACTCTGATTTCTAGTCGCCCAAAGGGTGGGACTGGTGATATGACTAATCCCCTATGGGGATTAAGATCATCTGCAAGAATCAACGCGCCGGATACGACTACTTTCTCGAAGACAAGTACGAATGCGGCATCGCATTGGCCGGAACTGAAGTCAAATCCCTACGACTTGGTAAGGGAATCATCAACGAAGCTTTTGTGACCATCGATTCTTCCGGCGAAGTCTGGCTTCAGAACGCAACCATTCCCCATTACGAGTTCGGAAACATCAACAATCATACTGAGACACGGAAGCGTAAGCTCTTGTTAAACCGGCAAGAAATCATTCAACTGGGGAAGAAAATGGCGACGAAGGGCTACACCGTCATCCCTCTTGCCTTGTACTTTAAAGACAGCATGGTGAAGTGTGAAATTGCGTTAGCGAAAGGGAAAAATCTCTTTGATAAGCGCGATACTGCTGCTAAGAAAGACGTAGAACGCAAACTACGACAAGGGCAATTTGATTGATGGGTCCTGATTTAGAGAATATCCGGAACATTTATCCTTTGAACAAAAGCAGAACTTTCTCGCACGAAGAGGCGCTGGAGCTCGTTCCACTTCTTATGCTTATTTCAGGCAAGACCAAGCGAGAGCTCAACGTCTTAAATTCACAACTCACTTTCTTTAAGTCCAACTCTGATAAGGCCATCGCCATTCAAGATAAAATCAACCAGGGTCTCCAGGCATGGTCTGATAAAGTGCGACGACTGGGCGCCATCCCCGTTTCACCTTGTAAGGTGCGAATTCCCGGCGAAGAGGGCCACTACCTGTGGGAGTACCCTGAGAACCGCCTCTTCATGCACTAACCAGTTCCCGAATACCCTCTACGATCACTTTAAGTGAAATCATCACTAACAAAACGTTCATAACCTTATTGAACCGATCATCTGAAATTTTACGTCCTATCGGAATAGAAAGACCTACACCCACTAAGGTTCCGAGGATAAGTAGAGCGATGCTTTCCTTCAGGGCCATAAAGTTAACACCCGCCCCTCCTCCGAACGCGATAATTTTAGATAACTGAAGCGCCATCTGGCCTGCGCTCTTAGTTGAAAGAATACCGTCCCGAGGAAGCTTAAGCCGATTAAAAAATGGCACTACCGCCGGGCCAATAGCACCGACGAAGACCCCAAGAAAACCCGAGAGGGCACCGATGAGCGCGAAGGTCTTAAACTTCGGCTCCCCGTAAGGTTTAAACTTCCAGGGTATGATGCTTGCGAGAATAAAAACACCAACCAAAATTTTAAGCACGCTCGGATTCAACAGATCGAAGATGAGGGCCCCGGCCCAGGCAGCAGGAAGCATTAAAGAAGCGTAGGCAGCGACGACGGTCCAGCGAACGGAGCGGAAAAAGAGTAATGTTCGAAGTCCATTGGCCGAGAATTGAGTAAAGCTATGGAGAGGAAGGGCCAGCTCTGGGGGGTAAATAAGGAGAAGTCCCGCAAGGATCAGTGTCCCCCCTCCGAGGCCCGTGAGACTCGTGAGTAGAGAGCCAACGAGAACCAGAAGAAAAAGAAGACTCTGGGAGAGCATTACCAGCTCCGAAAGTCTTCATAGAGCTTGAGCTTGCGGAGTGTTGCTTCAAAGGCCAGGTTGAGCTCATTGGTGAATAGCTTACTCAGCTTATAGTACGTATCAAAGTTCTGTAAGAGGTCACGCTCGATGAGCTCGGGGTGCCGTGGGTCCCGAAGACCTTTACGGTGGCCCTTCCCGAGCTCCGAGCCAACGGAATAGGCAAAGTCGAACTGATCATCTTTCGAGAGAAACTTCTTTACCTTAACCGCAAAGCTAGGGATCTGACGTCCCCAGTACTGTTTGTTATGGTAGGTGCAGAAACCCAGCCGCTCTTCCATGCCATCAGCAAAGAGCTTACTCGCCCGGATCATCCGATCGCCGTGATGGGGACAAGGCGAATAGAAGTGGGCAGTGTCCTTCTCCTGGTACACCTCTTTTATGTCCAGCATAATAGCATCAAGGTGCGAATCCAAATTCTTAGGAACCAGGGCGTAGATAAAGTGCTTCTTTCCGAGGCTGCCGGGGGTGTGGCCCACTTCGCTCACACGGTACTCCTGGAGAAGATCCAGCTCACCGCGGGCCTCGAGAAACTTAAGCAATGGCCCCTTGGCCTCACTCGAGGTCGGAGGCACGGCGAAGTCACGCATCTTCTTGGCCCAGCGCCGATTAGCCGCGAGGTATTCTTTAGTCGAGAACTGCCATTTTTCGGGCATAACGGTCTTGAGAATCTTTAGCTGCTTCGCCGGAATTTCCGGGTTTAAGTAATGGACAATGTAGGCATCGAGGAAATACTCTACGACTCTTCGGTCGAGAAACTCGTCATTCTCCTGCCGCCGTAAAGAAAGAGAGCTCAGGAAACGGATCAAGTCCCAGCAGTAGGGACCTAGCCGAGACCGATCGAAATCCATCATGGCCGATCCGCGAGCGGTCCGGACGTAGTTATCGAGGTGTGGGTTCCCGTGCAAAAAGGTGACCGGGACTCTAGCGAGATCAAGAAAACGGTGAAGCCGGGACTGCATAAGGGGGCCCGCCATCCGAAAGAATAAGTAGCGGGCCTCACGCTTTGGCAGAGGCCGAATACTTAAGCGTTTTTGAAAGACTTGCCCCTGACGAAAATATTCTTCCATCCTATGACTATAATTCACAGCGAGGCATTCTTGGGATACTATTTTCGAGTATGCTGGAAAAAATTAAGCCCCACTTCCTCAATCTCAGGCCACGAAGGTTCGTCATCGGCACCGTGGTGCTCCTGCTGGTCCTGGACCTCGCCAATTCCTACTACCTCCGGCTCTACTGGGTCCACAAAGATCTATCCCGGCTTTATGTGGAACGCATAGCTTTGACTCAGGGGCTTAACTTCCAGGAGCTCTCGGCCGGCTCTCTTCAGGAGATCACAAAGGTGATCGACAACGGTTTTTTCTTCTTCCTCTTCATCGTCCTGTTGAACAATCTTTTCTTCTACGTGTTCTATCTCAGGCGCAAGCTCTGGGCGCAGGGCTACGTCCTCTTCTACACCGTAACCAACGCACTCCTTGCTGTGCTCTTCCTTGTAGAGGGCCCGGTTCTTGGTGCTGCCTGGTTTAGCTACAACCTTGCCACGATCCTCATCTACGCTTACCTCTATTTAGGGGTCAGAGTACTTAAGCAGGAGACAACCTCTCCTACCCCTGCACGTGAAACACCGGCACGATAAAGTTACCGCCATCGCTGTTGCCCCATGCTGGGATCTCTCGTAAGTTGTTCATCAGCATGCGCTGGCCCGCCACGGACAGTAGAAATGACTCGAAAGCTTGAGTGTTCTTAACAATAGTGTCTAAGTCGTTTGCATAGATAAAGATTCCAACATGCCGCTCGATACTATGCACGACCTGCTCTCTTGCACCAGCTGCGAGTTCAAGATCGAAGAGTTGCAAAAGAAGCGACTTACTCACCACCCGAGCTCGGTAGAGTTCAAGGAGGCATATGTGGGTGTTGGACTCGTACATCGTGAGTGACTTAGGCAAATGGCGCAAGAGGTAGTTAAGTCGCGCGAGAAGCATCACCGAGACATTCCCAAAGGACTCGTAGGAGATCTTAAACACCTCGAGGAGTTGATCGTAGTAGTTTTTCCAGACCCAGAAGTCCACGGGACGGTGCCAGTACGGCGTGAAACCTTTCCGAAGTTTGCGCTTAAAAGACCGTGAGAGCATGTGCTCATCGGTATTCTTATTTAAAAGATTTTTTGAGTAGTCGATTTCTGTCGATGTTACCCGGTCTTGTTCGTATTTTTTCGGATTTGATTTATAGAATCGGGCGTCTTCTTCGAGGAGCTCGGACATCTCCTCCCTGACGGCCACGACGGAACTTCGTGGACACTCGTTAGCTCCCCGGCACTCACTCAAGCAAGACTCTTCACAGGGGGGCCGTGAGAGAGGAAAGTCTACCACAAGCTGAGTCAGACCGTAGGTCTCCACCCAACTTGTGATGATCTCATCCCGGTCACGAATTTCCTCATCTTTTACCTGATGAAGGGACTTAAGGAACCAGCGCTTTCGATCTGGAAAATACTCCAGGAGGCAGAAGAAGAAGTTCTCCTTGCGCCCGCCTCCGAGGCTCATTCCTGCAACTTTATGAATGTCCTGAACCATAAGGTTCTCCTAAAGAGGTGCCTCGACGTGAAACGGTAGAATCTCCATCCCGTGGGCCTTCACTCGGTCCTCGATCACTCTTCGATCGATGCCCTTATGGACCAGGATAAAGCAACCGCCACCGCCAGCGCCGCACATTTTGATGCCAAGAACATTTCCATCTTTCCTGAGCTCAGAGGTAAACTCGCGGATTTTCTCCGTCGTGATTCCAGGAAAGAGCTTTTCGCGCTCAAGACCTTCCAGAGCGATAAGGGTTAAGACCTTATCCCAGTTACGGGATTTGAGGGAGACGTAGGCTTCATGGGAAATCTCGGCGATCCTCGTGAGACCCTCAACCACTTCAGGCCGTTTGTCGAAAAAGGCCTTGTAGACCTCCCAATTATTGATCCCTGACTGCCGCGATTGTCCTGAGGACACGAGGGTCAGGTGCTGCTCTAGAAAGGCCTTGAGTTCGTCAGAGTAGAGCTGCTCGATCTTGATCTCACCCTCAATACCTCTGATGGCCAGAACCCCACCCGTTAGTGCGGGAAAATAGTCCTGATAACCCGCAACACCCTGGTTAAGGATTCGGCTTTCAACCGCCTTCACTCGAAGGACAGCACTGTGGCGGTCGTAGTTGTGGCCTGTGAAATTACAGAGTGCCCGGTATAGAGTCACACCCATGGCCGAGGATCCACCAAGACCGGAACCGGCCGGAGCTCCGCTGGATAATTCCAGTTTTACGCCGGAACTAATCCCGAAGAGGCGCAAAATCTGGAGGACGAACGTCATCTCGCCAAAGTTACGAGAGTAAACGACACGGTCTTCCGTGAGTTCGTGCGCCTCATATCGGTAATCGCGCTTGTAATCAGCTGAGTGAATTTCGACGCCGTCGAAGTCCGTTTTTGACAGCTTTACTGAAGCCTTGAGGCCAGTGGCAACGTTCAAGGTCACAACGTTTTTGATAATCAGATTAATGGGTTCGATGTCGAGAGTTCCTCCGACGAGGTCAACCCGCACACTTCCGGTATTAGTTACCTGCATTCAATATTCCAATGTACGGGAGTTCGCGGTAGCGCCCGGCATAGTCGAGGCCGTAGCCGATGACAAACTTATCTTCAATCTCGAAGCCGAGGTAGTCAATCGAGACCTTGTGCTTGAGCTTAGACGGCTTAAACAAGAGGGAGGCGAGCTTCACGCTCTTTGGATTCCTGAGAGCGAGGAGTTCCATAAGTGTTTTAATCGTAAGTCCTGAATCAACGATGTCCTCTACGATAAGCACGTTCTTGCCTTCAATGTCGGCCGTAATATCCATTTCCAGGCGCACACTGCCCGAACTGTGGGTAGCGTCCCCGTAGCTCGAAAGTGAGATGAACTCCAAAGACAGAGGCCGATTAATTTTCTTGATCAGATCCGAGCAGAACATGAAGGCGCCCTTTAGGACGCAGATAACCACCAGGTCCTCGTTCTCGAAGTCTTGGGTGATAGCGTTCCCGAGCGCATGTATCCGGAGCGCGATCTCATCTTCGGTAATTAATGCTTCAGGCGTGTACAATTCCATTCTTTCCTCTCTTTCGTCAGCACCAGGCGTTGTTCAAGATTTCTCCAAGGCCACCTGCGCCGGGAACAATATATTGGTGTTCATTTAATCCTTTCTCACGGTCCCAAAGAAGTCCAGGACAGCTCTGCAAAACCTCAGGGGCCGAGAGACCTCGGTCGAGGCGAAGCGCAAACACATGCAGATCGGGACACTCGGTGCGCACGTGTTTGAGATACTCGGGCGTCACAATCAAATGCAGGGCCACAAGGCACCGAGGTTTTCCACCAACGCGCTCGGTGTAGTGCCGGTACGCCTCGGCCAGAGTCCCACCGGTTGCTCCCATAGGATCTGGGAAAAGGACTATGGCGCCATCAACGGGACCACCGATCTTTGAGCCCGCGACCGTAACTCCGGTCACTCGTCCGGATTCGTCAGAGGTACGGGCAATATAAAAATGATCCTGCCGGACCCGGTCTGGATTCAAAAGATAGTTGAGTTTCTCAAAGCAGATATGGGAGGGATAAGTGCCAGCGCGAGCGAGCCCGATGCTCACTGCACTGACCTCAGGGTCGATGATCTCACCGTGATAAACACCCTCAGGATGCCAGTGGCGCATGCGAGTCTCAACCTCGCAGTAGGCCCGGGGAAAAAGTGTATCAACCACGCAGTCAAAAAGCTGATCATAGAGCATTTTCAACAGGTGACTCACTTCCGGCTGTCGCGTCAATGGATGACCAAGTTTTGCTAAAAGTGAGAGCCCCAGCGGTGACGAGAGAAGGTGGACTCGCGGGCCATAGTGATGAGAGATTTCACTCGGCGTATAGGTCAAGCTTTGGTGTTGTACGTCCGGGCCCATAATCAGTCCTCGTGAGAGGTCAGCTTAGCACGGAGAAGAGTAGAAAGTCTCTTAATTCGAGAGCTGTCCCGCCAGAGGTTGAATCTCTTCCTGTAGAGGAAGAAGGGCTTGCTCTTCGGCCTCATCGTACTGGTAGTGTCCACGGCAGCGGGCCTCATAGGCATCGGTTTCACCTAAAAGCACCTGCGCCTTGACGGTCGAGAGCCTCTGAGTGCGAGTTGCTGGGGCCCCGCAAACTGTACAAATGGCGTGGATCTTAACGACCTCATCGGCAAGGGCCAGGAGTGTCGGTATCGGCCCGAAGGGTCGAGCACGGTAATCTAGGTCAAGGCCGGCGCAAATGATCCGGTAGCCGCGAGCGGCCAGCTTCATAACGATCGTTACAATGGCGTCATCGAAAAATTGAACCTCATCGATCGCTACGACGCGTGTTGAGTCCTTGAGCTTCAGGAGAATATCCACAGCACTTTCGACTGGCTCGGCCTTAAGGGATCGGGATGTGTGAGACACAACATCCTCTTTATCATAACGGACATCTATGGCGGGCTTAAAGATCTGCACGCGTTGCTTAGCAATCTGGGCCCGCTCCACACGGCGGATGAGTTCGGAGGTCTTACCAGAAAACATAGGTCCGCAAATAACCTCAACAGAGCCGTAAAAATACTGATGGGTCATCCGGGAGATCTCCTCGAGAAGCGTGAAACTAAAAGTCTTTGTGGAGGGGGCATATTTCCAAAAATTCAAGACGATGACAATCTGGTATCAATTTCAACAATTTGATATTGCATGGCCGTAAGAAAATAAAAGGGTCTCTTCTATAGGAATAAACAAAATAACATCACAACTAGCAAAGAAACCAACATGACCGTGAAGACCAGTGGTGTCATTAAAATGACAGCTGCTAGGGATCGAGAAGCACCAAGGTTGGAACGAATCCCCGCATAGAGCAGGAAGTAGTAAAGGAAGAATTGAACCACATCACCAATGAACGGAATAATGGAGAATAGATTCGCTGACAGAGCATGGGTCGTGATCTGAGATGCAATTTCATCCCGCGGAAGTTCAGCGTTCAGTAACTGAGCGTACTTTCGGATGATCCATGTCCAGACCTCGGTCATGACGATGGCACCAATAGGGAAAAAGATAATATCGAGGGCCGCTGAGAACAATAAGAAGTAATAGGTCGAACTGCCTGAACTCTCGATCAGCTCCTGAAGAAAAGGAAAATCTTCATTCTGCATTCCGAGAAAGGCCTGTAGAAAAAAGTTCAGGATGAGGACACGGCATAACCCTCTGAGGATGGCGAAGATCCAGGAGATACCAAGAGCTTCGGCGAGCGTCAGAGGCCCGTAAAGGTGGCCGTCATGGTTCGGGATCGGAAGCTGATAGCGGAATTGCTGGTGAATCCGAAAGGGATGCACCAGTACCATAAGATAGGTCTCGATCAATCGCGAAAGCTCATTCATGCTTCGTTCATTTTAGCACATCCTGGAAGGTACCGAGAAAGTTTTCATCAAGCATCGTGAAGTGGGCCTTGAATCCCCGAGAGATGTTGGCAACTATAACTTCCTGAGATCGTCGCTCGACGATGAGTTCCTGGCCCATGACCTCTATTCGAAGAAGGTCCCTAGATAAAAGCTGCTTACGCTCGCTGGCAGAAAGATTTGAAACGCGCTCTGCCTGGTCGCGGTGACCTAGATTAAATAAAAGCTGCACAAGAGTCTCCATTTTTGGCCGGTCGACCGTGTGGCCCTTGGACAAGAACTCGAGAGGTTCTTTGTTTGCAATAGAGACCCTCGAGCGCCGAGTTCCTTGAATAAAGTCAGCGTCCAAGCGCGCGAAGGAAACAAAGTTCTCGGCCGGAATCACTTTTTTATCCCAGTAGTCCTGGACCCCAATGAAGAACAGCTTCAGTGTCCCGCCAACCATGAGGAATGCGCGCTTGCCAACGGGGTCAATAACAAGCGCATCGGCAGTAGCGGCACTCCGAAGCCAGAGCTCCCAGGTCCGCTCAGTCTTAGCATTTAAAAAACGGATTTCTCCCAGTTTCTTGAAGCTTCGGTGTTCGGAGAATGGAACCTCCTCACGAAGTGCAACCTGTGTCATCATCGAATGAAACTTTCCCCGCAAGTCTTTATGGGATGAGACTCCAGAAACCGGTGGCGGGAGAGTCAGATTACCTCCGAAATTTAATTCAAATGGTGGCCTTCCATCAACATCAACAATAACCCGATCCATAGGAAGATTGGGGAAGTAACGGAAGAGTTGCTTCTCCTCGAGGTCTGCCAGAGGGAGCGAAAGAAGACGAACGAGAGCATCGAGCTTTGCTCCCTCGATGTCCTCCCCACGAGACGAGAGCTCTGTGCTCTCGCCGTCAATAACAGCAAGAAAGACCTCGCTCCCACGAGCAACGTAAAAAGCTTGCTTGTCCAGCGTCAGAGTACCGAGGGTCCAGGTCATGCCGTTCACGCCAAAAGTGAAAGGATTAGGGAAAAAGCTTTTCCAATCACCCTTCACCGTCCGGACCTTGCGAAGCTGGGAGAGGCGCTTTTCGATTTGACGAAGTATGTTGTGAGAGAGGAGTTTCTCTCCTGAACGCCACTGTCCGTTTTGCCGAACTGCCGTAACGGAAAGAAGCTTCAATTCCCGAATCTCTTCAGTAAGGAGTGTATCCTGTTTGATTTTTTGAAGGAGTGCCTCTTCGACGCGCTTTTCCTGGAACAGATAAGTCATTCCTAGAAGGGCGACCAGTAAGGCAAATAGAAAAGCATTTTTTTTCATAGGAGTCTTCTGCGGCGGTAAACGAAGATAGCGGTTCCGAAGAAGGCAATTGGGACGACAAGAATAGAGACTACAAAAATAAGCTGCAGGTGCTGCGCCGAAAGAATGACTGGGTACTCCTCGAGGCCCGGTCGATTAAGGGAAATGATCCCCTCATCATTAACAAGCCAGGATACAGCGTTAAGGAACAGGTTCGTGTTTCCAGATTGAGAGTGATTGGCGTTGATGAGGAAAGAGCTGGAACCCAGCAGAACAATCCGCGTTGTGGAAACTCCGGTCCCCTCTGCCACACCCAAGAGACCTACGGGCCCTTTAGTATCTTCTTTTTCATCAAACTTAGCTTTGCCTTCAGTTACACCCTTCAAGTTTGTTTCGGCCCAGCTCCCTGGGAAAGCGGAGGTGGCCGCAAGAATCTGCGCCGTATCTTTTCCTTCGAGAACACGCACGGATGAGCTCAAGGGAAAAATGGTCCGAGGTTTAAAGCCTTCGGTGATCGGGTGATGAACTTCATAGTTACCAATAATCGGAATCGTTGCCTCGGCCCCCTGGACCGTGGATGTTCGATCAATGACGATGTCCTTTCCAAGTGCCAGCCCATAAGGCATGACGAGGTCCGTGAGGCCATCATAGAGCTCGGCCTTAAAGGCCGGCGCCAAGGCAAGAAAGAAGCTCCCGCCAGCGGTGATATAGTCCTTCAGAAGCTCAGTCTCTGCTTTCAGAAAACCGGAAACAGGCCCCAAGACAAAGACCGCCGTGGCATCAGCGGGGACTCGAACAGCTTTTGTAAGGTCAAGCTCGCGCAGCTCGTAATTTTGGGCCCGGAGCCGCTCGCAAAGGACAGATATTCCCTCCGCAGACGCCTCGGCGCAAGAGAGCTCCTGGTGACCGGTAACGAAATACAGGATGACCTTTTCTGAGCTCAAAATCTTAAGGAGGGCATTCGTGACAGAGAGCTCGTCGATAATCGGGAAAGGTGAGTCCTTGCCTTGGTACGTCAGGATAACCGTGCCATTCTGAGTGATTCCATTGGCCTTAACTAGATCAGGCCTTAAGTCAGTATCCACCGCTTCGATCGAAATTTTTCGATTAGCGGCTTCATAAAGCTTGAGAAGATTAAGCATGTGCGCCCATTCTTCACGCTTAGCGAAGACGGTCATTTTAAGGGGTTCCTTCACCATCTCCAGGACTTTTTGGGTCTGGTCCGTCAGACTATTCCGTTTTTCCCAAGTGAGGTCGAACTCACGGAAGTTCCGATTTCCCAGGTAATTCACGAGGCCTATAATGGAAAAGACTAGGATGACATTAATGCCATGGAAAAGAATCCGCTCGAAGTAGCGAGTCCGGACGAAGAGTTTGATCTCCTCGAAACGTAAGATGAGAAGAAGAAAGCCAAGGGCCATGGCGAAGACCGTTAGTCCAGTGTTCAGAGTCGTGAACTCTGGTGCAGTGATCCAGAGTGAGACCGCAGCAAGAAGGATCAGGACGTCAATTATAACCCAGAGAGGGTAGATCCAAGCCTTCATTACCAGTTCCTCCGGCCAAGAGACTTAACTGTCAGAAAACCCAGCAGCAACATAAACGTCCCGTAGTAGATAAGGTCTTGGGTACCAACAAGGCCACGGAGAATGCGCTCAAAGTGGGATGTAATTCCGACATAGACAAAGATCTCTGCAACGGCATAATTTGAATTCAAATGTCCGCCCCAGCTCACCATCCAGAGGAACATAATTCCGAGGATCGCTAAAAGGGCCGCGACGATTTGGTTCCCCGAGATCGAAGAGCAGAAGAGTCCTAGGGAGATGTAGCAACCCGCGTTCAGGAGGACGGCCAAGTATGAAGTCCCAAGTAGAGAAAAGTCACGGATCCCCACACCCCAGATCACGAGCGGCAAGACACCGGTAATAATGAGCATCGCTAGAATCAGGCCAAGAGCAGCTAGAAATTTCCCAAGCACGACCTGGGTCTCGGTTACAGGTGCGAGCCAATAGAGGTCAATGGTTTCTTGTCGTTTCTCCTCGGAAAAGAGCTTCATCGTGATGAGCGGAATGAAAACCAAGAAGAGAAAATTTATATTTGTAAACAGTGGGAGAACGACTTCTTCAACGAATGACTTTTCCTGGGCCAGGTTTGGCGGAATCGCCTGAATCCCATCGGTGTAGCTTACAAGGAGATTAAAAAAAATCACCCCGGTAATTAAGGAGAAGAGGCCGATCAGTACGTAGGCGAGGGGCGAAGAGAAGTACGCATCAAGTTCTTTCTTCAGGATGGTCAAGATCATTGTTTAGTCTCCGTAGCATGCAGGAAAATGTCCTCGAGCTCCGGCGACTCGATCTGAATCGTCAGGAGGTGGAGGCCCCGGTCAAAAATCAGACGACCGAGTTCTGCGCGGCAGTCTCGGTCATCTTCAAAGACTACGCCGTAGCGACGCTCATGACCCACGACGTGATCATGGGTGACCTCATACTTTCCGAGAACTGAAAGATCGGGTAGCGTCTCATGTTCTAATAACCCCACCTTGAGCACCAGTCCTTGCCTGAAGCGGCGATGAATCTCGCGCAAATCGCCAGAGGCCCTGATACGGCCATGGTGAATGATCGTTATGTGATCACAGAGTTGCTCGACCTCCGGCAGCACGTGGGACGAGAATAAAATCGTCTTATGATCAGCAAGCTTTTTAATAAACTCTCGCAGCTCGACCACAGTCTGCGGATCAAGACCATTAGTTGGCTCGTCCAGAATAAGAAAAGGAGGATCGAACACCAAGGCCTGGGCCAAGCCTACTCTCTGGCGGTACCCCTTAGAAAGGTTACCTATCAAACGGTGCCGAACCCCTGTCAACGCAAGGGCCTCAAGCACTTTGTCGACCGCTTCAGAGATCTTAGGAACTCGGTGAAGTCTTGCCACGAAACGAAGGTAAGCCTCGACTCTCATCTCTGGGTAAAGCGGGGGATTCTCCGGTAGAAGCCCGATAAGATTCTTGTGGTAGAGCTTTTCAGCGACCACCGGCTCACCAAGAAGGGTGATCGTTCCCGCTGTAGGCACCATCAGCCCGGCAATCATTCTCATGGTGGTCGACTTCCCTGCTCCGTTGGGCCCGAGAAACCCGTGGATCGACCCCTTCGCCACTTCAAAAGAGACCTCATCAACGGCAGTTCGCCCCGGAAACTCTTTAGTGATCCGATCAACTACTAGTATTTTATCCATATTCACCATACAATCACTAGAACACTCTCCAGTTAATAAGTCAGACTCCGACACGGTTCTTATAAAACTATGACTATTTTAGATACTTTTAAGTCGAGAATACAAGTAGCGGAGCGGATCTTGATCACGACTCACGAGATCCCTGACGCTGATGGGATCGGATCCGAGATCGCCCTCTGCCTGGCCCTACGCCTGTATGGTAAGACCGCTTACTGTGTTAACGAAGAACCCCTCCTTGATCGCTACCAGTACCTCGACCCTATGAAAGTTGTCTCTGGCCTGGTAGAGTTCACGGCCCGGCTCCCTGACTGGCGACCAGACCTGGTTATCGTCGTCGACACTAATACTAAAATGAGAATCGGCTCAAGCCTCACCGCCGCTCTGAGTCCCTCGGTCCCGACTCTCTACATCGACCATCATCCTTGCCGGGGACGCGACCTCTCTGATCACTGCATCGACGTCACGGCCGCAGCGACAGGACAAATCGTCGGGGAAATGATTGAACACCTCGGCATTCGCTTCACGAAAGAAATCGCTCTGCCCATTTATACCGCGATCATCATCGACACGAGTTCGTTCCGTTACCCGACCGTTTCTGGGGCCACCCATAGACTCGTAGCGCGACTTATGGATACCGGAATCAATCCTCCCGAAGCTTATAACGGAATCTATGGAACCAAGCGTGTCCACCACATGCATCTCCTGGCGAGCATACTCAATACGGCGGCCACGAACCATGAGGAAACCATCGCCTGGATGCAAATGAAGAAGGACGACATCGACCGCTTCGCTGGTGACGTAGAAGACACCCATGCCTTCATCAATAACCTTCTGGTGCTCAATAACATTAAGGTGGCCTGCATGTTCCGTGACGACGGAGAGCAGATCAAGATGAGCCTGCGCTCGTCTGGTGAGTACGATGTTGGCGTCATTGCCGTTGCCCTCGGTGGTGGAGGACATTCCCATTCAGCGGCGACGGTCTTAACTCGAGGCGCAAGTGAAGACACAGAGGCCGTTATTGGGCGAGCGATTGCGAAAGTCGAGGAAGTCCTCCTAACCCTCGAAGCTGTTGAAAAATAAGCTCTACCCTATCCACACCTGTAAAGAACCCTAGGAATTTCTAGCGTCGAGAAACTTACTCATCCGGGACTTAAACAGCCGCTCGTTCCACTTGAGACCGGCGCGGCGAAGAATCTTGCGATCTTCCGAGAGGTAGCTTTCCTCGATCCGCAGATGCATCTCTTCGATAGCCGAGGAGGATAATTCTTTCAAAAAATGAGCTCCCACAGTCAAAAGCTCGCGATTTACAGGAACGTCGCGGACAACAGCGGGTCGACCAGTGGCAAGTGCTCCAAAGGCCCGGGCGGGAAAGAAAGTTGTCGAAAGATCCCAGATCGCCTTGGCCTGATGAGAGTAGAGAGCGCTAGTGGCCTCGCAGTGATCACCGCCAAATTCAAGGGCCGGGAACTGCGCTTTGACCGCGGCCAAGTGCGAGTCAGGGCCCAAGACACGTACCGTTTCGTTCTTTGACAACAGGACAGCGGCAAGAGTCTGGAAGTCGGCCACGGAAAGACCCTGGGTATGGATCAAATGGTGCGTAAAACTAAAGTTATGATCTTCATCTCGGATGAACGGATACTCTTCAGTCCGGTAAGTTGGCACAATCACCTCAGCGTTAGGAAGTTCAAGCCGCGTCCGCAGCGCCTCGGAACTCACGGCAATCTTCGGGTATTTCTGAAGCCCCCGCTCACGCCAGTCATTGACGTAAGGGCAAAACAAACGTTGAAGTCCCAGGCCAGATTGGTTGACCAGATCCCATTCAAGAACGTAGAGAAGGCGCTCAACATGGGCAGGCAGGGTGAGCCCGTGAATATGGCCACGGGAGATGACGATCACTTTCTCAATGCTGGGGTGGAGTGGAATTCCCTTCACTGCCGATGGCAACAGCCAAAGACTCTTCCGGAGTGGATCTGGCCCCTTTGACCGATGAGTGAGAAACGATGAAACAATAGGTCTTCGTTCGATGCTTCCGAGAATCGCTCCTTGCCGATGAACGATGGTGTAGAGTTCAGAATTAGGGAAAAGATTCAGGACTAGCTCCACCATGAAAGTGGCTTCGTCGCGGAGGAGGAGGCTGTCTACGGCGATGGCAGTCTTCATGCTAGTACTTTTTGATCTGGATGACAAAAGAGCCAAAGATAAGGATGGCCCCCCCAATGAGTTGCAGGTGAGTCAGTTCTTTGCCAAGGAAGATCCAGTTTACGATGATGGCAAAGAATGGAAAAAACATTTCGGCCACAGCGGTTGTCTTGGCCGAGAGCCGCCGCAGGCCCTGGTAATAGAGCCACATGGCGAGGGCCCCGGATATGATCACCATCATAAGAATGCGGAGGTAGTCTTCTCCCCTCGGGAGAATAAGGGCACGGTCGAAATGCACGAACGGGATGAGGGCCACAAGACCCATGAGAAAACGTCCACCCATAATTGAGCGCGTCTCAAAGCCTACTAAAGAGAGACGCTTTCCGAAAACTGTCGTTGCCCCCCAACCTACTATCGAGACGCCGACGAGGGCATAGCCTCGTAGGGCAACGTCCGAAGTGACTGCGCCGAAGTTTGAAACAAGAAGCCCATAGAAGCGCTCGATGTCCGGAGAACTCACGAGGAGACCTCCCAAAAGACAAACGCAGGCCCAAACGACGAATTGCTTCTGAAGCTCTTCCTTCAAAACAACCGCGGCCAGGCCTATGGCAACTACTGGCTGGAGTTTCTGCAGCAAAATCACAAGGGAGGGGTTCAAGTATTGGAAGGATTCAGTGAAGGCAACAGTGGCGACGGCCGACCCCAGGCATCCGATCACCAGGAAACTAAAAATATCCGCTAGCCTAAGTTCGCCGATCCGACGGATGCTAGGCAAAAGTCCTGCGGAAAAAATGAGTCCCAAGATGCAGTGTTCATAAAAAACAATCGTCACCGGATTAATGCCGCTTTCGACCAACGGATACCGGATGAGAGTATCCATGCCCCAAAGTAAACAAGCAAAAATAATGTAGAAGGTTCCAACCATGGCGCTATCTTAGCGAAGATTGGAAGCTTTGGAAAACTTCTTGTGCCCTCTTCGCCACAAGTTCTTTCTTCAACTTTTTGCCGCCGGCGCGCTTTTGCTCCCGAGTAAAGGGAACTGTGGGAAGAAGGCCAAAGTTGATGTTGGATGGACAAGGCTTTTCGATCGTCATGATGTAATTCACGAGGGCCCCAAACGCCGTCTCCACTGGAAACCTTAATGGTTCCTCACCACGGATCCGGCGCAAGACCTGGAATGCCACATAGAGACCCATAGACGCCGACTCAGTGTAACCCTCGACTCCGGTGATCTGCCCTGCAAAATAAATGGCCGGAAAAGACTTAGCGCGAAGGTCAAACTCAAGAAGCTTGCGAGCGTTCAAAAAAGAGTTCCGATGACAGGAGCCAAGGTGAATAAAGCTCGCCTCCTCGAGTCCCGGGATCATGCGGAACACCCGCACCTGCTCTTTGTAAGTCAGACGGGTCTGGAAGCCTACGAGGTTATAGGCAGAGCCCAAAAGATTTTCCTTCCGGAGCTGGACCACCGCAAAAGGCCATTTCCCATTAATGTCAGGTTCAAGACCTACAGGCTTCATGCACGAGAACCGTGCGGTGTCCGGGCCTCGCTCTGCCATGAGGTCAATCGGAAGACAGGACTCAAAAAACTTCCAGTCTTCAAATGCCTTCGGAGCCACCTTCTCTGCTCGTGCGAGCTCGTCGACAAAGGCGTAGTACTGCTCCTTAGTCATCGGAGCGTTCAGGTAGTCACCACCATCTTCCATGTTCTTGTGACGGTCTTTAAAATACATTTTCGAAAGATCAAGAGTATCGGCGTCAACCACAGGGGCGATGGCGTCGTAGAAGTAAAAGTCATCGCTCGAGATCTCCCGCAAGATCCATTCTTCTAGCTTTTTAGTCGTCAGGGGCCCCGTCGCGACGATGACGTACTGGCAACCGTACTCGGCCCGCAGCGCTTCAGGATCATCGGCCTCGCGATCGATGACGGTAATACGAGGATGAGTCCGGAGCTTCTCCGTGATCTCGGCAGAAAACTTGTCACGATCTACCGCCAGAGCATCTCCGGCCGGAACCGCATTGCGCTCAGCGACCTCAATGATAAATGAATCAAAGGCCTTCATTTCGGCCTTAAGGAGACCATGGGCACTGTACGGGTCCAGGGACTTGAGCGAATTAGTACACACGAGTTCACCGAAATCTGGGTTCTTCTGGGCTGGATTGAGTTTTACCGTCTTTGATTCTAGGAGAACAACATCGACGTCTCTACGGGCCAGGTACATGGCCGCATCTGAACCCGCAAGGCCTGCGCCGATGACAAGGACACGTGGCCGACCAGAAATCTGCATGAGGACTCTCTTTTTAAGGACTTTTTCGGTATAATCAGGGAGTCCTCAGATATCCCTTTATTAGGCATTGTGTCAAGCGATACGGACCCATATGAAAGCAACTCTCATCCTGCACCAGACCCATCATACGCTAGCAGACTTTGACGCCATCTTTCAGAACATCGTTGAGACTCTCAATGGCGATGGACTTCATCTTTTCCCGGAGCTTTACCTCACAGGTTATCCGCTACAGGATCTCGTGCTCCAGCGGCCATTCATCGATAGCTATCAGGGCCACCTGAATGACATAGATACCTGGGCCCGGTCCCAACGAGGTGAATGGCGTGCGCTGGTCGGAGGGCTCGCCTACGAGTTTGAGCGCGATAGAATTCCTAAGAAGATACGAAACGTCATCTACGAAATTATACCAGGCAAGGGACTTCAAGAGCTTTACACTAAGCGTCTTCTTCCAAACTATGACATCTTTGATGAGCAAAAATATTTTTCGCGGGGTACGGAGAATCGGTTCTATGAGTTCCGAGGGGAAACTTTCGGCCTTCAGATTTGCGAAGATATGTGGGCGTCAAGCTTCCATGAAATTGACCCTTGCGAGCTTCTTCTTATCGAAGTCCGTGAGCGAGGGTTGCGGCTGGCCGGATTGATCAATTTGTCCGCCTCGCCTTTTGAAGCCGCTAAACGAAAGAAGCGCTTCGAGCGTGCGCGAACCATCTCTCTGCTCTTTGGCTGCCCCTTTTTTTACGTCAATCGAGTGGGCGGTGAGGATGAAATACTCTTCGACGGTGCGAGCTTCGTTATGGCCGGCAGTACTCTCGCGGTAGAACTAAGATCTTTTGAAGCTGAGACCAGAGCCGTGACACTCGAAGACTTCACCGGCAATTACCTCAGCGAACCTCCTAAGGCCCAAGAGAATACTTGGGAGGGCCTCTTTAGCCCGCGGATTGATCCGGTGCCGGTTCCGGCCCGGCTTCAGCGCTGGAGCGACGACGAATGCGACGAAGTCCTTAGGGCACTCACCTTCGGCTTCCAGGAATATGCAACGAAGTCAGGTTTCAGGAAGTTCCTGATTGCTCTCTCAGGGGGAATGGATTCGGCGCTGGTCCTGGCGATCGTGAGTCTCGGACTGCGTCCAGGTCAGGAGGTGGAGGCGATCTACATGCCAAGTATATATTCTTCTCCGGTCAGCACCGAGCTGTCAGAGGAGATGTGTCGCCGACTTGGCATTCCCCTTTCTTATTTCCCAATCAAATTCCTCCATGCGGCCGTCCGTAATGCCTTCACCCAGACTTTTCCAGAACCGTTCACAGGTCTGACCGATGAAAACGTTCAGAGTCGTCTTAGAGGAACCCTTCTCTACACCCGCTCTAACCAGACCGGAGCAATGGTGCTAAATACCTCGAACAAGTCGGAGCTCGCCGTGGGCTACTCGACGCTCTATGGAGACTCTGTTGGGGCTCTCTCAATCCTTGGTGACCTTTATAAAAGTGAAGTTTACCGCTTGGCGGAATACGTGAACCTACGCTTCAAAGATCCAATCCCTGCTGGAATTCTCGACCGAGGCCCTTCGGCGGAACTGCGGGATAATCAGCTAGACCAGGACTCACTCCCACCCTATGATAGACTAGACCCAATCCTCGAGGGGATCCTTAGTTTCCGACTAGGAAAGAAGGAATTGTTAGGATTGGGCTTCCCAGAAGCGGAGGTTACGAAAGTGCTTCATCTCTATCTCAAATCAGAGTATAAGAGAGCTCAGTTCTGCCCTATCCTCAAGGTGAAGGCGAAGAGCTTTGGTTTCGGATATCGGGTTCCCATCAGTAAAAACATGAACTATCAACTGCAGTCCTAAGGTCGGGAGGATTTATGAGCGAAGAAACTAAAAACAAGGTTATCGGCAAGATCAACAAAATCAAAGCGAACATCGAGACTTTCATCTCAGACGTTAACGTTGGAGATTTGAAGGCGAGCATCAACCTTCTCGTGAAAGACGCACAGGAGGACTTCAACCGACTCGTAGATAAAGATGTTGATGCGGTCAGGAAGCGGCTAAAAAAAGAAAAAGAAGATTTAGAGGGGAAGGCACGAAAGTTCCTCAAGGCCCAGAAGAAAGAGTTTAAGGCCCTTCAGGAGAAACTCGACACTCTTGTGAAGGCGACGGCAAAGCTGAAAGAGAAGCGTCACGCTGAGGACCCAAAAATCCAAACCCCAGCGACCCGAAAAAAGGTCACCAAGGTAACGACAAAGAAGGTGCCTGCAAAACCTCGAGCAACAAAAAAAGCCACCACAAAAAAATAGTAGACCTATGCCCCTCCCGCGAGGGGCCTTTTTTTGCTAACTAGGCAACGACTTCATTGATGTGAAAGACTTTCCCACGCCCCGATTTCTTCGACATGTACATCATCCTATCTGCGAACTCGATAAGGCCCTTCACACTCGTGGCATCCAGGGGGAACTGTGCGACACCGATGGACAAAGAAAGGTGATATTTGGTGTCAGATCCCAAAACATTAAACTCAGTTGTCTTTACCGCTTCAGAGATTCGAAGGGCAATCCTCTTTGACTCATCGACGCTCGAACGTGGCAGGAGAACGATAAACTCGTCGCCACCGTAACGATAAACGAGATCTGATGACCGGAGTTGTCCTTTGAGGATCGTTGCCATGTCGACCAAGAGCTGTGAGCCGACAACATGACCATACTGATCGTTGACGTTTTTAAAGTAGTCAATGTCCACAAAGAGTAAGGTGAAGCCGGCCTGGTCGTGAACGTAACGGCCAGTGTAAAGTTCAAGATCTTCAATCAGTTTGCGTTGATTATAAAGACCTGTGACCTCATCGGTAAGTGAGAGAAGACGCATCTCTTCACGGGTCTTCGACTCCGTAAGGATAGTCAGAGTCGTTTTTAGGATATTCGAAAGATAGCTTGAGAGGACATCTTTGATCGAGTAGTCAGATATGTTTCTTGCCACGAGGTAAGAAAACTTTCCATCTCCGCGCTTAATCAAGAAGTAGAAGCGACCACGCAGGAATCGAAGGCCAAAAATCAGTCCCGTCTCATCTGCGAGGAATCTTCGGATACGCTTCAGTTGATGCTCGGATAGCCTGAGCCGCCTACTCATTGAGATGAGTGCGCGGTCACTATCACGGAAGGTGATTTCTTTCTCGATGTTAAAAAATTTCAGGAGGTATTGATTCAGCGCCCGCGCCACATCACTGATAGAGCCAAAGCTCTCAGGCCGGGAGAAGAGATGCAGCACCGCTCGTTCCGGACTCCAGTCAGTACTCTGAATCGCGCCGTGAATTTTAAGTCGATAAATAACAGTCCGAATTTCGCTCGGGTCAAGCGGGAGTGTCAGGAAGTCAAAAAGGCCTGCACGAAAGGCGCCGATAATACCCTGATGCTCTGAGCGTGGCGACAAGAGCGTGATGCCTGCCCCAGGGACTAACTGGTGGATCTTTCGGATGTCGTCTATCGTCTTCTGGCTTTGCCGGTTTGAGAAAAAAAAGACGGCCTGGGCGGTCTTCCTGTTGAAACCATCAAGGTCAGAAATATCTTGAAGAAAACTGATGCGGTACTTAAGCTTATTTTCACGCAACGACTTCTTTATCGCCTCGATGGAGAACGAGTCGAGACCGATAGCGAGAAGTTCGAGAACGTCAGATAGCTTTTGCATTACATGTCTATGTTCTTCTTGAGCGCGCTCAGGACGCCCGACCGATCGGTATCCTCCTCAAGCACGGTGATGGCCGACCTAAGGGTCTTGACCGCTTTCTCCAACTTATCTTCAAGCTCGAATCGGGACTCGACCGAGCGCTTTTCCTGCTGTGATATAGATTCCATGTCAAACTCCATTGAATCAATCTTGCGCTTAAGCTCAAGGAGCTTAAGGTCTCGGTTTCGTATCTGAGTCTCCGCGTCGGACTTAAGGAGTTCGAGCTTCTGCTCGAGCTCCCGCTCCCGGAGTTGGATCTTCTTAACATCAATTTTAGTCTTTTGCGCCGCTTTATCAAGCTCCCCGTGCAAGACCCGATTGCGCTCCTCGAGGATCAGCCGTTTCTCGTCGTAAAGTTTAAGTCTGTCTTTCAGGTCCCCAATCTCCTCGTTGAGCTTCTTACGAATTATCGTTAGCTCGATCTTTCGCTCATCGAGTTCCGCTCTCAAAGTCAGGGTAAGCCGCTTCTCGAGGACCTTTTCTTCCTCGAGTGTCTTGATCCTGGTCAGAAGCTCATCGCGATCAGTCCTGAGATTCGAAATCGTCGCCTGCATCCGTTCCATCTCACCCGAATAGGCGCCGGAGAGTTCGCGCAGGTCCTCACCAAGATTCCGATCACGAGTCTCTCGATGTTCAGGCATCTTTTTCTGACGAGACTCTTTCGGGGGTGGCGAGGGGACCACTTCCTCTGGCCCTTTCTCAAGTGCTGTTTCGAAGTTAAGGGAATCCACTGCTAGGTCCGAAGGAACTAATGATTCATCTAGGTCGCTTCCCATATCTAGACTAAAGTCGCTCTCAAAGCTCTGCTCAAGCAGTTCAGGTTCAGGTTCAGGTGACAAGTTTACCTGTGAGGCGTCAAAATCCATGATCGCATCGATCTCTTCAAGTTTTTTCTTGGCTTCGTCGGAGAGGTCATCGCCAAGACTCATGCTGCCTAAGGTCAGCTCGGCCGAAGGGGGGCCCACTGGATCTAGGTCCAGACCAAGATCCTGCCCATCATCACTTTCGATCCCGATTTCTGGGGATGCCTCGGTGTCTCCAAGATCCATTGGCCCGCCCTCTTCTCCAAGATCCGTATCCGCATCATTTTCTACGAGATTGAACGCACCCATAGTTAGCTCATTAGAAGATCCATCCGAAGAAACCGATGGCCTCAGAGACTGACCAAGGGATTTAACCACTGTTCGCTCGTCGGGATCAACCTCATCATCTGCGAGAACAGCTTCATCTGCCCCATCCAGAGAGAGGTCCCCGTAGTGGTCATCTGAGGGGGAATCCGCATTAAACCCCTCGTCCAGTTCACCGATATCGAGTTCATTTCCGGAGACGACAGCAAGGTCCATACCTTGATCAATCGCCATTCCCGAAGAAGTTACTTCTGGAACAACAAGACCGATGTCGAGTTCACCGGCATCCTCGAGGGCAATTTCCCCGTGTCCAGGATTAGCTGGGATCTGGGCGGATTTTGTCGACATAGCTTTGTCCTTGATTACACTCCGGAACACTTCATCCATCTGGCCACTGACAGCTGAGTCTTTCAAGGCCCCAAGAGGTGAAATGCCCGATTGGTTAGTCTTCATTCGTACGTCCGGGTATTATGTTCTTAAGTCTTGTCGTTACAATGATGAAATGAATGAAGAAAAAAAACGGTTGTCAGGTTTACTCAGGTGAGTTCATCGGCATCTGATGGATATCTTTATTGATTCCCTTAAGCCCTCATAATACAATCGAGAAATCTCACGGAGGATATTTGAAAACTTTTAGGTTTATCTGCTGTCTACTTCTGACAATTTTCGTCGGCCTTGTCCGCGCTCAGGACAATTACCTTCCGTCAAACATCCTCATGATGGATCAAAAGTTTTCACATCACGTGATCCTTGTCGAGAAGGCCACCCACAAGCTCCATCTCTACGAGAATACTAACACTGTCCCACGCCTCGTAAAGACTTTTAACACTGCGACGGGAAAGCTTAAGGGAGATAAATCTTCGAGCGGAGACCATAAGACTCCTGAGGGCATCTACACTATTTATGAATTTCTTTCAAAACAAGAACTCCTCAGGCGCCACGGTAAGTATGCTGAAATCTATGGCTCCGGCGCATTTCCGATGGACTATCCGAATTTCATTGACCAACGCGAAGGCAAGAGTGGGGGCGGCATCTGGCTTCACTCGACCGACGACGATAACCGCATTTCCAAAGGGCTTGATTCCCGGGGTTGCGTTGTCGTCCAAAACCAGGATCTAAGGGACATCTCAGAATACATCGAACTCAACCACACCCCCATCATCGTCGTTCAAGATGTATTCTACCTATCCAAGTCAACTTGGGAGCGGAATCGTAAAGACATCAACGACACCATTCAGGCCTGGTCTAAAGCGTGGCAGTCGAAGGACTTTGACAACTACATCGCCAGCTATGACCAAAGTAAGTTCCGTGACAAAAAACACGGGAACTTTAGTGGCTACAAGACCTATAAAAAAGCAGTCTTCTCCCGTCCCGATGGGCCAAAAATCAAGCTCGATTTTATCTCTATCTTCGCCACAGATAGCTACGCCGTTGTAAACCTCCAACAGGACTACCGCTCAACGGTGATCAACGACATCGGGAAGAAAACTCTTTACCTTGAAAAAGACCGGAATTACGACTGGAAGATCGTAGGTGAGGTTTGGTCAAAAGTGGAGGATGGTAAACTCGCATTCTCGCCCTCGAAGCGCTTTTTCAGAGAATAGGGAATGAAAGAATTGATCCAGCGAAACGCCGAAGAAATTGCAATCATCATTTACGATGCTCCACTTCCTCCCAAGTACTTTCGCTTAACGAAGCGATTTATCCGGAGCACTTTCGTCGTCGTCCCTCTGCTTCTGATGAGTCTCTTGCTCCTGCTCTTTCTGTGGGGCCTTGGAAGTCGCCTTAAGGATACTCCCTCTCCAACTCTTCCCAAGGTCATCTTGGAATCTGAAAACCGTATGAGTTCCCTGGAAACTGAAATCGAGTCGCTGAAGGCCACAAATGAAGCGTTGGCCGAACGCCTCTCCTCGGCACCTACCACCACTGCGGCCGAAGACCCTTATCTTCTCCTGATTAAAAAGCCCTACGGTATGCAAAACCTGATAGCGCAAAACAAAGTCACCCTGGACCAGTTCGAGTTTGTTCCTGATGCCAAGACAGCACTTTTGAAGTTTCAGATTATCAGCTCAAATTCCGAGACGAAAGTTAGTGGGCATGTTCTCGTCTTTATGATCTCTGATGCAGGTGTAAGCGCCTATCCTGCTGAAGCAAACGCCGCCTCCTTAACCGGCATCAAATACTCTATGGGAGAACCCTTCGCCGTCTCTCGGCTCCGACCGACAAATGCATTGTTTTCGCAGAAACCATCCGGGGAGTCCGTTCGGTTCCTGATCTACATCTTCAGCCGTGAGGGTGACCTTCTCCTTATTAAAGAGACGGAGACGTACTCCATTGGACTAAAATCATGATCGACGACCGGGACTTCAAGGAATTCAATTACAATGTTCTTGGTGCAAAAACTCGGATCCTCGGAGACCTTTTTTTGGCCGGTGACAGTATCGTCAACGCTTGCGTTGAAGGCAGCATCGTGGTCCAAGGCACGGGAAAGTTGGTGCTCGAGCGAGGAAGCGTAGTGACTGGAAAGATCAGCGCTGTGGACCTCGAAGTCTTTGGCACCGTCGTGGGAGAAATCGAATGCTCAGGCCTCGTCGCCATCCGTTCGAGTGCTCGGGTTGAAGGCATCATCCGCTCAGATCGGCTCGTCATCTACCCCGGTGCCGTGGTCGAGATGCAGGCAAACTGTCAGGAATCGACCTAGTCCAGAGACCCGTAGATCAAATAGTTGAATTATAGGAAGTCCTCATAGCCTACAACCCGAACCGGACGGATGCGGGAGAGGCTTTTTTGGAGCTCCTGATCTCCCACAATGACGATCGTCTGCCGTTCCCAAGGGAAGGTTTCCATCGTTGCCCGAGCGAGCTCAGGCATTGTAAGACGCCCAATGGTTTCCGGAAAGCGGACTAGCTCAGCGAGGTCGCGATTCTGATGATCGTAGAGCATGAGTTGACCTAAAAATGCGCCAGTCTCCTCAAAGCCAAAAGCGTAGGCACCGATCTGGTGGTTCTTCTGATGGACGAACTCTTTCTCGAGAAATTTCCCCGACGCCACATCCGCAAAGACGTCCCGGACTATCCCTACTGCATCCGCAGCAGTCTCATTCTTAGAAAAAGTGAGAATCCCGGCGCGGCCATAATCTCGCTGCATCGAAACGTAGGCACCTGCAGAATAAGTAAGACCTCGCTTCACTCTGAGTTCCTGAACTAGCTTCGAGGTGAAACCACCTCCGAGGAAAGTTGACATGAACTGGTACTGGTCATATTTGCCAATGAACTCATCCTTAATGAGGTAACGGCCGATCCTGATCTGGGCCTGATTGGCCTGTGGCACGTGGACAAGATAGATAGTAGACTGGGCTTCCGGCTTCCGCAGCACCGGTGGGTTAACTTTAACCTCGTTGTTCCATTCGCATTCTGCCGCGAGGACTTTTTGCATCTCCTTCACATCCCGGGGCCCTGCTAGATAAAGAACCTTTTTCGTGCGGTTCAAAGCACCCAGGCGCTCACGAAGGAGCTTTCGGGTAATTTTGTCATAGCTTGCGAGAGTTCCTTCTACTGGTTCCGCATAGGGGGTGCCGCTGAGGGAAACCTTACGGAAAATCCTATCGGCGAGGGCCGCGTGAGATGTTACAAGATTCTTCAGGTGACTCTTAGCACGACTGGTGTGCGAGTCGAGCTCGTTCTGGGGATACTGGGCATCTTTAAATAGCTGACAGACCTTTCCCATGACAGGAGCAATATCTTTCGTCAAGGCCTGAACCGTAAAAACCGAGTACTCGTGGGTCACCGTATGGCGTAGGTTTGCACCATAGAAGTCAAAAAACTCAGCGAGCTCTCTCTGGGTCTCCTGGCCTGTGCCTGAAGTTAGTTGATCAAAAGTAAACTGGGTTAATCCAGGGACAGAGTCATTCAGGGCCCCATCTTGGAAATAAAATGAAGCCGTGAACTTCGGGAACTTATCATCCTCGATCCATACTACTTCGAGTTTCTCTTTACCAAGGTCCCAGCTCTGCCGCTCAACGGCGTCTAGGAAACTCGTACCTGCAAAGGCAGGAACAAAGGCGAAGAGGCTTAAGAATAGCAATTGCATCATGGTTATTCTCACTTGTGCTGGTTCCAGACTGAGACGAAGGTCGGATTTTTCGCAAAGGTTTCTAGACAAAGATCCTTCACGTCCTTCACCGTAACCTTCTCGTAGAGTTCGAGTTCTTTTTTATAGTGCCGCCAATCCCCGAAGAGCATCTGTCTGTCCCCCAAGAACTGGGCCAGTCCCGCGTTTGTATCAAGGCCACCATAAAGGTCGACGAGGTAGTTGTTTTTGATCTTCTGGAGATTCCGTGGGGTGACTTCCGAATCGCACCATGCAGTGAGCTTTCGTGAAACATCCGCACGGAAGCCATCAAGGCCAACACCGCGGACGAGTTCACCGCCAATAAAGAAAAAGCCCGCCTTCTCGAGCTGCTGATGGGCCGCGTACATCGATGTAGCAATAGGTTTAGGGATGAGGATGTACTCGTTCAAAAGTGTGGAGCTCTTCCCGGCCCCGAGGATCGACGAGAGAATATCTAGAGCGTAGCCCTTGGGGTGACCGGCCTTATAGGTGGGATAGGCCATCATAAAAAGTGGGCTCGGCGACTCACCTTTCTGCGCAACCACCTTTGATACCGTCGAACTGACAGCGAAATCAGCGTCCTTAAGGGAGGCATGGGCCTCGTTGACTGAAGGAGAAGCTGGGATACGTCCAAACTTTTCCTCAATCATCTTTCTTGCTGCGGTCGAATTGACGTCTCCGACAACAACCAAGGTAACATTATTAGGAGCGTAGAAGCGCTTGAAGTAAGTGTGGATCTGTTCGCGTGTCACCGACTTTAGGTCAGGAATTTCTCCAATGACTGGGCGACCATACGGAGTCCCAGCAAAGAGGTTTTGCATGAGGAGCTGGTAGAGCTGGCCCCGGGGCGAGTTCTCATAGCGCATTTTCCGCTCTTCAAGGACTACGGCTCGCTCCTTGTTGAAGTCATCAGGGTCAAGGCCCAGGTTCTCCATGCGGTCGGCCTCGATATCCAGGATCATGCCGAGTTCCTTGGCCGGAAGGTTCTCGTAGTAGACAGTCGAATCATTGGTCGTATAGGCATTGGTCGAACCACCAGAGCCCTCGATGATAAAATCGATGCTGTTCTTTCCAAACTTCTTCGCTCCTTTAAACATCATGTGTTCAAGGAAGTGCGAAGCACCGGTGATACCAGGGGTTTCGTTCTTTCCACCGACTTTATAGAAGAAATAGAGGGAGAAGATGGGAAGCTTCGGTTGGTTCACGATCAGCGCAGTCATTCCATTGGCAAGTTTAAGTTCCTCAACGTCCAACTTTATGCTGTCAGCTAGGTTTTGTTCTTTTTTAAGAGAGGCGCAACCGTTTAAGAGAAACGGGGTCAGGAGTAGCGGAAGGAGAAACTTCATTGTAGCATCCTCAGCATGAACAGAGTCACGATTTTAGGTTCGGGAACCAGGACAGGAGTACCCATTTTAGGGTGGAACTGTTCGGTTTGCAAATCGACCGATCTAAGAAATCGACGCCAGCGCTCTTCTACCTTGATCACTAACGCAAATGGGAAGAAGGTATTTAGTCGACGAAAGGCCTGACGTGGGCACTCAGTTACTGCACTCTCGTATTGCTATCCTAGACGCCTTTGTAGTGACATAACCATGCCAATCACACCCAGGGAATGGACGACTAGAGACCCTTTGGATTCCAAACCGTCGCGACTTTCAACACCGCGCTATATTGGGTGACGGAATCCCTCTGCTCGATACGTTCAAACTTGTAACGAGGATGGTTTGTGCTGCATGGTGATAAAACACCCCGCCCGTCCGCTATCGCCAGCAGTTCCTCTATTCTTGAGATTAAAAACCGTGTAAGATGGGTCAAATTTTTGATCCGCGCGAGCGCTACATAAAGGGAGTTCCTGATGAAAATTGCAGTTCCTAAGGAAATTAAAAACAATGAAAATCGTGTTGGTCTGACGCCAAGCGGAGCACGCCAATTGGTCCAGGATGGACACGAAGTTTTCGTCCAGCATAACGCTGGTATGGGCATCGGAATCTCCGACGAAGAATACGTAAAGGCCGGTGCGAAAATCGTTCCGACGCTCGAAGACGCTTTCAACATTGGTGAGATGATCATCAAGGTCAAGGAGCCGCAGCCCAACGAGATCGCGCTCCTTAAACCACATCATATCCTCTATACCTACCTTCACCTCGCCGCTGATAAGCCTCAGACTGAGGGACTTATGAAGTCTGGAGCGACCTGCATCGCCTACGAAACAATACAGCTCGAAGATGGCTCACTTCCGCTACTTGTTCCAATGTCGGAAGTTGCGGGCAGGATGTCGGTTCAGGTCGGCGCCTCATACCTTCAGCTCGACAAGGGCGGCAAGGGCATCCTTCTTGGGGGAGTGCCGGGTGTTCGCCGTGCGAAGGTAACCATCATTGGCTGCGGAATTGCCGGGACGAACGCTGCCCAGATGGCCGTGGGCATGGGAGCAGATGTCACTCTCATCGATCTTTCGACGAAACGCCTCGCCGAGCTCGACCATCTCTTTGAGAATAAGGTCCACACCATCTTTTCGAACTCACAAAACATCGAAGACACCGTCATTCACTCCGATCTCGTCATTGGCGCTGTCCTGGTTCCAGGAGCTAAAGCACCTAAGCTCGTTACTCGGGAAATGATCTCGAGGATGCAAAAAGGGTCCGTCGTCGTCGATATCGCCGTCGATCAAGGTGGTTGCATCGAAACATGCAAGCCAACAACTCACGAAAACCCGACCTTCGTCGTCGACGGAGTCGTTCACTACTGCGTTGCCAATATGCCGGGCGCCGTCGCTCGCACGTCAACTTTCGCTCTCACAAACGTCACCTTAAAATACGCCCGGATGCTCGCTCGTGAGGGTGTGGACCGTGCCATCATGAAGGATAAACCTCTGAGACTGGGAGTTAACATTTACAAGGGTAAACTCGTTTACGAACAGGTCGCCCGGGACCTAGATCTTCCGTTCACTCCGCTCCAACTCGACAAGTATCTTTAAGCTAAACGGGGGACCTAGGGCCCCCGTTTTTTTATCCTTCTTCCCTTACCCTTGCGGATAATTCAGTCCATGTTATTCTAGGAAAATGCAGAAGATACTGATCATGGTTAACCTAGTGGTCGTGCTGGCCGCCGCCGGGGTAGTGTTCTATTCCCATAACATGATCAAGCCTCCGGCCACAGATCAGGCCGCAGAACTCGAAAACCTCAAGTCCGATGCTCTCAAACAGACCCAGGTGGAACCGGTACCGATAAAAAAGTTCGTGGTCAATCTCCATTCACGAAGCTCTCGCCTCCGCTACCTGGACCTGGAACTCAACGTCCTCACTTTCACGGAAGAGCAGAAGCCGCTGATTAAAGCGAGCGAGCATTTATTTAAAGATACTGTGATTGAAGTGGCCTCACACAAGGCCGCTGAAGACCTTGACTCTCTGACGGGCAAACTTCTCTTAGAGAACGAAATTAAAAAACGGGTGAACGCCAAACTCGGCGATCCACCCGTCGTGAAACAGATTTATTTTTCAGGATTTGTTGTCCAGTAGCTTACTGGATGGTCTTCGCTTCGTCTTGATCAAGAGGAATCGCGTTTTTTCCATCATCAGTCATCGTATCGAGGAATTTTTTAACCTCTTCTTTCGTGATCTTACCCTCGGCAAGGAGACGGTCACGTACTCTAAGGTCCATCTGTTTTTCTTCAAGGGCCAGTCTAAGTTTCATAAGTCCTCACTTTAATTCGAGAGGATTTTGTACCACTGCGCTTAAGCTTCCGCAAGATCCAACGCTACCAGTCAAAATTATTGCCAGTATTTTGGTGGCTTCTGGTCATCGTCCTTTACCACATACAAATGCTTTTTCCCGCTGGACTTCTTTCCTGACCGGGGTTGCCAGCTCGCATGAAGCACATTCCTGACTAAGGCATTGGTTTGAAAATGAATAATGAGAAAGCTCACTCCCATAGCGAGGAGGTGAGCCCAGGAGGTGCTAAAGCTCGAGAATATCGCAAGGTAGGCCTCGATGCCGGCCAGGAGCCAACAGAAAGTCCGTGCACGGACAGGGAAGATCATCATGAACGCCATCTGCCGGTCAGGAAAAAGCAGAGAATAGGCGATCAAAAGAGCGAAGTTAATACCCGAAAGGCCATGAATAGACCCCGAATACATGGGTGTCCCGAAAAAGAAGACGAGGTTCACGAGGGTAAAGATGAGACCTACCCCCACCACCACGAGGAGGAGAAACCTCAGATAAATCTTTGTCCCCCATTGGGCCTCAAGCTCCGATCCGATAAACCATACGACGAGCCCATTAAAGAGCGCACTCATGAGCTGAACTTCTACGAAGGGATAGGTCACAAGCTGATAAACAAGTCCATGAAAGAGGCCTGAGGCAGAGAGACCAAGGACGCCTACGAGTGAAAAAGCTCCGATCGCCTTCAGAATCGAGGCGAGCAGGAAGCATACCCCGGTAGCGATCAGAATACCCTTATTAAGCTTCGTTAAAGGAGGTGCCTGAAACTGATTCATGGGTTCCCCCCTACTCCAGGGCGCTGGGAAAGCTCAATCAATACCCCGCCGGTCGATTTCGGGTGCATGAAATTCACGAGGCAACCTCCGGCGCCAAGGCGCGGCTCAGGGTAGATAAACCGATAACCACGCAGCACCAATTCCTGGGTCTTGGCCTTTACATCTGGGACCTTAAAGCAAATATGATGGATGCCCTCCCCTCTAGACTCGATGAACTTGTGGATCGTGCTCTCCACCGAAGTCGGCTCGAGAAGCTCGATGTGGGCATTGACATCAACGTGAGCGAAGGCGGTCAGGACTTTCTGATCGGCGACCTCTTCAATATCGGGCGAAAAGTGCAGGCCAAGGTCTTCATAGACCTTACGCGTGGCCGCAATACTTTTCACGGCTATAGCAATATGATCGAGGACACAATCCTTCAGCTCGGGTAGGGACATGAACGGGGCTCCTTTCGGTAGACCTATTATGCCTCGAAGGAGAAGACGGATCAATGCCTAAAAGCTAGGGGCCGGTACAGCGTTATTGCAGGCATTGGCATCGCTTGGATCAAAGGTGGGAATCGTTGCCTGAGGGGGTGGAACGCAGACTCCGTTCTTACAGTCACCAAACTCCTGGACGTTGTAGCACTGCTGACGGCAGGTCGTGTTGCCTTGAGTATCAGTACCAGTACGAATGACGTAGCACTTAACGACCGTGGTTTTTTGACACCATTCCTTAGCGATGCAGAAATCTCCGATCGGCTTACTGCACAGGACCGCCGGAGAAAGAATGGTATTGTGGGGCGCGCACTGCCCGCTCGTCCGGCTACAGCAGAGGCTCGTGCATTCAAGATCGCTACCACAGCTTTCCCCTATGATGCGGTTCCCTTGGGTGCTGGAAGAGTCATAGCACTGGGAAACGAGGCTCTCATCCCAGCAACGGTTGTTAAAGCAGCACTCAGAGCCTCCACAACCGGCGTTCGTTGTGCAACTCTTAAAGTTATTATAGAGGACTTCATTTCCGGAATCTGTTCTGTACTGGGTGGGTCTTACAAGCTGGAGTTTTACATCTTTTGAAGTTGCGATGACGTAGTCGACATTCTTGTCATC
This sequence comes from Pseudomonadota bacterium, assembly GCA_027487685.1. Lineage (GTDB taxonomy): Bacteria > Bdellovibrionota > Bacteriovoracia > Bacteriovoracales > Bacteriovoracaceae > Peredibacter. The sequence goes on along the minus strand of JAIYDC010000032.1, from coordinate 10,852 downwards.
CTTAGCAATGACCTCGAGAGTGGCCGAAACGTTGCATGAGCCAACGTGCTCGAGGTCAAAGTTACGACTCTGGGCACGAGCGTTCGCCCCGTCCATCCACTGGGTCTTCCCGCTCACGCTGAGCGCCAGATCACCCCGGGTCCCGTCGGCGTCAGTCGATGCCAGGTGAGACACGTTGGCCGTGAGGTCGAGCTTTGTCGCCAGAGGAAAGAGGTAGGAATTATAGTAAAGCCGGTTCTGCAATGGCGTTGTCGTTGAATCGTCGGCAAGTGGGTCCGTCAGATAGTTCGGGTAAGAAACCCAGGAATTTTCACGGAAGAGCCGATTTCTCCCATGAAGCTGATCGTAGCGGAACTGAAACTCCCAATTGGCGAGGTTCACGAGACGATACGGCCCCCGGTAGACGTAGCGCTTGAGGAGGATCTCAAATGAATCCCAAACACTGGTCGAAGCCGTAGTTTGGAACATGACGGGAATCGTATCCGAGCTGCTACCGGTCGTTCGGGCGTCACTAAAACGCACGCTCGAGATCACATTGCTACTGGAAGGAATCTTATCCATAAGGGGCTTTCGCAGCTTTTGGGCCATAGCGTCCTGGAAATAACCAATCCCGGAGGTGCTTTTGATCTGGGGAAAGGAAGGCGTAATTGGAACCTTTACTGTGCCGTTGAGCTGAACCAGGCCCTGATCGAGAACCTTAGCATAGGCGTAAAGACATTCCTCCGCAGGGCCCGAAGTTTGTTCACCGTCACAGGCCCCCACGCCATCGAAAGTCGAGTCGTCTTCTACACGAAGACCTCGGCAGTAGAGGCCCGTGTTGCGATTATCCTGAGTCGGTTCGACGCTAGTGGCGAAAGTTCCATCACTGTCGAGAGTGTAATCATTGTAGTCAAAGAGGTCATAGAGCAGCCGGATTTTGCGGAAGGGCTCAGAGCGAAGATCCATCACGAGGACGCTGATCTCAGTCTGTGGCGTAATCCCCGGGGCCTGGGCAACGGTAGCGGGAATCGTAACCGATTCCCGACCTACACCGAACTTAAAACGCACGCGTACATGGCGAGAAGCGAGGGAGCCGATGTTGATGCCTGCCAGATAGAGGCGGCCCGCGAAATTCTTGGGAATAGTGAGCTTTCGGACGTAACTCCCACCGTTGAAGGCGGTCTGGCCTGTCCCAGTTGAATAAGTCGTGTCCGTTGAAAGATTTGGTTCGATGAGATGCCGAAGCTCAACCTTAGGTGGAAGTGTAGTCCCACCACCAATCGTGGTATTCTCTCCACCTCCGGCGCAGTTAGTTCCAGTCGGACAAGCGATGTTCCCAGTTTCACTGAGATTAGTCCTGGATGGCATGTCTGCAGGGGTACAGCTGGTGAGGACGAACACCGTCACCAGAAGTTTGCTCAGAAGTTTCTTCGCGAATGTAGCATTATCCATGGTCCAGGACCTCGAAAGACCCATCGGTCTATTTCCCTCAAATTCTTAAAATTATTATCTGCGGGATTGGTGCTCTGGTCATCGGGGAATATAAAGACCCCCGGGTGTCGGGGGGTTAGGCAGACTGGTCCCTATACTGGACTAAACATGTTGCCCAGAGATCGTGGCTATTTAACGGTCTCATTCAGGAGAGCACCGAGTCGGAGGCCCGCCTGATAGAGCCGGCGTTCAATAACTGGCATAAACTTATAGCTATATTCGTAGGCCAGTTTGGGAGTATCGTCTGATGCTAAGGTTCCGGACGCCAGACAGTATTTTCGCTCCCCGGGTGTCTTGCTTTGAATCACATCCAAAGGATAGACCTCGGACCGAAGCTCCTTCGACTCTCGGGCCCATGATACGGGATCTCCCTTCTTCCACGCTGCCACGTCTTCAGGTGCATGGCCCCTGGAAACGAAATCTGCCAGCTCTGTGAAACTAAGCTTCGTAAAGTCGATCAGGCCCTCGTCCCAAAGAGCGTGGAGGTTGGTGGGCTGCCCATGAAACTGGACCTTGCAGGTATTTCCGCCGCGGTCAAGACCATTTCCTACGTGGAGGGGCTGATGGAGATCGCCAACTAAGTGAACCAAAAACTTCAGTGCAAAAGCCTTTTTTTCCTGGGTACTCTTAGCATCCTTCAGGACCGCGAGTTGCTCGTTGATGGCCCCAATCAAACGCCCGGAGGAGTTCCCCTCGTCGTGGGCCTGATCCTGATCTTTCCAGTCCGTATAATGCCAATTGAAAGTGTGTCCGTAGGTTCCGGGCTCAGACTTTATCTCGTCAGGCCAGTTCGAGGCCCGCGACAATGAGTGGCCTCCAAGGATTCGCGCGACTTTCTGGCGCACGCCAGGGGTTAAGCTTTTCTCAGCGATAAGGCCCACAACCCGATGTCCCGTCGGTCCCCAGGCGATGGTTTTGCCGGAGAAGAAAAGGAGGGATAGGACGGCAAAGAACTTCATCATTGGATCTCCTCAAAAGTTGCACGCTCTTTATTTTTGCGGAAATTGGGCACCTTAAATAATTTTCCATGAAACGTCACATAGTACCCCGGCGACAAAATCCGGGCGGCAAAGATCGCCTCGATCACATTCTGGGCCGCGTCCGAGTCGTCAAACCCCAGCGGTTTCATAGCACCGGTGAAAACGACCGGAACCGACACGCTAGGGTAGTGATCGAAACAGTACTTCGATGTAAGGTCCATAGTGTCCGTACCGTGCAGAACAACAATCGGTTGTACCCCACTCTCGTGGGCCTTCAGCGAACTCAGGATGAATAAGCGGTCCGCGTCATCCATCATGAGGGAGTCTTTTGACATGATCTGCTTAACCGTGATGTCCGTATAAGGAAGCCGAAGCTTCTGAAGGATCTTATTCTTCACGATCGTCTCCCGGTTGTGGAGGGACCCCTCGAACTCGTCGTAGATTTTCTCGATCGTGCCCCCGGTGGCGAGGACGAGGAGGGAAACTATTTCGTTGGCCATACGTTGGACTTACCCTTGACGTTTAAGAAAGTGTTCTTATCTTTTGTAAGGATTATTACGCTAAATGACAAGACGACAATAAAGGCCCGATGGAGGAACTATGACAACCCGCAAAGGTTCAATTTCTGTAAACACAAATGACATCTTCCCAATCATTAAAAAATGGCTTTACTCAGAGCATGATATCTTCGTCCGGGAACTGGTATCGAATGCCTCGGACGCTATCACCAAGCGCCACACCCTTGCTCGCTCACAGGGTCATGAGACCCCTGAGGGGAAAGTGAAGCTGGAGGTCAACAAGGAAAAGAAGACAATTACCATCGAGGACAATGGCATCGGCATGACCGAAGCAGAGGTCGAAAAATACATTGCCCAGCTGGCCTTCTCCGGTGCTGAAGAATTCGTTCAGAAGATGAAGGACGTAGGAAATACCGGTACAAAAGATGAGATTATCGGAAAATTCGGTCTCGGGTTTTATTCAGCATTTATGGTGGCAGAGAAGGTAGAAGTCGAGTCCCTCTCTATGACACCAGGAGCTGCGCCCACACTTTGGACATGCCAAGGCGACACGGACTACGAGTTTGGCAGCTCGACTAGGAGCGAGATCGGAACGAAAATCACGCTTTCAATCGGTGCCGATGGGGAAGAATTCCTAGACCGTTGGAAACTCCATGAGACCCTGACACGCTACTGCGACTTTATGCCCCATCCAATTACCCTGTTAGACGCCAACGAGAAGGATGCAACGGAAGAGGTCGTAAACGAAACCCGGCCCCTCTGGAGACAAGACCCAACGTCACTCACAGACGAGGACTATAAAACGTTCTATCGGAAGCTTTTCCCAATGGAGCAAGAGCCGCTCTTCTGGCTTCACTTGAATGTCGACCATCCCTTCACTCTTCAAGGGATTCTCTTCTTTCCGAAACTGAACCCGAATAAGCCTGTCCAGGACAATGGAATCAAACTTTACTGCAAGCAAGTCTTCGTCTCAGATAACGTGAAGAACGTAGTCCCAGACTTCCTGGGACTTTTGAAGGGCGCCATCGATTCCGTCGATATCCCTCTCAACGTTTCGCGATCCGCCCTTCAGGGGGACCCGAACATCAAGAAGATCTCAAACTACATTATCAAGAAGGTTGCCGAGTCCTTGAAAAAACTCTTCAACACTGACCGGGAGCGCTTTGAGAAGGCGTGGGAGGACATCGGTCTCTTCGTAAAATACGGGTGCATGCAAGATGAGAAATTTGATGAAGTGATGAGAAAATTCGTCCTCTTTAAAAACAGCGAGGGGAAACTCGTGACACTTGAAGAGTACCAAGCCTCAATTCCCGAGTCGGCGAAAGAGAAGCTCAAGGATAAGTACGTTTATTTTGAGAAAAATCTCTCAGACGAGGCCCTCCGAAGACAACTCCAGGCCGAAGGGATCCAGGTTTTAGAAACAGATCAATACATTGACCCACACTTCATGCAGCACTGTGAGTATAAGAAGCAAGGTGAGACCAGTTTCAAATTCACGGCCATCGACGCCGCAGCTGAAACTCTCCTTGAGGCCGGAGATACCACTGCCGACGACGTCCGCATCAAAGACTTCTTCAAACAAGTCCTTGTGGGCGATGACAAAGACATCGTGGAACGTCTTGACGTAGAGGTAAAAAACCTGAAGGCTTCATCATCTAGCGCCTACTTTAAGGTCGACGAGACCATGAAGCGCTTCCAGCAGATGACAAAGTCCATGGGCCAGTCGGCGTTTAACGCTCCTCTCAAGAAGACGCTGATCGTGAACCCACGCAATACTCTGGTTCAGAACGCTATGCGGATTTGGGAAAAAGGTGAAAAGAAAGATCTTGCAGAGAAGATCTGTCACCACGTTCAGGACCTGGCCTCCCTGTCTTCCGAAGGCCTCACCTCAGAGGAGAAAGAGCGATTTGTTGCCAGATCACAGGCCCTGGTTCAGGAACTGTCTCAGTTTATCGTTTGAGATGATAGAGGCCCTCGGAAGAGGGCCTCTATCATAACTTAAGGTTAATGACCTAGCTGACGATGTCCTGATAATCCATATGGCTGACCTGGAAATTAGAAGTCCCATTCTCGTCGGTCTTGTAACTCCGGTCGAGGTGTTCGATCGGAAGAACCCGGCCGTTCTTAACCGAGTTCCGATTCCGGTGGACCGTCTGGTTCTCTTCCTTCTCTTCTACTTCCTTGCAGTGAATGCAAAGGTCGGCGGTGGGTCTGGCCAGGAGTCGATTATGAGATATTTCGATGCTGCAATCTTCGCACTCTCCGAAGCTGCCATCCTCTATTTTCTGTAGCGACTTTCGCACCTTCTTAAGATAAATGGCGTTCCTTGCTTTGAGCCGGAAATCCATCTGATTTTCCTTCTCCACCGAAACGATGTCCACTTCATCTCCCTCCAGTGTTTCTGGTGAAAGCTTTCCTTCGAAGACCTCTTCCTCAGATAGGATCTCTAGGAAAAGATTCTTAAAGTGCTCGATCATTGCTTTTTCCATAAAGCTCTCCTTAAAAAGTAGTCATCCCTGATTGTGATTCGGCCTAAAATCCTTTTTAAACCGAATTGCCATTCCCTAGCGTCCATTGGAGAACAAGGGTGAAAGTCCGTTTCCTGACCACTCATCCTTGAGTGTGCCCCCGTCTCTTGGGAACCCATTGAGCAGGAACCATGCCAACTAAACGAATCGATGGATAACGGGAAGTTACCGTCGACGGTCAAAAAGACCTACCAGATCGCGGGGGCATTTTAGTCGGACTCGATGGCCAAAATAGCTCCGTGTCCGGGGTCACTTAGACCCTTAGCACCAGTTACTCTACTCTTCAGCAAGACCTTGCTGAGAGTGCGTGTAAGTTCTACAGGTCATGAAATTCGTAGTCGAAGAAGTGGTATAAGAGGCTGAGTCAAGTCAAAGGAGGCTTCGCATGAATCGTCTAGTAACTATCGCCACCCTCGCTCTTTCTTTCACGGCCTTCGCTCAAACAGCGCCTGTTGAACTCAATGCCGAGAAGATGGAAATCCGTGGGGACCGCGCTACGATCCTTCGAACAAATAAAACTCCTAGGACTGTGGAGCTCACGTTCAGCATTCCCCTTAAGATATCCGTTTGTGAGCGCCAAGAGACCCGCGTTGTTTTGCGCACTTCAGGAGTTCACTGCGGCTACGATGTTTTCGAACGGCGTGTCCCGGCCGGCCGCGTTTGCACCCGCACGAATCCTCACAATAACGAATGTCTTCGCTTTGAAGAGACCTACCGGATCGAACGCGTCCAGCGCGAACGCACCTGTCCGGTTCCAGAGACCTACTGCGCTCAGTACGGTACTGCCGATTCTTGGATGCGTGACGAAATGAAGATTCAATTCAAAGACCTGCCGGCCCTTGGGGATTCCGAGAGTGACAGTTTCACTATCGTCGCCCGCCAGAAGGCGTTTGATAGTAGAAAAGCTCTCTACGAAGTGAAGACTCTGAGTACAGTCAGGGATTATAAGATCCGCCAGAAAAAGGTTCTTTTCTATACGCGGGATTTCTTCGTCGTCGAGGAAAAATAGCTAGGATTTTCGTTAGGGGTCGACCTTCCGGAGTTCAACTTTTCCGACAGGTCTTCCCCGTTCGAAGTAACTTCCAGCAAGCTGGGGATAGTGCTTAAAAGAAAGGACCATGTAGGATATAGGACTCACCTCTATGTAGTAGGAGTTTTCAGCGGGGCCTGACTTGACCGTCCGATTCCCACCACTGTCCGAATGCCGTGAGTATTCTTTTCCATTGGAGTCTACCAATGAGACATGAGAGCCACCTTGCAGCACCTGGTCCCGTTGCCGGAAGTTAAAACTTAAAATGACGGAGTCGAGCTGACCGTCGTTTTGGGTGAGTGTGCCCTCGAAGCGTCCCAGGATGCGACGGTCCCTTCCTGAAAAGCTCTCCAGGTAGGGCCTTTGCATAAACGTCATCCATCGGGCGTCCAGTGTTTCAGGTGCCGACTTTAGTTTAGAAATCTTGCTCTTATCCAGCGACACTGGTGAGACCTCAGAGGAAGACGGCCTGAAGGTCTGTGCGGGAAGCTCAGGGGTCTCTTGCTTCGCGCTATCCCCACTGGACGTCGGCTTTACAAAAAGGGAAGTCGAAGGTTGTGCCACTGCTGCTGGTACAGGTTCTAGCAATGATCGCTGCGGATCCTTTGTGGAGGGGCCTTGCACCAGCCAGTGCGGATGGAGCCTGGGATAAACTAGGTACCCTAGCAGCGCCCCCGCAAGCCCGCAAACTAGAGACTTCAAACTAGCCGCTCCGATTTATCCTTAGACAAAACAATTTCACCCTTATCTCTAAGCTTTATGACCACTTCCATGATCTTACGTTGGGCCTCGAGAACTTCAGTGAGAGAACGAAGTTTACCCTTCAAGATATCCTCTATGTCACGCTTCATGTTAGTCGAGAACATACTCAAGAGGTGATCAACTGTCTGGCGGTTGGCCCCTCGAAGCGCCAGACCTAGCATGTGAAGATCAATGTCCTGAAGAAGACGCTTCATCATGCTTACTGTGATGTACTGAAGATCATCGAAAGTCATAACGTGCTGCTTGAGTCGGACGGCCATGTCCGGATCACGGCGTGCGATTTCAGCGATCAGGGACTCTTGAGCCGCGAGGTCCAGACCCTGAAGCATCTCCACGGCCTGTTTAAAACCGTCGATCCTCTTATTCATTCAAGCTCCGAAGGTAGGGGTCTGGCGTAGCAAGATGCCCGCGGACATAATCGGCCACGGCGGCTTCGAGCTTGGTGAACTTAAACCGTGGTAAGGCCTTGCGAAGCTTGTGCATTTCGGCCTGAGTAAAATACTGGTACTGATTCCGGAGTTCAAGAGGCATGTCAATGAACTGGATCTTTGGTTTTCGGTCCATGGCCCGAAAGGTCGCCTGGACCAGATCGTGAAAGCTGCGGGCCTCGCCGGTTCCAAGGTTATAAATCCCGGATATGCTAGGCTTCTTTTTGCCCGCGGCAATGAGCTCGATCATGGCGCGGACGACATCCTTCACGTAGACGAAGTCTCGCAGCTGTTCACCATCTTTAAAGTCAGGTCGGTGAGACCGAAAGAGTTTTACCTCACCGACCTCAGAGATTTGCCTATAGGACTGAAGTACAACGGAGCTCATCTTGCCTTTGTGGTACTCGTTGGGTCCAAACACGTTGAAGAATTTGACGCCAAACCAGACCTTGGGTTTACTCTTCTGCCGAAGAATCCACTCGTCGGTAAGCTGCTTTGAGTAGCCATACTTGTTGAGAGGCAAAAGGGCGGCGACGCCGGCGTGGTCGTCGGAATAACCCTGTTCACCCGCCCCATAAGTGGCTGCACTTGAGGCGTAAACGATCGGAACATTCTTAGCTGCGGCAAGTGCTAAAAGGCGATTCGAGTACTCAGTATTGTTCCGGTAAAGAAAGTCCATGTCGAGTTCCGTCGTGTCCGAGCAAGCGCCCATGTGGTAGATGGCCTTCAACGCTCCTTGCTTTTTCCAGCATGTATGCGCAAAAAGTTCGCCGACGGGTACAAGCTCGGAGAACTTAAGTCCACGGAGATTTCTCCATTTCTCACCACTTTCAAAATGATCGCATATGAGAATATCTTCGACACCAAGGTCGTTAAGTTGCTTTACGATAGCGCTCCCGATGAAGCCTGCGGCGCCGGTCACTAAAATCATTGAAATTCCTTGGTGAAGTTGACCCCCTGATCATACTCAGAAGGCCGAAGTTCGTCACCCGACTGATTAAGGCAGCTGTGTGTCAATTAGAACTTGGAAATCCCCCGGTTTTGGGTTAGAAATCCTCAACCATTTCAGGGAGCACTATGAACGTCAACGGTTGGATGATCGAGGAATTTTTTTATAACACTTTTGCCACCGGTTTTAAGGTGAAGGCCCACCTCCATTCCGAGAAGTCGAAGTTTCAGCAGATCGATGTCTACGACACAGACGCTGTCGGCCGCCTCCTGCTTCTTGATGGAAAAACGATGGTGTCTGATAAAGACGAATTTGTTTATCACGAAGTGGTTTCTCATATCCCCTACATGGTCTCCCGGAATTGCAAGAAGGTCCTGATCATCGGAGGCGGTGACGGCGGCGTAGTTCGGGAATTCGTGAAGCATGCAGACATCGAGCGAATTGACCTGGTCGAGATCGACGAGCGCGTGATCGAGGTCTCTAAGCTCTATTTCCCCGACTGCACCTCGGGCCTCTCAGACCCGAGAGTTCGAGTGCTTCCGGAGGACGGATTTGCATTCATCAAGCGCGCCAAAGGCGAGTACGACATCATCGTCGTCGACTCAACGGATCCGGTAGATTTCGCCTCAGGCCTCTTTACCGATGAATTCTATTCCGACGTTTATTCTGCCCTAACCGAAGACGGCATCATGATGAACCAGACCGAGAACCCGTTCCTCGATGAGTTCGGCGTCAAAAACATTTACGGGAACATGCGGAAGGTATTTCCCATCGTCCAGAGCTTTACCGCTCCCATGCTTATCTACCCTGGAGTCTTCTGGACCTTCGGTTTTTCCTCTAAGAAGTACCGTCCAACGGACCTCAACCCGATGAAGCTCACCCAGATGAACTCTCTTGAGCGAAGCCTCAAATGGTACAATACGAACTGGCACAAAGGTGCTTTCGCCCTTTCAAACTTCCACAAGCATATGATTGGACAGGAGTAGTATGAACACTGAACCACGCCTCATCAAAGAAGTCGAAGGCCTCGAGCACGCCAGAGCGTTTATCGGAACTCAGTACGCCGAGGCGATCTTCTCCCACTCTACACACATCATCGGATTTTGCTTTGACGGAACGACCTCGTTTCGTCCTGGTGCCCGGTTCGCTCCAGGCGCCATCCGCGAAGCCTCTTATGGGCTTGAGGACTACTCTCCTTACCTCGATAAGGACACTCAGGACTACAACATCATAACGATGGGTGACCTGCCCGTTTATCCGTCGAAGTGGCACATCACCAACGACTTCTTTATGGAGATGACCAAAGACCTGGACCTCAAGCGGGACCAGATCAAGTTTCTAACTCTCGGTGGTGAACACTCAATCTCTTACGGGCCTATCGTCACTTACCTGAAGAACTACCCGGATCTGGTCCTCCTTCACCTAGACGCACACACTGACCTCAGGGACGGCTACCTTGAGGAGAAGTATTCACACGCTTCGATTATCCGTCGAGTCCTCGATCACTTCACAGATAAGAACCGCCTGATCCAGTACGGGATCCGCTCCGGGCCTCGGAGCGAATTCCAATGGATGAAAGAGCATAAGACCCTGGCGACGTCTCTCAAAGAGTGTTGCGAGTGGCTTGAAGCGATCCCCGAAGATCGGCCTATTTACCTCACTCTAGACCTGGACTTCTTTGACCCAGGCTGTTTCCCAGGCACCGGGACTCCTGAGGCCGGGGGAGAAGACTTTCATGGCTTCATGAGGATCCTTAAGATCCTCAACCGGAAAAATCTTGTGGGGGCCGACATCGTAGAGCTTGCTCCCATGCTCGACTCATCCAATAACTCCTCTTGTTTCGCCTCTAAGATCACGCGAGAAGTTATCCTCGCTATGAACGAGTAATTTCATTTTATCGTGTTAGGGCCATTTCTTTGGCCCTAACACCGTGACCTGCCACAAATTCCTGCCAAGCGCACCCATAAAATCAATACTTCGTTTTTTATCGGACCACAACCATCTGGAATCACTACGTCGCCTCTTAGTTTCATCTCTTTCCTAAAACTCCGATAAGATAGCTCCAGACCAAGGAGTATTATGCGCAAGCTCAGTCGGATGGAAGCTAATAAAGAAGTGAGACGAGTATTGAACCGCCACTATGCGGACTTAGCTTACTGCCAGTACAGTGTCGCTGGCATGGAGATT
>JAIYDC010000133.1 GCA_027487685.1 Pseudomonadota bacterium | reverse complement strand
TGAGGGCTACCGACTCCTCGTGAACGCGCGCCGCTTTGAAGACCTTGATCCATCCTACAAGGAAACCGTCTCGCGGCTTTATCAGTCAGGTCGCAGTCGCGCTCCTGCATCGACCAAGCCCTAGATTCAAAATAAAAAGTAGATGAGAAACTAGATCCAATCCATGGAGTAGATTACTTCGACTGTGAGATCACGTGCTGGCGCCCCAGTGAAGCGGAGTTGAATAATTTCATTTGTCCGTAGAGAGAATTGGTGACCTGTAAGGTCACCAAAATCGTCACCGTCGTAGTCGACGCATTTCTTGAGGACGAATTCGGAGGGGTTCGCCGAGGGAACATAGTTGCAACGGAATTCAAAGTCTTCACTATCGAATTTATTTACGTCATAGGCGATCTCAACCGCTTTCCCCGCGGTAGAACCCCTACGCACCTTGAGGCGATCTGGAATCTCAAAACGGGCCGCTCGCGGCAAAGGGTGATTCATGATTGAAGCTTTGGTGCCGTCGAGCTCGAGGATATAGGTTTTAGGAGTAACCTGATTTTGGATTTGTTGTTCCGGCCCGGACTTTGTGTCCGCAATCTTTTTACCGCAGCTCATGGTTGCAACCAGCAGCGTCAGGAGCGGACAAAGTTTATGAGTTAGCGTCGTCAGCATTATCATTCCCTTGAGAATGCCTAGTGTCATTATACCTTTTTGTTCTCTTCGGATTCATTGCGTCGAACTTAATGGGTTTAAGCATTTAGAATCATGTATGCGTGGCGGCAAGAATTTCTTACAGGTCTCTTCTTAGAGGTTTTTAGCTGAATAGGAGACTCAGGGGGTATGGGATGGCCCAACGGGTCCATCCAAGGCGAAGGATTTTTTTCCGGGCCAACCTTGACACTTGTCTGGCCAGACACATCTTCTGAAATGCAAAATCGAAAAATATTTTTCTCAACTATTTTTGCATAGCAAAAATTTATTCGAATGGAGGATCTATGACAGTAAAGCCGCTTCAGGACCGAGTTCTCATCAAGAGACTTGAAGAAGAAACTAAAACAGCTGGCGGGATCATCATCCCGGACAATCACAAGGAAAAGCCTGCCCAGGGTGAAGTCGTTGCCGTTGGCAACGGTTACAGGCTTCAGGACGGAACAGTTAAGTCCCTCGACGTTAAGAAGGGAGACAAAGTTCTTTTCGGAAAGTACTCCGGAACTGAAGTTAAAGTATCAGGCGAGAACTACCTGATCATGAAAGAGGATGAAATCCTCGGCGTCCTTCAGTAAATAAAACCATCATCTCTTCTAAGGAGAAATATTATGTCAGCTAAAGAACTCAAGTATTCCGAGTCCGCTCGTAACTCAATCCTCTCTGGTGTTAACGCTCTTGCGAACGCTGTGAAGATCACTCTCGGTCCTAAGGGCCGTAACGTTGTTATTCAGAAGTCTTTTGGTGCTCCTGCGATTACTAAGGACGGGGTAACTGTCGCTAAGGAAATCGAGCTCGAGAACGCTTTCGAAAACATGGGTGCTCAGCTTGTGAAGGAAGTTGCTCAGAAAACAAACGAAGACGCAGGTGACGGCACAACAACAGCTACTGTTCTCGCTCAGGCGATCTACCGCGAAGGCGTGAAGCTCGTGGCCGCAGGCCATAACCCGATGGACCTCAAGCGCGGGATTGACCTCGCGACAGCGAAAGTCATCGAGAAGCTCAAGTCTATGTCTAAGAAAATCGACACAGCTGAAGAAATCGCGAACGTCGGTACAATCTCTGCTAACAATGATAAAGAAATTGGAAAGCTTCTCTCTGAAGCGATGTCAAAAGTCGGCAAGGAAGGAGTCATCACGATTGAAGAATCGAAGACTGCTGAAACTTCCCTCGACGTCGTTGAAGGTATGCAGTTTGACCGCGGTTACGTTTCTCCGTACTTTGTTACAAATCCAGAGCGTATGGAAGCTATCTTCGAGAACCCGTACATCCTCATCACTGATAAGAAAATCTCTTCGATGAAGGAACTTCTTCCTACACTTGAGAAAGTCGTTCAGTCTGGCAAGCCGCTCGTTATCCTTTCGGAAGACGTTGAAGGTGAAGCTCTCACAACTCTCGTTGTGAACAAGCTCCGCGGAACTCTTAACGTTGCCGCAGTCAAGGCCCCAGGCTTTGGCGATCGTAGAAAGGAAATGCTGAAGGACATCGCTGTCCTCACTGGCGGTCAAGTGATCTCTGAAGAACTTGGCATGTCTCTTGAGACGACAGTTCTGAAGGATCTCGGTACTTGTAAGAAAATCACCATCGACAAAGAAAACACTGTCATCGTTGATGGCGCTGGTAACAAGAAAGACGTAGAGGCCCGTGTCGCTGCGATCCGTGCTCAGATTGCTGAGACGACCTCTGACTACGACAAGGAAAAGCTCCAGGAGCGTCTTGCTAAGCTCGCTGGCGGCGTCGCTGTTGTCCGTGTCGGAGCTCCTACTGAGTCAGAAATGAAAGAAAAGAAAGACCGCGTAGAAGACGCACTGAACGCTTCTCGCGCTGCTGTTGAAGAAGGCATTATCGTAGGTGGCGGAGCTGCACTCCTTCACGCCGCAGTTGCCCTCGAAGGCATGAAAGGCGAGAACGACGAGCAAACTGCTGGTATCAAAATCATTCGCCGTGCGATCGAAGAACCTCTCCGTCAAATCGTGTTCAACGCTGGCCTCGATGGCGCTGTTGTCGTCAACAAAGTCATCGAATCTAAGAACGCGAACTTCGGCTACAACGCTCGCGATGACCGTTACGAAGACCTCGTAAAGGCCGGCATCATCGACCCGACTAAAGTAACGCGCTCTGCACTCCAGAACGCAGCTTCTGTTGCTGGATTGATGCTGACTACTGAAACCATGATCGCTGACGTTCCGAAGAAGGACGACCACAGTCATGCTCCTGCCGGCATGGGCGGTATGGGTGGAATGGGCGGCATGGGCGGCATGATGTAGTTAGCTACTGCGCCTGACCTCAAGCACAATCAGGGCCTCCTTCGGGAGGCCCTTTTTTTTACCCCAAATGCACCAGTTAGCGGTGTCCTTTGCATTTTAAAGGGTTACCTTTTGTCCCTGACTCGTCCAGTCCGGATCGTAATTGAGGCAATTTAGCCTCTCTGCGCCTTTGGCACCTTCCGTGCAATCATCTTGGCAAGGGAACACCGGCAGGATGCTAGTGAACATTCCCAGAAGCAAAAAGTGCCAGGGAGTCAGGCGTGAAAACATTTGTAGCAGTCAGTGCACTCATTCTTTGCCTACCAGCGATGGCAACGTTGACAGTGGGAGTCTCTAACTGTCTAGTGCAGCTTGAGGCACGGGTCAAGGAAATCATCGAACCACTGGGTGCAACAGACATTTTTTCTACGAACAAGGTGGTATTCGAAAACTTGCGAACACTCAAAGGCGAAGCGGACGAGCAGGTCGTGCTCGAGGTCCTACAAAACGGACCATTTAAGCTCGCTGTGGACAAGGACTACCGGGTGCAGCTGCGGAATGGAAAGCTCTGTTGGCTTGAAGAGCTCTAAGCGTGATCAAACATATTTTCAGGAAGAAAACTATGATGAGATGGCTCCTTCTCGTGCTCGCTGCGGCCCCGGCATGGGGTTACAACCTGACTCAGGATTTCACCAATGGTTTTTACTGGGCCAGTCTCCCCGTTAAGTTCACGATACTTGAGAAGGACCCGACGCGGAAGGCACTCCTCGACCGACTCGCGGCTGCGGCAGTGGAAGAGTGGGAGCGGGAGACGGAGTTGAGTCTTTGGGACCTTGCGAGCAGTGGTACAAACAACGTGATCCGCTGGTCTAGTAACTTCGCCGCCGAAACAAAGATGGACCCGCAGTCGGTACTGGCCGTGGCGATCCGATATACCAATGGGCCTTACTTCGCGAAATCGGAAATCGTCATCAACGGAGGCCACAGCGCTTTCAATTCCCCGTACTCAGCAATCAATAACATAAACCTTGCTACAACATTAGTTCACGAGCTGGGCCACACCCTGGGACTTGACCACTCAGAGAACATGCTGGCGGTCATGGCCCCGACCCTTCAGTACCCCTACAATGGCCTTCAAGAGGATGACCTCGACGGGATGAAAGACGTTCATGCTCAGACTGAGAACCGTCAGCTCACCCGATTTATATCCCCGTTGGCGTATTCGGCAGGTAGTGAGGGAAAAAGTCCGCTAAGCTGTGGAACGACCGCGTCTGCTACAACGGGCGGAGGGGGCGGCCTTGCCTCACTTGGCCTAGGGATGTTGATTGGATTTGTCAGAAAGGTCTTGAGAGTGATCAAGTCTTAATGATTTTTGAGCTCCTTTTTTTCTAGGGACTTCAATAGAACTTTGTCTCCACATTTTGTATTTCGGCTTATTGAGCAAGCTCGTCGCTTTTAAATTGAGATGTGACAAATTCGCTCAAGAATAACATTGATTCAAGGTCAGTGTTCTTATGCCGATAGTGATGAAATAGGAGCATCTTGTATGTTAATTATATACCGTTTGATAAGCTATGTTCTGGTTTCTATTTTTTTCACTCATCCCCACGTTAATGCTAGTTCACAAACAGGCGTCGAATTGAACTCATCTTCTCTTCAACTACTCAAGAACTTTAAAAAGTTTAAAGATGTTGTTAATCACATAAAATCAACGGCGCCCGATCTATCTGATGAACTTGGTAGCTATCTTCTGAATAAAAACGTTTATGATCAAGATCTTCCCACCTACTCAGTCACCGGCAGATCGATAGTGATCAACCCGGAGAAGAACATAAAGGTAACCCTCTCTGAAGATAGTTTTCTGACTCTTTATTGGGGAAAGAGGGAAAAAAAACTTAACATAAGGTCCTCCTTCAGTGAGATAAAGAAAGTTGTCGAGGTACTAGAGCCACAGAAAAGTCTGGTCTTTAAGAACTTTCTAATTCAAAACGCTTACGCAGATCCTGCAACAATAGCATTTTACGGACTTGGTCTGATAATTTTTGCTGTTTTTCTTAAGAGTCAATATGACACTTACGCTGGCGCCACCAATCAACAAGACCATGTATCCCGCTCACGAGCTTTGCTTGAAAGATGTCGGGGGGCAGAAACTTGGACTCTAGAAGAATTGACTGAAACCTTAAATCTTGTTGAACAAGGACGACAAAACAACCAATGTTCGGGCGCGATTACTCCGCTATGTCACAATCTAAATTTAACTTCTAATTGCTTAAATGATCGTATCAATAATTCTAGAATGACTAACACGGCCGATCGCACTATCCCTCCAAGAGAACCGACACGCAATCTATCTGGAGATCGAGTCGGAACAGGATCAGCAGCTAGCGGCCAGTAGTGATTTGCGCGATACACAATTCGATTAGATAGATTCTAGCAATCAGAAAATGCACTACTTTGGAGGAAAAAAACTTTGTGATCAAGTTCCTTTTTGTGTTTCCGAAAAGAGGTCATGGATGAGCGCGAAGACCCGACCTTAATTTTTTTCCTAACTCTCGATGAAACGTTACCAGCAGCGTTTTACACTCTCGATCGTTCATTTAGAGAACTCGGCTTAATCCTGGTCCCGGTGCGAATCGACGAGCTCCAGCGCCTACTTTCTCTGACTGAGCAGACTAAGATAACTGTATTGGCGTCTGTCGCTGATTCAAGAGAGCTTCGGCTTTATACGAACCAGGCCCGAGGACTCCTGAAGTACCTTTTGAAGTCCCGGCGGCTCACGTTTCTTCTCCTCTCTAGCTATTCCCGGCTCAACGACTCCAAGACCTTCGCCATGACCCGTAATTTCTTTTTCCTCAAGTATCCCATAAGTTCCCGGTTGTTAACGGCACGGATCGCCCGGTATCATTTATTGAATTCAGAGAGAAACATTAAATGGCCTGGCGGCCGCCGCGCGGGCCTTGGGGCCGTGGTATGAAAAGTAAGAACGACGAAGCGACCCAGCGGGTTCTCGTGTTATTAAAAATCGATGCAAATAACCTGTTCTCCCGGATCCGGGATCGGAAGACCGAATACCTAGAGATCTTTGCCCTTCGGCGTACCCGGGATCATTTCCCACGGATTTTCCGCAACCGCTACGAAGACACCTCCATCATGGATCTCTCCTATTGCAGCAGCGAGCTCATTACCACCCTTGACCAGTACTATTCACTGGCCGAAGAGACGAATTGGTATCTCTTTGCGACTCAGGATATGCCGAATACGGTGGAAGACTTCATCGATCGAAAGATCCGGCGGATGGAAAAGCTTCTCGCTACACTGAACCTATACCTGGACGCCGAGCTCGGAGTCGTTTCCGAGCGCAACGATAACGAAGAAACCGTCTTCATGGAAACCTCCTCAGCTTCTATGGAAGACAGCGATCCGCTCCTCGACGAGACTCCAGAGTCTTAAGGCGTAGGCTTCCCATAAACCCAGATTAGTGTTAGCTTCTAGAGAAATGAAGATACCCTTTCTCTGCATCATCCTAGGCCTCTCGTCTCTTGCCTTCTCGGCACGGGAACCGATCTCAGGTAGCCGGTTCCAGCACCTCACGGGAGTTAAGACATCTCAGGACTCAAAGACACAATGGGACGAGAAGTACTCGCGACCAACGTTTGTCTTCGGAAAATCCCCTGCACCGTTTCTGGCGGAGAACTATCAATATATTCCCTATGAGGGAAGCGTACTTGATATGGGAATGGGGGAGGGGCGTAACGCCGTATTCCTAGCACAGAAGGGATACAAGGTTACTGGTATCGATATTAGCTCTGTCGCAGTTAAAAAGGCCTACCTCCTGGCCCAGGAGTTTGGAGTCAAGTTCAAGGGTGTCGTCGCCTCCCTCAGTGATTATAAGATAGCACCTGGGTCCTTCGACGCTATCGTCTGCTTTTATTATGTTGACCGGTCTCTCGTTGAAAAGATCAAGTCATGGCTCAAGCCTGGGGGCATTCTCATCTATGAGTCCTTTACGAGTCGTGAAAAGACCCGGCAGGCACGTGACGGTAACCCCGAGGATGACTCCCTTAGGGAGCAGGAGCTACTCCGGCTTTTCCCTGGTATGCGTGTGCTGAAGTACGAAGAACCGCTCCACGAAAAAGAGTTCCGCTCAAGTATTATCCTCCGAAAGGAATAATTCTCTCCTCGAAAAAAATCCGGTCCATGGCATAATCTGAGTATGCCCAAGTTCCTAATTCCTTTAATGATTTTGCTGTTTGCTCCGGCGTTCGCTGCGCCGCTGGAGTCTACACAGTACGAGTACGGGAGCCATTTTGCTGGCCGCATCTCTCGCCTGAATGAGACGGCGAAGCTGGCGCGGATTCGAACAGACTTCGCGAACATAAAATTTTTAAACAGAAAAGATCGGATTGAGTTCTGGAATGAGAGCTATCCTGACCAGCGCTGCACGGGACTAGTCGAGGGTCGTACCAATGACTATCTTCTCCTTAGAATTCCTCAATATGACACCTGTGTCCGGAAAGTCCACTTCACGACGGGTTCATACTTACATTTCGATAGCGAGGATCTTCGAGAAACGGTGAAAGTGGCAGGCGAGCTGGTGGAGGTTCTCTTAAAAAAGCGCCTGGCGATGCAGGCCAAGAAAGATCGGCATCAGAAGGAGCTCACGGGCCACGTCGAGAAAGTCGATGTGGTTAACAAACGCTTCGAGATCCTGCGGCAAAAGCTTGAGATTGAGTGGCAAAAAGAACTTGCCTCCCTCGAAGAAGACAAGGCCCGCTCATTCACGGAGTTTAAAACATCCGAGGCCCGGCTCAATGAAATCGACACGAAGCTCGAGGCCTACCGGATCGAGAATCATAATTTGAAGCTAGACCGCTGGTCTTTGGATCCTGCCCTCTATTACAAAAAATAAAGCCCTTGAAGGAGCCTCTATGGTGTTCAGAACTCTTAAGTTAGTGATCATTCCTCTTCTCTTGGTTCTTGCCTCCTGTCAGGAGAAGGCGAAATCCGGTGGCGGTTCCATCACGTACAACATCGGTGGTGAACCGACGACGCTAAGTCCGCTCTCTTCGTCGGACGGGTACTCGACGGCAGTTCATGCCTACATTTTTGAGTCACTCCTCGATCGAGACCTCGACAGCTACGAATGGAAACCTTCTCTGGCGACGGAGTGGACCATCTCTCCTGACAAAAAGGTCTTCGAGTTCAAGCTTCGTGAGGGTGTTAAGTGGCACGACGGCAAAGATTTCACGGCAGATGATGTTAAGTTCTCCTACGATGTGATCTTTAGTGACGACTGGAAGGCCGTTCAAATCAGGCCTTACTATGAATCAATCAAGTCGGTTGAAGTTCTCGATAAGTACCGCATTCGGTTTACCGTAGCTGACGACTACTTCATGAATTTTGAAGTCTGCGCGGGACTTACGGTCCTACCTAAGCATTTCTACACCAACCCCGAGAACAAAAAATCGTTTGGGCGAAGGCTCGTCGGGACAGGCGCTTACTTACTCTCAAAGTATGACAAGGGTCAGAAACTCATCATGGTGCAAAACCCTGACTGGTGGGCCCGCACAGTCCCCAGTGAAGCAGAGCGGAATACGATCAAGAAAATCAACCTCCGCATGGTCCAGGAGGAGAACGTAGCTCTCGAGCTCTTAAAAAAAGGTGACCTTGACTTCCAATCTTTCAGACCGGAAGGGTTCATCAAGAAAACAGTGGGGGACGTGTGGGAAAAGAAAATTGTTAAGGTCAAAACCGAGAATAAATCACCCAAGGGCTATAACTTTATCGCCTTTAATATGAAGCACCCATTCCTGCGTGATCGCGAAGTCCGGAAGGCCCTCTCGATGCTCTTTAACCGTCCGCTCATGTCCGATAAGTTCGAGTACAATCTTTCGGCACCCGCAACCGGACCTATTTATGTTCAGTCCGATTACGCTAACTCGAATGTACAACCCGTTGCCTATGATCCCAACGAGGCCCTGAAGATCCTCAATCGTGCAGGATGGACTGATTCCGACAAGGACGGAATCCTCGACAAAAAGATTAATGGAAAGAAAACTCAACTGTCGTTCACGATCCTTGATCCGGTCCCGGACATGATGAAATATCTCACCATTTTTAAAGAAGACGCGAGTAAGGTTGGGGTTGAGATTAATCTTAAGAACGTCGAATGGAACTCATTCGTAAAGCTCTTGGATGAACGTAATTTTGAGTCCGTCCGCCTGGCCTGGGGTGGAGGGGGTGTCGAATGGGATCCTAAACAGATCTGGCATTCAAGCTCGATTGCTGGAGCAGGCTCAAACTTCATCAGCTATTCAAATCCAGAAGTGGACAAGCTGATCGACCAGTCACGGAAGCTGTATGAAAAAGAGCAGCGTATTCCACTCTTAAACCGCGTCCATGAGCTCATCTCTGCCGACTATCCCTACATCTGGTGGTTCAATAATAAGTACACCCTCTACGGCCACTCAAAAAAGGTGGTTAAGCCTAAGGATACATTTAAGTACGGCGTCGGTCAGGAATTCTGGAAGGTGCAATAAGCTATGCTAAAGTACTTCCTGCGCCGGCTTCTGATCATCGTTCCTACGCTTTTTGGCGTGACCCTGGTCGTCTTCGCTATCATTAATATGGCGCCGGGTGGACCCATCGAGCAGAAGCTCCAACAAATGCGCTTCGGTGGTGGTGGAGCTTCCGAGGGGAGCGTCCAGAGCCGAGGTGGTACCCAAGGGGTATCCGATGAAGTAGTTGAGGCCCTGAAGAAGCAGTACGGCTTTGATAAACCTCTTCACGTTCGCTACCTTCTCTGGCTTAAAAACATTGCCACCCTCGACTTCGGTGAGAGCTTCACCTACGAAGAACCAGTGATCGAAGTCATTACCAGTAAGTTTCCGGTTTCCCTTCAGTTTGGCATCGTCTCCTTAATTCTTAGCTACCTTGTCTCGATCCCTCTTGGGATTATGAAAGCGATCAGGAAAGGTGGGCCTTTCGACGTCGCCAGTAGCTTCCTCCTCTTCGTTTTCTATTCGATCCCACCGTTCATGCTGGCCATTCTCCTGGTGGTCTATTTCGCGGGAGGGAGTGTCTTTGAATGGTTCCCCGTCGGGGGCATCTATTCAGAGAACTACGAGGATCTCTCAAGCGGTGAACAGATCCTTGATCGCATACACCACTTCGCCCTTCCTCTTCTTTGCTACACCATTGGCTCCTTTACGAGCCTTACGATCCTGATGAAGAATTCGTTAATTGAAGAAATAAAGAAAGACTACATTCGTACCGCCCGCGCTAAAGGTGTCGACGAAAAAGTCGTCTACATGAAGCATGCCCTTAAAAACGCCATGATCCCGATTGTCACGGGCCTCGGTGGTTTTCTGTCCGTTTTCTTTGCTGGCTCACTTCTTCTGGAAACCATTTTTCAGCTCGATGGCATCGGTCTACTTTCTTACAAGAGTGTTTTGGCCCGAGACTACAATGTCATCATGGGACTTGTATTTCTCCAGAGTGCGCTCTTCCTCCTCGGAAATGTTCTCTCTGATTTTGCCTATGTCCTCGTTGACCCAAGGATCGACTTCACATGATCGCACGCCTGATTCGAAACGAAGATTCGCGAAAAAAATGGAACCGCTTCACTGCCAATCGACTGGCCGTTGCTTCCACTTGGCTTATCCTTTTGGCCCTTTTTTTTAGCTTCACCGCTGAGTTCTGGGCCAACAGTAAACCTCTTTACCTCCGGTATCAGGGAAAATCCTACTTCCCTGTTCTGGTGACCTATCACCCAACAGAGTTCGGTGTCGAGAAGACCATGGTGACGAATTATCGAGAAATTGATCTCGACACTAACCGCGGCGATAAGATCCTCTGGCCGGTCATTAAATGGGACCCTTTCGAGTCAAACAAGACGGTCTCCGTCTATCCTGCCGCCCCTTCTGAGGACAACTGGCTTGGCACCGACGACCGAGGTCGCGACATTATGACTCGACTTCTCTATGGGCTTCGCTACTCCATGACCTTCGCTGTCGCGGTCTGGCTTCTCACCTTTGCCGTTGGAACCGTCCTTGGCGGCATGATGGGGTACTTTGGCGGGAGCGTTGACTTCTGGGGTCAGCGAATTGTCGAAGTTCTTTCTACCGTCCCACAATTCTTCCTCCTTATTATTATCATTTCCATTTTTCAGCCAACGCTCTTGCTCCTGATTCTTCTTTCGAGCCTCTTCGGTTGGATCTCCATTAGTTACTATGTGCGTGGGGAATACCTGAAGAATCGAAAAAAAGAGTTCGTTGAGGCCGCGCGGGCCCTAGGCGCAGGCCATCCCCGAATCTTCTTCAAGCACCTTCTTCCCAATTCTCTGTCTCCCATCATCACCTTCTCTCCCTTCGTCATCGCAGGTAATATCACCGCCCTCGCCAGCCTCGACTACCTCGGCTTCGGGCTGACACCTCCGACGCCAAGCTGGGGTGAGCTCTTGAACCAGGCACAGAAGCATTTCTCCGAAGGTTGGTGGCTTGCCGCCTACCCGTCGCTTGCTCTCTTCCTCACTCTCACGATGCTCTCTCTAATTGGCGAGGGTGTTCGCGACGCTATGGACCCGAAGGATTAGATTTGTTATAAGTCCCCCCAAAAGGAAAACCCATGAAAGACACAGCTCTTCGCATCGCGGATTTTAAGGATTCAATCTTCGGCGTCATCTCCCGGCTCGCTAAAGAGCACGGAGCAGTCAACCTTGGACAAGGATTTCCAGATTTCGATGGTCCTGAGTGGCTCAAAGACATCGCCTACCGGAAGATGCAGGAAGGGCACAACCAGTACGCCCCGTTTCCTGGCTCGCTCCATCTTCGCGAGCAGGTTTCTCACTACTATAAAGAACTCTATGGTCTGAACTATGATCCAGAGTCACAAGTCACTATTACAGTGGGCGCTACTGAAGCGATCTACGTCGTTATTAACGCCCTCGTGAACCCCGGTGATGAGGTGGTTGTCCTCGAGCCCTTCTATGACTCCTATGTCGCCTCCATAAAGATGGCCGGTGGGATCCCCGTACCGGTCACTATGCACGCACCAGATTTTACTGTCGATAAGGCAGAGCTCGCTCGTGCGATAACGCCGAGGACGAAACTCCTGATTCTCAACAATCCGCACAACCCAACGGGCAAGGTCTGGTCCCGTCAGGAACTTCTTGATGTCTGCGAGCTCAGCATAAAAAATGACCTCTACCTTCTCTCCGATGAAGTCTATGAGTTTCTTCTCTTCGATGGGGCCCAGCACATTCCTACGGCAACACTTGATGGAATGTTCCAGCGTACGATCACTGTCTCTAGCGCCGGCAAGACCTTCGGTCTGACCGGTTGGAAAATCGGCTGGATCTGCGCTAATGGCAGTGTGACTCGTGCCTGCCGACTCATTCATCAGTATGTAACATTCTCTGTCTCAACTCCGATTCAGGAGGCCGTGGCCGAGGGCCTTAAGCAACTTCCTTCCTACCTTCCGGGCTTCGTGGAGCTTTACAAGACCAAGCGTGACTTCTTCCACCGTGAACTCACGGCCCTAGGTCTCGACTTTAAGATTCCTCGGGGGACTTATTTTATGATGGTGCCGATCGGCACCAAGACCAAGCTCTCAGACGTTGACTTTGCTATGAAGCTTATTCAAGAGAATAAAGTGGCAACAGTCCCCCCTTCGGCCTTTTACCTCAAGTCCCGGGAAGGGGAGCGTTACCTGCGTTTTTGTTTTGCGAAAAAAGAAGCAACACTCCGGCAAGCGGCATCGAACTTAAAGGGCCTGTAGTAGAACCTTTGTTGCAAGGATTTTTCCTTCCCGGCGGTACTTCACCATGACTGAGTCTCCTATCTTGTGCTTTTCAAGCACCTGGTAGATGTCATCCAGGTTATTTACTTCTTGGCCATCAACGCTCAGGATGATGTCTCCAAGGTAAGTTCGGCCGTACTGATCTTGAGTCATTCCCTTAAGGCCCGCTTTCGCTGCAGAACCCTTCTCGTCGACATAGGAAACTATGATTCCCTTGTCTTCACCTCCGAGGATGCGCTCTTTCATGCTATCAGGAACGATTCCTATACCAAGACCTGGTCTGATGAGCTTACCGTGTTGAATCAGTTGCGGGACAATGACCTTGATCGTGTCAGCTGGGACCGCGAAGCCAAGACCTGCACTCGAGCCACTGGTGGAGAAGATCACCGTATTCATTCCTATCAACTGCCCACTCGAGTCGAGCAGTGGACCACCTGAGTTCCCCTGGTTGATGGCAGCGTCGGTCTGAATCATGTCATTGATTTTTACACCACCGATTCCATCGATCTTTCGTCCAAGGGCAGAAATAACTCCGGTAGTTAAGGTGTAGTCGAGACCAAAGGGTGATCCAATGGCAAAGGAGTACTGGCCAACCATCAATTCCTTGGAAGAACCGAAGACAATTGGTGACAGCTTGCCAGGGCGGTCTTCAAGCTTCAGGACTGCTACATCCTTCTCAGGAGCGACACCGACGATCTTCGCCTTGTACTGCTTCGGATCATTATGAAACCTGACGACGAAAGAGGTTCCTCCTTGGACCACATGATAGTTCGTGATGATGTGTCCTTGGGCATCGTAAACAAAGCCTGAACCTGCTCCTTGAGGGATCTCCACCTCTCCGTAGAACATGTTGCGGGCAAGCCTGATGTTTGAAACGTTGACTGTGCTGGGGACCGCGGTCCGGTAAATTTCGATGGTCTTTTCTTCAACTGGGAGAAGTGGTGCACTCCAGGCCATGCAAGAAATGAAGCTCACCAACATGAATAGAAAGGTCCTCATATCCGACTCCTTACTTTGACTAAATTGGCCCCCAAAGTATAGTATGTTTCCATAAAACCCCCAAGAGGAATTCCCCTATGACAACCGTCAGCAATCCCCCTGAAATAAAATATTTCAATCGCCTGTCGGGTCAGACCGAGGTCGAAAAGGTTTACGGAGATTGGTTCATCCGCTTCCTCTATACCTCTGGCGCAGGCCAGCGTGTGGGTGGAGTTTTCACCAACAAATACTTCAGTCAGCTTTATGGGACCTTCCAGGATTTACCCTCGAGCCATAAGAAGGTGCGACCTTTCATCGATAAATTTAATATCAACATGGATGATTACGAGCCGGGCACAAGGCCCTCCCTTGATCCTCGGGATTCGTACCGGACGTTTAACGAATTTTTTATCCGCCGGTTTAAGCTTGGGAAGCGTAACTTTGTATCTGAACCTCACCAGATGCCGGCCTTCGCCGAGGCCCGCTATGTTGGCTTTGATGCGGTCACCGAAAAAAACATCTACCCGGTCAAGGGTAACTTTCTAAAGGCAAAAGATCTGGTAGGGAACGACCAGGTCGCAAAAATTTTCGAGGGGGGGCCCCTCCTGATTGCCCGGCTCTGCCCTGTTGACTACCATCGCTACCACTACCCGGATGGCGGAAAGGTCCTGGATAATTATCGGATTCCTGGTGCTTATGATTCTGTGAACCCACTCGCACTGCGCTTCAAGAATCAGATTTTCATCAAAAACGAACGTCACGTTACCATTCTTCAGACGGAAAATTTCGGACGACTGGCCTATATCGAAGTGGGTGCTATCTGTGTCGGAAAAATTATCCAGACTCATCGATGGAACAAGTCGTTCCTTCGTGGTGAAGAGAAGGGGTACTTTCTGTTTGGTGGCTCAACGGTTGTACTCCTCGGAGAGAAGGGTGCGTGGAGGCCATCTGCTGACATCACGGCCAATACGGCGAAGGGGATAGAGACCTATCTCCAGCTCGGCGCTGAGGTGGCCCTTAAGCCTTAAGGTGACAAACCACAGGGAAATGATCTGAAGGATAGCGGCCATCAATGGTCCGCTTGTCTAAGATGCAGCTTTCAACAGTGAGGCTTTTGTCGGCCAGGATCCAATCGATCCGCGCACCGCTCTGGCATTCTCCCCTGAAGGCATGGTGAGAGGTTTCTTCAAGTACATTGCAGGCGCCCCAAGTATCGATGAGGTTTGGAAAGGCTTCCATGACGATTGTCCTAACTTCACTTGAAGGAGAGTCATTAAAGTCACCCATAACGACGAGTACGGCCGGAGGCGAAAGGTGCTTACACACTTCCCCCATGAGGACTCGAGCTTGAGCTGCACGGGTTTGTGATTTCACGTGATCCAGATGGGTATTAACGAAGACAAGATTAAGTTCAGAACCCTTCGGCTGAAGTCGCAGTGCTGTCATAAGCCGCGGGAAGGTGCTCCCGAAGGAGGCGCTGCCGGCCACTTCCGGAGTCTCTGATAGCCATAGGTCCTCGCTCTTTAGGATTTCAAAAGTGTCCTTACGGATAAAAAAAGTTGGGTACATCCGTTCCTTAATCCAGGAACGGTGATGGTCGACAATCTGATACCCCGGGAGAAGAGTTTCGAAGTCCTTGAGCTGGGCGAAGCGGCCCTCTTGAGTTGCTATAACATCGGGAGCATGGGCGAGCAGAGTTTCAGCTAGAATAGAGCGCCGATGGGGCCAGGAGTTGGCCCCATCGGCGGGATTATCAAAGCGGATATTAGAGCTTATGAGGCAAAGCTTCATAAGCTCTATTGTATGTTGATTAGTCGAGCTTCTCAACATAGCTCTCTAGCAGAAAGCTCAATTTCCCTTCAGAGTTTACCCGCTCCCTTGCATCTCCTCTTCGACTCCGGACTTTGCCCCGACAGTTGTTGCGGTATTCGCCGGTTACGGTGAAGGTATCCTCGGCCCTCGATGACAGAGTAAGTTCCTTTTGAGGAGAAAGGTTATCTAGCATCACTTCCCAATATCCGCCATGGGCGTCAACACCATCTGTAACCGTCGCCTTTGCTAGAAATTCAACTCCGTTTACCAGATGGGTCATAAACTCAGCGAGAGTCGTTGATTTCATTTGCTCATCATCGATCTTGCGCAGAAAATGTGTGCAATCAACATAGGCGCCACCGCTTCCCTCCCTGCTTCCTTCCTTTTGCGCATGAGTTCTCACTTCCCTAAATTCTTTAAATCTCCGGGTGACTTGCTCACCAGATCGGATTCGGAGATAGACCTTCGCTCCAGCACTATTTCCAAGTGCTAAAGAGGATGTTGGCACTCCGTTAATGCGCTCAAGCACTATCCTATGCGCTGTAAAGCGAGAGAGAAATCGTGCCCGGAGTTCATCAAATCGAGAATGCATAACGATCCTATCTCCGTTTCGCAATTCCCGTAGGAACCATCCCTCCTCCGGCACGAGTGGGTCGCTAAAAAAGAAAGTGTCCTCGGAAGTCACAACAAAAGGGGCAATCTCTTTTGCTCGTAGAAACTCCTCAAAGGGGAGCTCTCGCGAAACATAGTAAGCTGAGCCGGTATTTCCATCGTGTAGATAAACTCGATAGCTCTTCTCTCGAATGGATTGTTCTGCATCCTCACTGAAAAACTTTCCTCGTGCCGGTCGACGCCTGACTGCAAGGTAAGCGTCTCCCCGAGTCAGGGCCCGGAGCTGTTCTGCCGAGAGATTAAATTTCATTTCCCTGGCCCATTTCGCGATCAAGACTCGTGCCTCAGTTGTCACTAAGATGAGCTCATCTGCCTGGGCCGACGCCCCAGAAAATCTGATTGATAGTTGAGTGACGTTAGTGGAACTCGCATTAGAGGGGAACTTCTGCACCAAGTGAAGCCGCGAATTTTCATCAAGGAATCCGTCGGCCATGATGCGATTTTCGCTTCGGACAAGAAGATCAGCAATCCGATCTCCGAGCGGATGCTGGTTCGTAAACTCTGTCTCAAGAAGGCGGTCTCCATGAATCCTAAGGATACCGTCGACAGGGCCTAGACCTTCGAAGTTAGCGACATGTTTGTCCAGACCCTGCTCTAGGTGGTTGAGTCTTTGGTCCCCGTCGCTGTCCGAGTAGTCGAGTGCCTTGGGTTCTTCCTTCTTGCCACAGGAAAGAAGTAGCAGGGCAATAAGTAGTATTTTCATCTTAACCTCCGATCATAATTTGCTTGAGCAAGCGATCTACTTCGCCGACGCCCCAGAATACTACTCGCCGATTCTTCACTGGAACAGTCGACTGTGACCGCCGATGAGCATCCTTTAGAAACGATTCGACGTTTGAGAGCATGGCAAGGAAGATTTTTTCATCGCGAGGATCTAGAGCAATCTTCAGGAACCGAAAAACCCGATCTGACTCTTGTTCGAGGACGGCTTCGATAAGCTCCAGAGATTCTGCCTTCCGTGCTTCAGGACCATTGAGATCCTCCATCGTAGCGGGGGAGATGTCAGAGATCTTGTAATGGCCGGCCTCGGACCGGAGGAGGCCCTTGATGATAAGGGCCTGAAGAAGATTAAAGCAGACGTTCTCCATCAGGCCTGTTTGACGAAGGATTTCCTCGTAGGTAAGGGGGCGTACGCCGACGCATTCAAGAATGATGCGCTCTAGTGATGATAAGCCTTTCATTGAATTCTCCTTAAGCGATGACCGCAGCATCTAACAGAGGCTGCAGGTATGTTCGGGTGTACTTCTTGTTTTCGATCTTCCTCTCGACGTAGTTTGCTAGTCGTGAGAGCTCATCGTTTGTTAGAAGCGAAGAGCTTTCCTCAAGGAGTGAGTTGAGACGACCGAAACTTTTGTTCTCACTTAGCTTTAATTGTATCGCCCCTTCGAACGCTTCAAACTCACCGAGCTTCATCGGCTTTCCATTTAGAAGCCTAAACACGCGGGTGATCTGGATACCGGTTCTTTCGGAGATCTGTCGGAGAGTTTCCTGGGGGAAGAAGAGACGATAACGGTGTATGGTTTGATCTTGCAATGACATCTGATTATGCTCCTGGTTTGTTTCAGATGTAACACCAAGAAGCAAGCATTGTGCCAAAATCAAAACTAGAACTGGAGTTGATGCTCCTGGAGGATTCGATAGAACGCTGAACTTGAAATCTTGAGGTCTCTGATGGAAGCAGTGATCTTCCCATTATTTCTTCGGAGGGCCTCCTCTACAGCTCTTCGCTCTATGGTTCCAATATAGGATCGAAGGCCCTCTTCGAACACATGTGACTCCCAGTCCGGGGAAGGGATCGGGCGAGAGGCAGAGATTCCAAGCGCCTCGGAGACGATGGCCTCATCCACGATCCCTGCCCCGCTCTGTGAAAAACGCTCACAGGTTTTCCGGAGCTCGCGGATGTTGCCGGGCCAGCTGTGCTTTTTCAGGAGTTCGAGGGCCCCTGGTCTTATAGCAAAACGGCGTGGAGAGAGTTTTTGAAAGTGCTTCACGAGGATCTCGATATCTCCAGGTCGCTCGCTCAAGGGCTTCAGGTGGAATCGGAATCCAGTGATCCGATGATAAAGATCTTCTCGGAATTCTTTTCGTGCCATTTTTTCCTTAAGGTCCTCGCAGGTGGCCGTGACCAAAGTAAAATCCGCCTTGACCGGGACCGTGGAGCCGACAGGATAGAACGTTCTCTCATCAAGTGCCTTCAAAAGCTTTTGCTGCATCGAGAGCGGCATGGTCGCTACCTCGTCAAGGAAGAGAGTCCCACCGTGAGCGTGCTTAAGTTTGCCGTCTTTACTCTGGTCAGCACCGGTAAAGGCACCCTTCTCATGACCAAAGAGTTCTGACTCCAGGAGATTTTCCGCGACTTCAGAACAGTTAAGATGAACCAGATTCGCCTCCGGATGGGTGAGCTCATGGATGAGCTTACCTAGGAGTGATTTCCCAGTTCCTGTAGGACCAGAAATAAAGAGGGACTGTCCTTTCCAGTTTATGTCCCCAAGCCGCCTGAGGTCGGTGATGAGGCCCGGATCTCTGGTGATGAACTCATCTAGAAGGATTTTTTCGAGCTTCGCTTCCCGGGCGTCCAAAAACTTTCGGATATACACCGGGAGTTGCTCTTTGAGTTTCACTTTGGACAAGTAGTGACGTGCCCCGAGGGTGTAAGCCTTTTCGATCGTCGATTCACATTCGTAAGAGCTTACAACGATGCAGTGAAACCCCCTTCGGACAATCGGACCTATAAGGTCAACGCCTATGTCGTCACCAAGCTCTATATCTGTGATAACAATATCATACAGGCCATTTGAGACCCGTTCTCGGGCCAGCTCAAGGTTAGGGGCTTCATCAACGATGCCGTAGGGCCTTAGAATTTCCCTGAGGTTCAAACGAGCGTACTTATCGTCCTCGATAACGAGGAAGGACAGGCTTGGTTTCATAGAGTGGTTTTAACAACGGATTAGTTCTGATTTCAAATACCGAATTCGGAATCCGAATTTTTTACAGGA
This sequence comes from Pseudomonadota bacterium, assembly GCA_027487685.1. Classification (GTDB taxonomy): domain Bacteria; phylum Bdellovibrionota; class Bacteriovoracia; order Bacteriovoracales; family Bacteriovoracaceae; genus Peredibacter. The sequence continues at coordinate 172,241 of JAIYDC010000133.1, read as the reverse complement.
GCGTACACTTGTCCCAGATCTAAGGAGCGCTTACTATCTAAAGGACCTCTTTTTTACTTGAAGGATCAATATGAGAATAATTCAGGCCGCGTCTCGGGAAGAGGCCGTAGAAACGGTTGCTTCCCTTGTACTCGAGAAAATTCTGGCCCACCCAACCGCGGTCATTGGTCTGGCCACGGGCCGAACGATGGAACCCGTATATGCTCGTTTTTGCGAACTTGTTCGCACATCACGGCCACCGCTCTCCCAAGCTTTTTTTTTCCTGCTCGACGAGTACTTGGGCCTCCCCGAAGGTCATCCCGCTAGCTTCAAACAGTACATTCGGACTCATCTCTTAAGGCCACTCTCGATTCCAGAATCTCAAATTGCGTTTCCACCTGCAGGGGATAGTGATGGTCCAGAGCGGTACGAAGCACTACTTAAAGAAAGTCATGGCGTTGATTTTCAACTCTTAGGGATCGGACAAAATGGGCATATTGGCTTCAACGAGCCTGGCTCCCATAAAACCTCACGAACTCGCTTCGTTCAGCTCACGGAGGAAACAATCAGCGCCAACCGGGCCCAGTTTACGGACATCATCCCGCAAAAAGCTCTCTCGATGGGGATCGGGACTATCCGCGAGGCCAAAGGCCTTCTACTCCTGGCGACTGGAAAATCCAAGGCGGACGCCATTAAGTACCTTATGAATCACCACGATGATCCGGCATGCCCTGCCACCTTCCTCAAGGATCACCCTCATTTTACTTTAGTTCTTGATCCTGATGCAGCGTCGAGAATTAATTTAAAAATTTGAGCAAGGTCAGCATTGGCATTGAGGACCGATGGCATTTTTCGGGGAGAACTGAACTTGCCGTTTTTTAACAACTGAACACGATAGAGTACTCCAAACGGAAAAGTAGGAGCTTCAGCACCTTTGCCCGAGATAATCTCAGCGCCACGTCGGACGTTATCGACCATCCACCCAGGAAGCCTTAGGTGGTAAGGGTTTCTGGCAACTTCTCCAACGTGCATCGCTAGGGCCCTCATCTGCAGTTCAAGAATTTCGGTAGGAACCTCTAACAAAAGATTTGGCTTCACTTGGGGCGCCCAGAACTCGCTCCAGGCGACGATGATTGTTTCTTTCTTGAGTGTCGCGAGAACTTTTCTACAAAGTTCTGACGTCCTTACATGGGCCGGATGAAAATCTTTTCCGTGGGGGGCCAGGATGAGAGATGGCGCATATTTTTGGATGAGCCCCTTAAGCTCACGCTCCTTAGTACGCCAATCCTCTGAGAGGTAGACGCATTCGACATCGAGGACTTCGCAAGCCTGCTCAAGCTCCCTACGTCGTTCTTCCTGCCGTGACTTGTTCGAGCCCAAGGTTACGGCCACATTGACAACGTGAGCATTGTTTTCAATTAAGAGTCTCATGGCCAGAGCGCCGGAGATGGATTCGTCATCGGGATGGGGAGAGAGGAGCATGACTGTAAAGGGAACAGGTTTTTTCAGGAGCAGCTTCGAAGGGGTGAAGAGCTCAGAGATCGGAGTAAGGAGCTTGGTGAAGTCCATTTCACCTAATCCTTAAAATCTTGTGAGCGTTGTTAAGACGTAACAAAACGCAATCAAGACCAAAACTGATCGAATCATTATACCCTCTGTGTGTGTATTCTTGCTTAAGATAGCAAGTTTCAAAACACAAAGTCCAGCGTATAGATATCAACTAGTTACGCTTGTAGTCGTCTTGAAGGCGGATGATATCATCTTCCCCGAGGTAGGATCCGACCTGTGCCTCGATCAGGACAAGATCTTCGGCCTGGTTATTGGCCAGGCGATGCTTCGCTTCCATGGGGATAAATGTCGATTCGTTTTTCTGCAGATCGAAGGTTCTGTCGTCAATTGTAACGGTGGCGGTTCCACTTACCACGATCCAATGTTCCGAGCGGTGATGGTGGTACTGAAGGGAGAGCTTCGCGTTCGGTCGAACCGTGATTTGTTTGACTTTATGGCCACGGCCCTCGTCCAGGATTGTGTAAGTTCCCCACGGCCTGTGGGCGGTCATGTGGACGTTCGCCATCTCCGGTTTGCGTTTCTTAACTTCGCCTACGAGTTCCTTAACCTTTTGTGTTGAGCCTTTTTTGGCAATGACGATAGCGTCCTTGGTATCCACGATCATGAGGTCTTCGATGTCGATTGTGGAAATCAACCGGTCGTCAGAGATGACCAAGTTATTGCGTGAGCCAAGGTGTATGGTATTGCCCGATAACGTGTTACCGTCCTGGTCCTTGGGAAGAGTATCGTAGAGTGAGTCGAAGGAGCCTAGATCGCTCCAGCCAATATCCGCAGGTACAACGCTGACCTTCTGGGATTTTTCCATCACTGCGTAGTCGATGCTTTCGGCGCGGATTGCCTTCATGTCGTCGAGCTGAGGCCGGATGGCCTGATCCCTACGGGAATGTTCAAAAGTACGGCTTGCCTGCTCAAAAATATCCGGTGCGTAGGTCTTAAGCTCATCCAGAAAAACGCGGGCGCGGAAGCAAAACATACCTGAGTTCCAGTAATAGTTGCCTGCCTGAATGTAGGCCTTCGCGGTTTCTAGGTCGGGTTTCTCTTTGAAGGATAAGACCTTGCTTCCAGCGGCTTCAATGTAGCCGTACCCAGTCTCGGCATGGCCAGGTCTGATCCCGAAAGTGACAAGACGATCATTCATGGCCAATTCTCGAGCTCGCAGAATAGCGGCTTCGTAGCTCTTTTGGTCTTCGATCAAGTGGTCAGACGGGACCACGAGGAGAATTTCCTCAGGATTTGCAGCAAAGGCTGCAAGGGCTATGGCTGGAGCAGTATTTCTACCGGCTGGTTCTAGAATAAAATTTCGAGGTTTCACCAGGGCAAGATCTTCGATCTGATCTAAACCCATGAAGTATTGCTCCTGGTTGATCACGACGGTAAAGGACTCGGCGGCTGAGTCATTCCGCTTAACTGTTTTCTGGAAGAGCGACTCATTCTCAAAGAGTTTTACAAACTGCTTAGGGAAAAGAGTCCTGGAAATAGGCCAGAGCCTAGTTCCAGATCCACCACACAAGATCACGACCTTCATAATTTCTCCTGATGATTCATTTTAATGTCGAAATTGATTTTAGGAAACACCCAGAGTGGCAGATGCGATGGTGAAATAGATGAGAAGACCAGTGATGTCCACAATAGTTGTAATGGCTGGGCTTGCCACCACGGCGGGGTCTCCCCCCATGCGTCTTACGACAAGTGGTAGAGCTGCTCCGATGACGGCCGAAGAAACGACCTGAATGGCTATCGCAAGGGAAATAATCCCGGCGATATACTCCATGCTAAACCCGGGAGGAAGCATAGAGTGGAATGAGAGGAAGGCGATCTTGAGGTAAGTAAGTAACGCCACACACAAAGAGAGCATGAAGGAGATACGGATTTCTTTGACAACGATCCTTTGCCAGTCATCATCGCTGATCTCGCCCAGTGAGAGTGCCCGAATGACGACAGTCGCGGCTTGAGCGCCAGTATTGCCTCCCGTGGCCGCCATCATGGGCATATACATCGCAAGGATGATAAACTGCTCGAGAACACCCTGGTATTCGTTGATGATCATTCCGGAGATGATGCCAATGGCCGCCAAAGAGACCAACCATACGACACGCTTTTTGAAATGTCGGAAAGATGAGGTCGCAAGATATTCTTCATCGTCCTCAGAGGGCATAATCCCCATGAGTTTTTCGATATCCTCCGTATTCTCCCGTTGGATGATGTCGATGGCCTCCTCGTGGGAAACGATCCCGACTAGTTGGCTCAGAGAGTTTAGGACCGGGATGGCCACGAGGTCGTACTTTTCAATTTTCTGGGCGACGGACTCCCGGTCCTCATTCACCTCAGCGTACACAAAGAACTCGTTGAGCATCTCGTGGACTCTGTCCTTCGGGTCGTGCATGACGAGGTCTTTTAACGTGACGAGGCCTTTCATCACCATCGAATGGTCGACGACGTAGATGTAGTAGATCATATCCTTGGAGGGCGCATCCTTACGGATCTTGGCCAAGGCCTCATAAGCAGTCATGTCCGCAAAAATCGTGGCGAAGTCAGTGGTCATGATCCCGCCGGCCGTATCGGGAGGGTAAGCCGAAAGGATAATGACGTCTTCTCGCACCGTCTTGTCCAGGTAAGGCAGGAGCTCGATCTGCTCTTCCTTTGTCAGTTCCTGATAGAGATCGGCGCGAATGTCGGAGAACATTTGTCCAAAAATGGCTGCGAAGAAGCGCCGGTCAAGAGAATGAAAGAGTTTAATTTGAAGGTCGAGTGAGAAATCCGATGCGATTCGACCCTGATCATCCGGGTCCAGTTTTTTAAGGTACCGGATGACTTCCTCGATAGGCTTTTCTTCCATGAACTCTGCGACGTCCATTGTCGGAAGCTCTTCGAACATTTCTACCAGTTCGGCCGTCTTCCCGCGTTCGGAAAGGTCCTGGAGGAGGTCCTGGTTCTCGGGGTCCTGGTTTTCTTCGTTCTCTTCCATAATTCCTGAGGCTTGTGGTAGTGCTATTCTACCTCATCACATTATAATTTCAAAGGGTTAGACTTTGCCGGTTGCCAGGAGAGTAAGACTCAACTCTCTTCTCCAAAATTGTTAAGAATTGTCCAAAAAAGCCGATAAGTCATTGTAAATTTTCTACTTTTAAAAATGGTACCACGATGAGCGATTCGTCTATTCCTGTCGTTAAGTTTCTCTTCCGAGAGGAATACAAAACGTTATCTGAAGCATTGAAGTTGAGCCCAAGTTTTGGGGTTGAGAACTATGCTCTCGCAAATGACTTGGCCACGTTCCTTTCAACGACACCAGCAGCACTGATAGTGACCTCCTTAAAAGATAAAAATGACCTCATCCAGATTGCAACCTTTCTGAAGGTCCGCAAGAAGGTTGCGAAGGATATTGTTACTAAGATCGTTGTTGTTAACTTTAGCGGTGATCGAACTTTCGAGAAGGCCATTGCTAAGCTGGGTATTCAAGACTTTATCGAGCCGACGATTAATACGAAGGCCCTGAAGTTTAAGATCGACTTCTGGATGAAGTCATTGAACGCTCAGTCAAAAATGAGTAATGCGAAACAGGCGTCTTCCGCGAAGGTCTCTGGTTCAAATTCTGCTGACGGGAATTCAGGTAACGGTGATAAAAAAAGCAACGATACACCAATTATTATCGAGCCTCTGGAGCTTGAGGATGACATTTGGCTTATCAAGGCCACCGGAGACTGTAAAAAAATCCTCGGCAAATGGCTCGTCCGGATCATGGGGCCAAGCCCTTACGTGGGCCAGTGGAATGAGTTAAAACCTGGTCTTTGGCGCTATGAGATAAAGGAAGAAGAAAAAGAAATTTACGTCCCGAATGAAGGCGCATGGTTTTTCTCCGGAGATCAAAAGCCCGACTTCGTTTGGAAGGAGAACATCTGGCTCATATCAGGCGATAATTTCAATCTCTTTTTTAAAAATAGTAAGCAGATCTTCAGTCGGATAAATGCCAAGGATCGAGTCCTCACGATCTGCAAGAACTCGATCTACGCGAAGACAAAAGAACCATTCATTATCGAGAGCTTCGACAAAGAGATGGTCTTCCGTAAAGAAGCTGAGAACCTCGAAGACCTTGAGGGAAAATCGAACACTGATCAGATCGACGGTAGCAATCTCAAAGGAAAAAATTCGACAGCTGCCGATAGGTCAGGGAACCTGTCCGGCAAAACTGATTTTGATGATCAAATCTCTGATGATAATTTAGAGGGAAAGTCGAATACTTCAAAAGATTCAAAGTTCTGGGGCGGTAAGCAAGGAAAAGAGGAAGCATTAGGCGGTAATTCTGAAGGTGCTAAGGCGGGTGGTTCAGTGGATTCCCCGCTGCTTGAGTCCAAGGATGAGATGGACCATCAGAAGTATTACAAGAATCACAATGAACCGAAGAAGTATTTGGCAGACGAAGAAGACCCGAAGAAGCGTCAAGCCTTTCGTGAAGAAGAGGCCAAAGATTTAACGGGCAAGACTGAAACTGACAAGGTTCCAAAGTACTATGATGGAAAGGATAGATCTGCATCAGAGAAAGACGCTAAAGGGAAAGATTCCGACCTTTCAGGGAAAGGTGATACCGATCATTTAAAATCCCATTATGGCGGAAAGAATAGTAAAGAAGTATCGTCCGACGAGGACCCGAGTGGTAAGTCCTCGACGGATCGAATTGACGCTCATTACGGCGGAAAGAATAGTAGGGAAGCATCGTCGGAGAACCCAAGTGGTAAGTCTTCGACGGATAAAATCGACTCTCATTACGGTCACAAAGATGGTCTAGGCCCGGAGGGTGAAACTCCAGAAGAGATAGCTAGAAAAAAAGCCACGGAAACACTTTCATCACACTATGGGAAACCTCTCGATCGAGAAGCACGAACTCCGAACCGAGTCATGAGGGAAGCCGAGACCTATTCCGATACCTACGAGGAGACGACTGAGGACGACCTTTATGAAAAAGAGGGGCGACGAAAAGACCGCAACGGTGGGGACTCAGGAACAAGTAATTTTGATGATGAGTATGGCGACCAACCTGGTCGTCGTCGGGGTCGGGGAGATATATCATCTTACCCTGCAGATACTGACCCAAAACCTATCGCAGAGAGGACAGCAGAGATCCTTCCACTCGAGAAGGCACGCAATGATGCTGCGAGGAAGGTCACCCAAGTTGCTACTGACGAGGCAGGGCTTCAGGACATAACAGGAGACGCTCGCGTATCATGCACGATCTCCTCTCAGCAGAAGCGCATCACCTCGGAGCTTAACGATTTCTTTGATGACACCATCGTCTTTCTCGCACAAGATCCCGGTCTTACGCCTCAAGCAGCGGTTAGTCTTAATCTGTCCTTTAAGCTCAATAAGAAAGATACAAATCTTACCCTACCGGGAGTGGTTTCGGGATTGGACAGTGACGGGGAAGGAGGCACTTATGTTACAGTTACACTATCGGCGGAGAACGTTTTTGCCTTCGGAAAGTTTATGGAACTTTATAAGACCCGCCAAGGTAACGTCGACGAGTTCCTCAAACTGGTGAAAGGACTATGATTCGTCTAGACGGTAACGCCATCCTTATTGCCGACAGTGACCCGGGATTCTTGAATCCTCTGGCGAATGAACTTGCCCGCCATGGTGCTCGCTGCTTCGTCGCTGCCGACATGGGTCAGGCGAGGGATCTACTCTCTAAGTTTGAATTTGATTTAGTTATCTCAAATTATTACCTGTCCGACGGAATCATTTACCAGTTAATGGATTGGTGTACAAAAAACCTCACCTTCTTACCGATCTTTACTTGCGTAGGTCACCCCTTTGGATCTGATAAAGAACTGTCTCAGAAGCAAGCGATCGCCAACATCTTTCAGAAGCATGAGACTGGACGGATTTTGTCAGGAATCTCGAAACTCCTTTTTAACTTCAATGATTATCAACAGAGTCTGTTAGAGATGATCGATCCGAATGAAATTAAGATAGAAATCTGCGTTTCCGATTATAATTTCCTCGTAGTCCCTTCGGAGATAAATGAGGATAATTTGTACCTATCGCTAGAGCAAGAATTTTCGAGAGGAACTTTTGGGGTGCTGAAGTTCGCGGTCGTACTTGAAGACCGGTACCACAGCTTTATAATACCCGGATATTTTGATGAGAAGTGTCCGAGTGGTCAGGTCTTCGTAGTCGACGAAAAGTACCGAAGGCATTGGAAGCAATTTTTGGATTATCTCAATATGAAGCAAGGTAATATTACAAAATTTCTTTCTAAGGCGGCAGGTTTCTGACGATGGACAAGAAAGAAGTTCTGAAAAAATTTCTTGAAGCGAACGAAGTTCTTATCGTAGATAAGAACCCTAGTTCACGTAGTCGGCTCCTGAAGACGATGGTCGATCTTGGGGCGAAGCGCAGCTCTATACACTCAGTGGGGACTCTTCTAGAGTCCCAGGAAGTCATCCAGACAAAAAGCATTGGTCTCGTCCTCTCCGACTACTTTATTGGAGGTGGATCGGGGTTCGATCTGTTTAAAATCTTACGGGAAAAGTACCCCAGCAAGAAAGAGCTTTGCCTAGTTCTTGTGACGTCTAATATCTCTCAGACCGCTGTCGCTAAAGCTGCGGAGGAAGACGTAGATTCCTTCATCATCAAGCCTTACACGATCCAGAGTATCCAGGAGAATTTGATCTCGACGGTTACTCAGAAAGTGATGCCTTCTGATTACATTAAGAAGATCGAAGAGGGGAAGATACTTCTCGCTGCCGGGAAGTACGACGATGCCATCGCTGTTCTTAATGTCGCTCGGGGCATGCATCCTAAACCAGCGCTCGCATATTTTTATATCGGGCAAGCCGAGTACTTGAAGAACCACGTGGATACAGCTGCTGGCTCGTATAACGAGGGCCTAAACTTCAACAACATTCACTACAAATGCCTCGTAGGTCTTTACGAGGTTTTCATGCGCGAGGAGAAGTTTTTCGAAGCCTATCAGGTCGTGAAAAAAATTGCGAAGTTCTTCCCAGCGAATCCCGACCGCTTAGCACAGATCATCCGTCTTGCTGTCCGCACCGGTAACTATCAGGACATGCAGATGTTCTATGAGATTTTTACATCCCTCGATGTACGAGTTCAGGTTCTGACGAACTACATCGGAGCTGGTATGTACATCGCGGGGAAGTACTGCCTCATGAACTCAGACAAGGATACCGCATTCCAATACTTTGATAATATCGCCGTATCTTGTTCGGAGTTTACGAAATTCCTCAGGGCCGTCATCACGCTTCTTGTAGAAAATGAAATGTGTGACGAAGCAGAGAAATTTCTAAGCCGATTTGATAAAGATGCGAAGGATGGAGAAGATTACCTGGTTGCTGACTTCCTTGTGAGTAGTAAGAAATTTACCGATCCTGGCTTCATCATTAAAATCGGCCTTGAACTTTGGAACAAGAAGATCCGCGACTATCGCTTCATCTCTACCCTGGTCGAGGCGATGGAGAAGGGGGGCTATAAGGAAGATAAAATCGCGCCCTACCGTGAGGAACTCCAAACTCTTTACTCTGAGAAACCGGGACTCACCGCCTAATCCGTCCATATTACTCCGCTAACATCTTCTTACTCTCAGTACCTGCGGTTTACAGCTGACCGTATCTTCTGATCTCCTAATAGGCACTTTGCAAAGGAGTGCATTCAATGAAGACCTGGAAATCCGCCTTCGCCTCTCTTTTTTTGATCGCTGGAGCGGCACTTGCCTCTGATTCCCAGCTTGTCCGTTTCGAACTCACACAAGATATTAAAGACTATCTTAAACAAAACGAACTCGACGTTACGGGAATAAACTACAAGACTATGGAGATCGAAGCCCTCCTGACTCCGTCAGAATTAGCTGACCTCGGAACACGCAAAACCACCATACGTTTTTCTTTCCCGCGCTCACTTGTGGCCGCACCTGATAGCCGCTACCAGAATCCAGATGAGATCGAGGACTTTGTCCGGTCCACTCACGCCCGTTTCCCGGATATCACTGATGTTAGAGTGATCGGTAAGACTCTTGAGGGCCGTGAGATCCTGGCAATGAAGATCTCTGATAATGCAGAGACGGACGAGGTTGAGCCGGTTGTTCTTGTAAATGCTATGCACCACGCTCGAGAGATCATGACTCCAGAGATCACCACGGACATGATTGATTATCTGACAAGCCGCTACGGCCATGACCGCGATGTTACACGTTGGGTGAATAACACGGAGATCTGGGTGATTCCGATGTTCAACCTCGACGGCAATCAGAAGATGTGGCTGGAGGACTCCATGTGGCGCAAGAACACTCGAGGAGGATTTGGTGTAGACCTTAATCGGAACTACCCTACAGGATGGAATTCCTGCAATGGATCGAGCAGTTGGCAATCGGCACAAGATTACCGAGGAACCGCTCCGGCCTCGGAACCAGAGACCGCGGCAATGATGAATTTTGTTTCCGCGATTAAACCGGTTTTCAATATTTCATATCATTCATACTCTGAGATCGTGATCTATCCATTTGGATGCCGACCTCGGCGGACACCCGCCGAGGAGGCGGTGGAGGCCATCGGTGCAGAGATTGGCAAAAAGCTCGATTACAAACCGGGAACAGCTTGGGAGCTTCTTTATAATGCCGACGGCGGTGACATTGATTGGATGTACACCGAGCACCAGGTCATCCCTTACGTGATTGAGATCAACAGTACTGGGGATGGATTCCATCCGGACTATGCAAAAATGCGGGACAAGACCGTGGCCCGCAACCGTGCGGGATGGATGCACCTCTTTTCACGTCTTGAAGGCCCAAGTCTTCAGGGTGTAGTAACGGACGGCGCATTTCAGGTGGTTAAAGTTTCTCGTGCTGGTGATTCAAAAGTTGCTCAGACTTACCGGATTAATCCGGATGGCAGTTATTACGTCATTCTCAATAACGGAGTCTACGACGTGACCTTCGAAGGTAAGACCACACGCCGATTCGAGAGGGTAACGGTGAATGGGATCAAAACTTTCGGACTCTAATTTATAGAATCTAGCTTCTCAAGGGCCTCTACGAGGCCCTTCTTTAATTCCTCAAAGTCATTCGGCCTTGCACCCAGAATAAATTTTCGCTCTGGATAGCACGCGACGGCGACGGCGTCGTCACACTGGCCTAAGCATCCGCTTCGGACGACCTTAATTGCTCCCTGGTGTTCTTCCTTGGCCCACTTTTTGAGCCCATCCGCAAGCTCGGGTGAGCCGAACTTCGAGCATGATTTACCGAAATTGCAAACGTAGACCTCGAGGGTTGATCGGATCGCAGTTTCTTTCATACTTTTCCCTCTACGATGCGATCAAGGAGAGGGCCCGTGAGCGTCACAACACTTGGTTTCGGAACGCCGCCGTCTGGCCAGTGGCTTGTAAGCTTATTAAGTGATGGCGATGTCTCTCCAGGATGTTGAACAGATAGGAAGAGCGTTTTATAGTCGGGGGAGAAGCAAGGTCCAGTGAATTCTGCATCAACCGGCGCTGAGGCCACGCGTATGATTTTTCCCTGGTTCGGACCACTTCGGAGGAAAACGAAGAGACCATTGTTCCCAAGTTTTTCGTAAGGACCTTTGTTCATTTCTGTTCCCGCCATGTCCGTCGTAAACCAAAGATTTCCTTTCGGATCGAAGACCATATTATCCGGGCAGGCAAAGGACTCGCCGCTACCTGTGAGGAATGTTTCGTGCTTGAACGTAAGTGATGCTGGGTCATCGTTATCTTCGATAATCTTAAGGATACTGCCATAGAAGTTCTTCACAACTTTGTTATTTGTGAGCGCCACGAAGACATGGCCCGTGAGCGGATCGAACTCGATATCCTCGGGCCGATCGAGAGGAGTTGCACCGACGAGTTTAGCCGCTTCCCTGACGTAAGTGAGAATTTCAGTCTGGTCTTTAAATTTTTCTTTAAGAACGGGCTGGTCGGCAATGTCGAGAGACAGCCACTGGCCTTTCTCTAGGTTCGCAACATAGAGCTTACCCTGCTCCAGGGAATCACCACTATCGGAGATAAATTTATAGAGATGCTCGTTAATGCTGTCATCTCCTGTGTAAGCGACGACGCGTCCATTCTTCCCTTTAGTCACGGCCGCACATTCATGAGCACACCGACCCAGGGAAACGAGCTTCTTGGCCGCTCCGGTCTTGGGTTCAACTTCCACCACCCAGCCGTAGTGTTGTGGGTTACGAGGGTAGTGCTTATCCCATGCGAGCCAGCTCGCAGTCTTCTTGCCTTTCCGATCAACATCACCCCAGAAGATATCGTAGTTTTCTTCGCAGGTGAGGAATGTGCCCCAAGGAGTCTTGCCCCCGGCACAGTTTCCCATTGTCCCGAGTGCAAATGTTGTCCCACCGACCTTCCGCCCACCCGCAAATGGAATCTTCGTGTTTCCGGTCAGGCGGCGGTTGTAGGCCGAGTCTGGGACAAACGCCCACTTCCCCTTCTCGAGTTTGACTTCCACGATAGATCCACCTACCTCAAGAAGTTCCTGATCGACGTTCGCTTTAGTCCGATCGTTACCCTTGATGAACAGTGGCGTCACGTATTCGTGATTAACCCACAGGAGACCTCGGTCAGAGGCCAGGGGATGGAACGCAATGAAGTCGTTGTTAAAGCCGAACTTCTCCGTCCCATTGATACGGTCACCCCAGCGGACTAGGACATCGTAAGCAAGGCCGTCTGCGGTGATGAGCCTATCCTCGAGGGTCGTGCCGAGACCGGGCAGGGAAGTACCTGAGGGGGTGAGTGCTGAATTTGTCGAGCATGAGGGAAGAGTCGCTAGGACGCCGGAGACGCCAAGAAACTGTAGGAAATTTCGTCTGTTCATTATGACCTTCTGGGAAAAACTTTTTACCATGATAGTATAGGTTGAGATGAAATTCCATTTGCCTGTTGTTCTCTATGACCCGGATTGCCCTCTCTGCCTACGCTTTAAGCAGGGGTTAGAGCATCTTGATCGGAATCTAACATTTGTCTCAGCGCGCGATCCAGAGGTTTACCTCGAGCTTCCGGAGTTGGACCCAGTCACTTGCCTGGAAAAAGTTCACCTCGTCACCGTCGATCGTGATGTCCTCGTGGGGCCTGAGGTGGTTGATTACCTCATTCGAACACTTCCTGCTGTCTCGAAGCTCGCCTGGCTCTTAGAGAACGAGCAGGGAAAAAAAGTTAAAGAGTTCTTCTACCAGAAAGTAGAAGAACTCCGTGAGCTGTCAAAAAAGAAAGATTCCGAGTGCGGCACTTGCCCCAAGGGCTAGTAGAGCTTTGAGGCGATCTGATGAATCGCTGTGGATTTCCCCATGGAGTAAAAGTGTAGGCACGGCACTTTCTTTGCCATGAGCTCTTTTGACTGCATGATCGCCCATTCAATCCCAACTGCCTTGACCTCGTTCTCCGACCGGCACCTATCGAGGGCGTCGATGAGGTCCTCGGGCATATCGATGTAAAAGTTCCGCGGTAAGTTGTAGATCTGGGACTTCGATGTGATTGGCTTGATCCCTGGGATGATCGGGACGTTGATGCCTTCAGAGCGGCACTTATCAACGAACTCGAAGTATTTCTTATTGTCGAAGAACATCTGCGTAACCACATAGTCGGCGCCGTTCTCGATCTTCTGCTTTAGAAACTTCAGGTCTGTCTTAAGATTGGGCGCTTCGAAGTGCTTTTCTGGGTACCCTGCGACACCAATGCAGAAGGTCGTCGGGGTTGGATTCATGAGTTCTTCAGAGAGGTAGATACCCTTATTCATCGAATGAATCTGGGAGACAAGATCTGAGGCAAAATTGTGACCGCGAGGGGTAGGCTCAAAGCTCTTCTGCCCCTTGATCGAATCTCCCCGAAGGGCGAGGACATTGTCGATCCCGAGGAAGTTTAGGTCGATGAGTGCGTACTCTGTCTCTTCCTTGGTAAAGCCTCCGCAGATAATGTGCGGAACCGTATCAACGTGGTACTTGTGCATGATCGCCGCACAGATGGACACCGTTCCGGGGCGCTTCTTGATCGACTTTTGCTCAAGAAGGCCGTTTGGCATCTTCTTAAACACGTACTCCTCACGGTGATAGGTTACGTCGATAAACTTTGGTTTAAACTCCATCAGTGGCTCTAGGTTCTCGAAGAGCTTCTGGATGCTCTCGCCGGTGCTCGGTGGGAGAATCTCCATGGAGAAAAGGGTGGATTTTGCATTCTTAATGTGATCAGTTACTTTTGCCATAACGTCCTTTAAAACAAATTGGCCGAGAGCCATTTTTCCATTTCAGTTAAACTAACGTCCTTTCGACGAGCGTAATCCTCAAGCTGGTCACGGCCTATGCGACCTACATTAAAGTAGCGCGCTTCCGGATGGGCGAAGTACCAGCCTGATACAGAAGAAGGTGGCACCATCGCCATGGAGTGAGTGAGCGAGACTCCAATATTCTTCTGGATGTCGAGAAGATCAAACAATGTTTTCTTCTCCAGATGATCCGGGCACGCAGCGTAGCCAGGTGCTGGGCGGATACCTTGATACGTTTCCCGTACGAGTTCTACTGTGGTCAAAGTTTCTGTCGCTGCATAACCCCAGTATTCTTTTCGCACCCGCTGGTGCAATCGTTCGGCAAAGGCCTCGGCGAGGCGATCGGCCAGCGCCTTGACAAGGATCGAGTTGTAATCGTCCTGCTGCTGTTCATACTTGTGTGAGAGCTCGTCAAGACCAATCCCCGAGGTGACGCAGAAGGCTCCGATGTAATCAAGTTTCCCGGTTTCCTTAGGGGCCACGAAGTCAGAGAGAGCTGAGTTTGGAGAGCTCGCCTCTTCCATCTGGCGCTGTGCCCTTAGCATATGAAGCATGGCCTGGACCTGACTTGGATTTCCCTCGGAAACGGTCTTCGAGTGCTTTCCATGCTTGTCGCAGCTCCATTCCTGAAGCTTATCGGTGACGGCGTAGACTTCGATGTCATCGCCAACTGCGTTGGCGGGGAAGAGACCAAAGACTGCGCTGGCCCGAAGGGATTTATCCTTCACGATCTCTTTAAGCATGGCCTCGGCGTCAGCGAAGAGCTTCCGCGCTTCCTCACCGTAGGTGCGGTCATCGAGGATGGCGGGGTAAGCTCCACGAAGCCGCCAGGTCATGAAGAATGGAGTCCAGTCGATATAGGGCACGAGCTCGGCGATTGGGTAGTCATCAAGAACCGTAACTCCGAGCTTAACCGGTCTTCTGATCTCAGTCATGTTCCAGTCGATTTTGACTCGATTCGCCCGTGCTTGTTCGAGAGTAAGGTACTTCTCTTCTCTCTGGGCCGCCGCATGGGCCACGCGCATTTTTTCGTACTCAACCTTTTGCTCGGTATGAGTTTTGGCCTTTGTGTTTTCATTTAAGAGCCGCTCAACCACAGGAACCGCTCGGGAGGCGTCGGCGACGTGGATGATGGTACTCTTATAATGCGGATCAATTTTAACGGCCGTGTGAACCCGGGAGGTGGTGGCCCCACCAATGAGCAGCGGAACGGTGAACCCGAGTCGCTCCATTTCCTTCGCCACGTGAACCATTTCGTCGAGGGAAGGAGTGATCAGCCCCGAAAGACCGATGACGTCGACGCCTTGGCGCTTGGCTTCTTCAAGAATCTTCTCGGCCGGCACCATGACTCCAAGGTCAATCACCTCGTAGTTGTTACATCCGAGGACCACACCTACGATGTTCTTACCAATGTCATGGACATCACCTTTAACTGTAGCGAGAAGAATTTTTCCCGCGCGCTGAATGACCTGACCAGTTTTCTCCGCCTCAATGTAGGGCTGAAGATAGGCGACCGCCTTCTTCATGACCCGCGCGGATTTTACGACTTGAGGAAGAAACATTTTTCCTTCAGCGAAGAGATCCCCAACGACGTTCATCCCGGCCATCAGCGGTCCTTCGATCACATCCAAGGGGCGAGTGACGCTCCGGCGGGCCTCCTCGGTATCAGCGTCGATATGATCGACGATGCCTTTGATGAGTGCGTATTCAAGCCGCTTCCCTACAGGAAGGGAGCGCCATTCGTCGTCCTTTTTTTCTGCTTTAACTCCGCCCTTAACCTTCCCGGCCAGGTCGATCAATCGCTCGGTAGCATCCGCCCGTCGGTTAAAGATGACATCTTCGACGTGATCGAGAAGATCCTTAGGAATATCGATGTACACCGGAAGTGCACCCGCGTTGACAATGCCCATGTCAAGGCCGGCTTTGATTGCGTGATACAGAAAGGCCGAGTGCATCGCCTCCCGGACGACGTTGTTTCCGCGGAAGGAGAAGGAGAGGTTCGAGATCCCGCCGCTGACTTTCGCGTAGGGGAGATTTTTCTTGATCCAGGTCGTCGCTTCGATAAAATCGACGGCGTAGTTGTTATGCTCGTCCATACCTGTCGCAACGGTGAGAATATTTGGGTCAAAGATGATGTCTTCCGGTGCGAAGCGTACGCGTTCGGTGAGGATTTTATAGGCGCGGGTGCAGATCTCAATCCGACGCTCGAGATTGTCGGCCTGACCGCGCTCATCGAAGGCCATGACGACGCAGGCGGCGCCGTACTTCTTCACTAGAAATGCCTGCTCCACAAACTTTTCCTCACCCTCTTTAAGTGAGAGGGAGTTGACGATGGCCTTGCCTTGGATGCGTTTGAGTCCCGCCTCAATGACGCTCCATATTGATGAATCGATCATCAGCGGAACTCGCGCGATGTCAGGTTCAGAGGCAATAAGGTTAACGAAATTGACCATCGCTGCTTCAGAGTCAATCATCGCTTCATCCATGTTGATGTCGATGATCTGCGCCCCGTTCGCGACCTGTTCTCTGGCGACGCGCAGGGCCTCCTCGTAGTTTTTTTCCACGATAAGTTTCTTAAAGGCGATGGAACCGGTGAGGTTAGTCCTCTCCCCGATGTTGATGAAGTTAGAACCAGGGAAGATCTTAAGCGGTTCTAGACCTGACCACTTGGGGAGATGCTCTAGGGTAGGTAATGGTCGCGGTGCCGAAGTCTTCGCTGCCTCAGCTATCGCGCGAATATGTTCATGAGTCGTTCCGCAGCAGCCGCCGACAATATTGACCCACTTGTTGTTGAACCACTCCTTGAGTGTGCCGGCCATATGGGCCGGTGTTTCGTCGTATTGTCCAAATTCATTGGGAAGGCCCGCGTTTGGATAGACTGAGATGTTAAAGGGAGATTCTTTCGCGAGGACTTCGATGTAAGGTCGCATAAGCTCGGCACCAAGGGCGCAGTTGATGCCGATGGAGAGTAGCGGGTAGTGAGAAACGGAGTAGAGGAAAGCTTCAATCGTCTGCCCTGACAGTGTCCGGCCCGAGGCGTCCGTGATGGTTCCGGAAACCATCACTGGGAGTGGCGTTTTATTCTCTTTTTCAAAATAGTCAGCAATAGCGAAGAGGGCCGCTTTACAGTTGAGGGTATCGAACACCGTCTCAACCAGGAGAATGTCTACGCCACCTTCGACGAGATACTTTGTCTGCTCATAATAGTTGGCAACGAGTTGGTCGAAGTCGACGGCACGGAAGCCGGGATTATTCACGTCTGGGGAAAGAGAAGCCGTTTTGGTGGTGGGCCCGATGGAGCCGGCTACAAACCGTGGCCGTGTGGGATCTCTTTGCGTGTATTCATCGGCGCAACGGCGCGCGATCCGTGCGGCTTCAAGGTTGAGCTCAGGAACAAGTTCTTCCATGTGGTAGTCGGCCATGGAGATCCGGGTACAGCTGAAAGTATTAGTCTCGATGATGTCGGCGCCACTCTCGAGATACTTCTTATGGATTTCCTCGATCACTGCCGGTTTAGTTAGAACGAGAAGATCGTTATTTCCCTTCACAGGATGTTTCCAGTCGCGGAAGCGCTCTCCGCGGTAGTCGGAGTCCTCGAGGTTATACTTTTGGATCATCGTCCCCATCGCACCGTCGAGAATCAGGACGCGATCTTTTAAGATTTGTTCAATTTTATGCATGATCGTTTTTCCTCAATATTGAATACGCTAGTGTAAAAATTATTTAGAAGAAAAGTCAAGCAGAAAGCCTGTGATATTAACTAGTTAAAAAATGTTTAGGCAGCCGGTACAGAACCGATAAGAATACAAAGTTAAGGAGTTTATTTGAAAATGTCCGCATTCCTTGTGGTCTTGCTTTGGTCAGTGAGCCTCTTGGCCCAACAGGATTATTTCACTCCTGAGAACAAGATTGATGGACTCGAGTACTACAAGAAGAAGTTTTTAAAGACATGTACCCAGGTCAAAAGTAAGCAGGGACCTGTGCCGTCAGAAGAGATGCAGCGTCTGGCCTCAAAGGTCGAAAATCTGATCGTCAATGGTTATCACAAGGCCCTGGCAGAGAATCCGAAAGTTAAAGAGGCCTTCCTCCGTGATGTGCGAGAACTGTCCGCTAACAATGGGTGCCAAAGGGAAGCGAACGATTGTCGAACACGGCTCGCGGCCATAGCACTATTCTACGTCGAGCGCTTTCGTCCCGATGTCCGTGACTGCCAGGGCTATACGGGGACCCCTGCATCTGCGGCGGAACGCAAAGAGACGTGCGAGAACGAGCTCCGGTACCGGAAATTGTCTTTAGAAGGTGTGCATGGTTCCAATTACGGCACTGATGGTGCAGCGATGTATAAAAAGCAGATCATTTATCTCAAAAACTATGTTGCTTTCGAAGTTTTCAAAGCGGTCTTTCAAAAAGACAATACGTCTCTACACATCTGCGATCCTGTCCCCGCAGGTCCGTCCTACATTTATGGCATCGAGTTCACAGAAGCAGGAACTATCTACGTAGGCCTTGACCCTGACTTCGATATCTTAAAAAAACTCCCTTCTGAGTGCGAGGCTGACAAGAAAAACCTTCTCCACGAATTTTTGCCCGCTCACCGCGGGGAAGACCGGACGCTCATTCAGCAGGGGGAGGTCATCCCTGTGAAGGAAATGATCAGTGGCTTTCTTGCAAAAGCTGAGGATCTTATCATTACGGACGTCTCGGTCACTGTAACCTCATCGCGACTTCCCTTCTATGCCAAGGTCGCAGGCGAAAAGGTTCTGGACCCTAAGAGCGATGAAAAGAATCTGGCCATCGCTACCAAACGAGCTCTTCTCGTCGAACGTCTCCTCGAAGAACTTCGGCTCGCGTATCCCCAGCGTGCTTCCATCGCCTTCCGATCCAGTGCCGAGCTTGCAGGACCTCAGTTTCATCCTACGAACTTAAATGAGCGCTATGTGACTCGAATGAATCCAGGTTACGCCGAGAAAATCGAGGCCCTCTTTCGTGATAATGAGCGCGATTACCGTGATCGTGTCTTTGTCTCAGGGGCAGGAGATCTCCTGGATGAAAAGAAGTATGGAAATCTCTTTCAGGCACGTTTTATGCCCTATCATGGATACCGCGTTCTTATTCGTGGTTTCCGCAAAGATGAGATGAAATGCGTTCAGTTTCTCGAAAAAGACGGTAAGACGTATTTTTCTAAGCGATGACCATCAGGTAGAACCCAGTCATAAAAAACAGGAAGGCCCCTGTTAAGTAAATATTGGGGAGTCTACGGTGGTAGAGGCATTCCAAGAGCGAGACCCAGACAGGACCGGTGATAGCAATGGCCGTAAGTGTTCCAACGTGGGCAAATTTGAGAGCAGCCAGATAAAGCGTTAGCGAAAGGAAGCAACCGCAGATCGCTGCTCCCACAAGAAGTGAGATCTCCCGTTTTCGCAGGGACAAAACGTCTCGAGCGACAAAATAGTAGCTCTTAGGAGAAATCAATAAGAAACCACCTAAGGCCCCCGTGCAGCGGATAACGTTAACCTGAAAAGTTTCAAGCCCGGGGTTTAATTCATAGCCTTGGCGGGTCAGCATAACGCCGATGGCATCAAGTGTTATGCCTAAAAATGCCCATACGAAGCTCCGGAGATCCCAAGATCCAGTGGTCCTGTTGCGTTCGAGCATGAAAATGAAAATGCAGATCATCATGCAGATGACCGCGAGCGTCTGATTGAGCGTGAAGAGTTGACCCAGGAAAAAGTACCCATAGAGCCCAAGCATCAAAGGCTGAAAACTGTAAAGGACAAGGGATCGTGCCGGCCCCAGGGTGGTAAAGGCACGGTAGAGGAAGATGTCTCCCAGGCACAGACCGGCGAAGCCCGAGAGGACAAGATATCCAACTTCCATGGGGGAAACCGTCACGAGCTGATTTGTAGCGACCATGGCGATCAGGAACGCCACAAAGGCGCACGAAACCTTGATCTGATTAATCCACATCGACGAAAACTTCTTTGCGTAGATGGCAAAGATCATACTAGCGGTGGAG
This sequence comes from Pseudomonadota bacterium, assembly GCA_027487685.1. Classification (GTDB taxonomy): domain Bacteria; phylum Bdellovibrionota; class Bacteriovoracia; order Bacteriovoracales; family Bacteriovoracaceae; genus Peredibacter. Next base: position 152,397 of record JAIYDC010000133.1, on the reverse strand, counting down.
TACGTTAGATTGGCGCCGATCGCCAGGGCATAGACTTCTATTGAACTCAACGTTTGACCCTTGTTAACTTTCCGTATCCTAGCAGGTATGGTTAACTTATGAAAAGGAACTTCAAACACGGGACCCAAGATGAGTAACTCCAACGATGAGTGGAAAAAGAAGTTGACCCCCGAGCAGTTCAGCGTCTGCCGCCTTGGTGGGACTGAGTCTCCATTTTCCGGCAAATACAATAAGCATTACGAGACGGGTAGCTACCTCTGCTCTGCCTGTGGGCACGAGCTCTTTAGTTCTCAACACAAGTTTGATTCGGGCAGCGGGTGGCCCAGCTTCTCAGACGTGAAAAACAATAGTAACGTCTCCTTAAAGGATGACTACGCCTATAATATGCACAGGGTAGAGGCCCTCTGCGCCAACTGTGGCTCTCACTTGGGCCATGTCTTTGACGATGGCCCAGCACCCACCGGCAAGCGCTGGTGTATTAACTCTGTCTCACTTGAATTTAAACCGGCCGAAGAAAAATAATATGACTAATCCATTTATTTCCCTGAGTAATAGTTTTCGTATTGAAGTTAACACTGAGTTCGATTTCGATCAGTCAAATCCGATGCAGCTTAATTATCTTTTCCGTTATACGATTCTTATAACCAATACCGGCAGTAAGACCGCACAGCTTCGATCACGCAAGTGGAACATCAAAGACGGCAAAGGACTGCTGAAGTACGTAGAGGGCCCTGGGGTTGTCGGTGCGACGCCTTTCTTTCGGCCAGGTGAGTCTTTCGAATACCAGAGCTTTTGTCCCCTACCAACACTCGATGGAGAAATGTGGGGTCATTTTCTGATGGTGGATGAGGAAGGCCAGACATTCAAAATCGACACCCCGGTTTTTCGCTTTGAAGTACCGGCCGAATTCATCGATGTCTATTGAGCGAGCTCTCTAAGGTTGGCCTCCAGGAGCCGGATGGTCTCCCCGAGATCTGTAAGTAGCTCTTCTTTTTTTATCACTGAATAGTCTTGTTCCCGGGCCAGATCGTGCATGATCCTAAGGCGCTCTATATGATTTAAAATATCATGGGAGAGCTGGCGCCTATCCAAGATCCACCAGCCGGAACGAATGGGAAATGGGGCCATAGGTAAGCTCGACTAAGTCTCCTGGATGGAGTGGGCCCACGCCCTTGGGTGTCCCGGTGAAAACCAGATCACCGTCCTGCAGGGGAAAGAACTCGTTGATGTAGTGGATGATTTCGTCGGCGCGCATTCGTGCTTCAGAGAGACGCCCCTCCTGCCTTAGTTCGCCATTGATCCGGAGTGTGAAGGGCGTTTCCTGCCAGTCTTTGGGAAAGTCACGAAGACCTTTAATCGGTGTCACAATTGCTGAATTTTTAAAGGTCTTGGAGATTTCCCAAGGATGACCTTTTTCTTTGAGTTTTTTTTGCAGATCCCGGAGCGTCAAGTCTAGTCCTAAACCCACGCCGATGATGTTCTTCTTGTACAGCTTAAACACCACCTCGCACTCATGGTGAATCGACCCGCGCTCCCAAGGCAGACGCAGGGACCCTTTATCTTTCGGCTCAATGAGAACACTCGGAGGTTTGAGGAAGAGTACCGGTTTCTCTGGTGTTTCCTCCTTCATCTCATAGGCATGTTCTAGGTAGTTCTTTCCGAGGCAAATGATCTTATCCATGCTGACGAGTGTAGTAAGAGCTTTAATTTTAATCAAACTAAAAAAGAAAATTCTTAATTGTCGTAGATCCAGCTGACATGGTTTCGGAGGAGAGGATTAAGTGAGAAGTTCCCTGCTGGTCCGAAGGAGAAGGTCGAATGGACTGCCATGACCTGGACATCATCTCCACTGTTTAAGAAGACCGGACCTCCGGAGTCTCCAGAGCGAGAGAAGTCGTCGTAGAGCTCTAAGACCTCCTCAGCGGCGTTCAGATACTTGAGCGTAGGCGTGATGATGGTGCGGGCGTTGCGGCCACTGCGTTCACCGAAGCCGAAGCGGAAGATCTCTCCGCGGAGGTTCGAGCCAAGGTAGATAGGGTGCACTCGAATAGACCGAGGAAGCTTCTGGGCAAGGTTGATCTTTGCTAGGTCACAGATGTAGCGTGATGTTTTCGGATTGTAGCCCGGGTGAACCCGATAGCTTTTCACCTCTAAGGAGAGGTCTGTTGGATTGTAGCGAGCACCGGTGAAGACTCGAACGCCTAGAATATTTCCCTCCAGGCAGTGGCCCGCAGTGACGATGACCGTGGATGAGACAGCAACCCCTGAACAGGTGAAGAGGCCACTTGATCGGCGCACCTCTATAACCAGGCTTGAGTTGAACTTTTCCCAATCGTCGAAGGCGGCCAGCACCGGAACTGTCATGAGGAGTACCACCACGTTAAGGATTAAGTTCATCTGTTGCATTCTACAGATTCTTAGCTAGCTATCCATTCGCGGTGGGACGAAAGCAGTGGGTTATAGGAGTGTTTGCCCTCTGGGCCAAACGAGAGCGTCGAGTGAATGGCCACGAGGTACATCTGTCCATCGAACTGCATAAAGACAGGGCCTCCTGAGTCTCCAGAGTAGGAGTAGGTGTCGTTAAGCTCTAGAACTTTTTCCATCGGGCGAATTTTGCGGACCTCAGGAAGAACGAGGGTGCGAACATTTTTATTGCCGCGGGCACCGAAGCCGAGCCGGAGGATTTTCCCGGAGAGGTTCTGGTCTTTTTTAATAATGGGATAGAAGTTCGTCCCTGTCGGAAGGGCATGGCGCAGCGTGATCTTGGCCAGGTCTGAGCGGTAATTCGAGTCACGGCGGTTGTACTCGGGGTGGAGCTCGAAAGCATCAACCTCTAGAAACTTGCCCTCCCTGTCGTAGCAGGCCTCGGTTGAGATTCGAACCTTGAGGATTTCTCCCTCTAGACAATGGGCCGCGGTGAGGATCGTGGTTTTATTGATGGCAACACCAGTGCAGGTGTAAACGCCCCCTGGTCTCGTGACTTCAATCAAAACACTCGAATTAAAATTGGTCCAATTGATCAAAGCACTCATAATTCACCATCTTCCTTGAGGTTTAGCTGCGCTTGCTCCGGTTCCATGGAGTAAACTCAAGCTTAGGTAAAGCAAGCGCCGTGCCGAAGTTTTCGGTGCAATAAGGCACCATGTGCTGCGACGACTTCTAATTAAATCAAGGAGTTATTTAAAATTAGAGTTGAAATTAATCAAATGACTGGTAACCTTTCAACCACAAACTTGCGTTGCAAGAAAGTGTAAGAATATGAGAGACCCCTTTAGGTCTAGTGGACTGGAATTATAGATGAAACCGCTTTGCCGCATCCAGACACCATTCGTGGACAAGTTCGGAGTCCCCCGCCAATCGCTTTTGGTGGAAGAGGCGTGGGGAAAGCTGGCCTTTCCCAAGGATGATTTTTTCTCCGAGGCCTTTCGCGGAATTGAGAATTCGAGTCACCTCTGGCTGATTTTCGAGTTTGATCAGATTCCCGCTGGGCCAGTGAATGGACTGGTACGACCGCCGCGCTTTGAGAATAAGTTAAAACTTGGTGTCTTTGCCACGCGCTCTCCCCACCGGCCTAACCGACTGGGTCTTTCCCTTGTGAAGTTCGATCGTCTGGAGGTCACCGAAAGGGAGGTCATCCTTTGGGTGAGGGGAGTGGATCTCGTGAATGGAACACCGATTTTGGATATTAAGCCTTACGTTCCATACGCGGACAGTGTGGAGGCGCGCTCACCTTTTTTAGAGGCGCCCACAGTTTATCAAGTTCGCTGGGAGTGCGAGAGTGTAGAGGAGGCCGACCTGATTGAGAAGGTTATTGCCCTCGATCCCAGGCCTAATCAGGGTCGTGGTTCAAACGACGCTGAGTTCGGGATGAGTGTCGCTGGTTTGAACGTGCGGTTCCGATTTTCAGTCGACCACTTTAAAATCATAGCTGTTACCCGGCTCCCATAAAATCTTCGCTCGCCCCGCAAAGCCATCAATGTCATTACCGTAGATGACGTAATCCTTCGGAGGCTCACTCACGGGAGTATTAGGCATATAGCCGAGCTCACGTGCAAGGAGGAGCGAGACATTGAAGTGAGGAGAGTTTTGGGGAAGCTCTTTCGCAAGCGGGGGCAGCACCCGGTTATGACTAAAAATCAGTACCGGGACTTCGAAGGCCGGGCGCGAGAGCGTGCCATGGCCCCATTTCCCATTTTCGCCCAATGCCTCACCATGATCAGAAATGTAAACCACAAGAATCTTCTTATCCGAGCGGCGAAGGATTTCATCAAGGCGATTCATAAAGAGATCGAACTCGATCACAGAGTTGTCGTAGTAGTTCACTTTCGAGTCGTGTGGAAATTTTTGATTCTCAGCTCGCGATCGCCGTATCCATGGCGCATGGGATCCCCGCTGATGAAGGACGATAAACTGCCGCTTCTTTAAGCTGAGGAGTTTCTCTAACTCCGGCAAGAGGACTTTATCATCCACCGACTGCTCGTCGACGAAGCCAGGTGAGATGTCCTCGAGTGAGCGGTAGTCATCGAGGGAGCTAGCACAGAGATAGGGGGCGATGTAGCGGAGCTGTTCCGCGCTCTGGGCAGAGAGAAAATGGGTACTGAACTTCTTCGCCTTCGCGAGCTTAAAAAGGCAATGCTTCCCCTTGGCCGCTTTAACGATTCCGGCCTCTCCGAAGCCCATATTAAGGAAGAAAGCGACAGCAATGTCTGTAGAGACCCCACCTGAGAGACCGCGACGGTGGATAAAGTTTGGATTTTTGACCTGAGAGAGGAGGAACGGCGTCGTCGGACGATCGTAGCCGAAGAGTGACATATGGTTTGGTGTTAAGCTCTCTCCCAAAATGAAGACTACGTGATCCCAACGGGATTCACCTGCGTCAGCGAGAGTAAGGGAACTCGATGTGTTTGTTTCTCCTGTACTTGATCCTCGAAACAATTTCTGCGGAAGAATTCGTCCCAGGAAGTAGGAGAACGAAAGATAGACATTCATCCCGGCCAGCTCTTGTGTGGAGGGCTGCCGGCCCCAGGTGTTGCCCGTAACAAAGGTCCTCGCCGGGTTATAAACAAAGTAGAGGCAAAAGAGGATGCCGAGGAATTTGCTTCCGTAGAGGTTCTTCATTTTGCGGATCGCGAAAAATCCTATGGCGGCCGGAACTGCCGTAAAGAGGAGGGGAAGAAAGACGTGCTCGGCTTCAACCAGAAGCGTTCCCTGGACCTCATGGAACTGTGTGATGAAGAGGTAGATTTCGTTGGGTAGGAGCTGAGTCCCGAAGTAAGAGAGGTGGCCCATCTGGAAAGCGTTGACCAGGAAGACGAACGAAAGAAAGATAAAGCGCAGAGAATTCTGGCGGATGAACGTCGCCACCACGAAAAAGGCAAATATTCCGAGGTACTTTCCGGCGGTTAACCAGACGATCGGAAACCCTTTTACGTAGTAGAATAAAACCTGCTGCGTTAGGGTCATAGTGAAAAAAAGTGCGGCCAAGACAACGTGCCTGGAGAGCTTTTTGAACATGATTCATCATGACATATTTGCTGCGCCCTTGCTATGATCATCAGCATGAAGAAAGTCTTACTTACAGGAGCGGCCGGGTTCATCGGTGCAAAAACGACTGAGAAGCTTCTTCGCCGTGGTGTTGAGGTCGTTGGTGTTGATAACCTCAATGATTACTACGACGTTAAACTAAAGCATAACCGCCTCGCTGGCCTAAAAGACGAAAAATTCACGTTTAGAAATATCGACATCGAAGATAAGAAGGCCCTTCTTGACCTCTTCTCTGAGCACCGCTTTGATGTGGTCTTTAATCTCGCGGCCCGTGCCGGAGTCCGGTATTCCATGGAGAACCCCACTCTTTACATGACCACAAACGGTCTGGGTTCATTAAATCTTCTTGAGTGCATGCGGGTCCATGAGGTGAAGAAGTTCGTTCTCGCCTCCACGTCCTCCCTCTATGCAGGCCAGCCGATGCCGTTTAAGGAAGATCTCCCGGTCAACACACCCATCTCCCCTTACGCAGCTACCAAAAAAGCGGCCGAGGTTATGGCCTATACCTACCATCACCTTTATGGGATTGATGTTTCCATCGTGCGTTACTTCACAGTCTACGGGCCCGCCGGGCGCCCCGATATGTCGCCCTACATCTTCGCCGACAAGATTTTAAAGAATGAGGAGCTTCCCGTTTTCGGTGACGGCACTCAGTCCCGGGACTTTACTTATATTGATGACATCGCGGAAGGAACAATCCTCGCTGCCAAAGAGCTGGGCTTCGAGATTATGAACCTTGGCGGGGGAAATAATCCCTACACACTCAACCAGATGATTGCCCTCATGGAGCGCTTCTCTGGAAAGACCGCGAGACCAAGGTTCGAGGCGAAGGTCAAGGCCGATATGGACGTCACCTGGGCCGACATCTCAAAGGCCAAGCGTCTCCTCGGCTGGACCCCTGTAGTGAATTTCGAAGAAGGGATTCAGCGGCTCATGGCCTGGCATGAATCTTACCGATAAGGCGATCGCCGATGGGATTATCGAACTCCTTTTGCGCCGAGGCGAAGGTAAGTCCATCTGCCCCTCCGAAGTGTCCCGAGCTCTCTTTCCCGATCATTGGAGAGAAGAGATGCCACGCATCCGCACAGTTGGGCGGGAGCTCGTGCGGATGGGCAAGATCGTCGTGACACAGGCCGGACAAGAGGTAGACCCTGACGAAGCACGGGGTGCGATCCGCTACCGGTTCCGCTAAATTAGTCCGATGGAAAAAGTAGCTGTAGTACTCATTCGAAACGACCGGCGGCTTCATGATCACGAGGGCCTCGCCTTGTCACAATCCTTTGACCGATACCTCGTTTTGGCGATGCTTCCACCCCAGTGGGATGAACCTAGTCGAATCGCTCCCGCGCGGAAGTCCTTTATCCAGTCATCGATCAACGCCTTCGCTAAAGGCCTCGGGCCTATTCCCCTACATTTCACTCGCACAACAGAGCTCCTCCTCGAGCACCTATCAAAAATATTTGAGGTCACGCTCATCGCCGAAGCCCAGGGTGCCGAGGAAGAAGATCAGGAGCTCAGAAGGTTTAAAGACACTCCACTCCACCTGACAAGGCCGAATACGATTTTTGACCGTCCTGAACTCTCTCCAACATTCACTCCGTTTCGGAAGAAACTTGAGAAGTTCGCAAAGGCCTCTATTCCTGGCGAGCGAGTTTTTCTGGATCCCGAACGAGCGCTGGATCTTCCGGAGTACCGCTTCCAGCGCTTCGAAGTCCCCACCCTCGCGACTGTAGGTGAATCCAACGCCCGCGCGCGGGTTGCCCATTACCTCGAGTCCAACCTCGAGTCGTATAGTGAAACTCGAAATTACCTCGAGGCGCAGGATGCGAGTTCTCGATTCTCAAACTTTCTTGCGAACGGTGAAATCTCTGTCCGCTGGATCTATCAAGAGATCTTGCGCCGGGACCCTGATAACTGGCTCGCCCTGGAACTTCTGTGGCGGGAATTCTTCTGGCAGCATGGGGCCACATTTATCCTGCCTTCTCGGGGTAGAAATGTCTCTGGCTGGGAGAAGAAGCTCTCTCACCCCCTTGCCCAAGCGATTCACAACGAACTCACCGCCACTGGTTACATTTCCAACCGCTCCCGGCAGATTCTCGCGAGCTACCTTATCTATGAGGTGGGCCTTGACTGGAAGATCGGCGGGGCGTTCTACGAGGCCCACCTTCATGACTACGATGTCTTTGTGAACTGGGGTAACTGGCAGTATATCGCCGGCGTTAAGTTCGATCCCCGCGGCGGACGTCGCTTCAACCTTGATCTTCAGCAAGAGAAGTACGACCCCGAGGGGACCTATATTCGTAAATGGGCCGAGAGCTAGGAACACCTTTACTTGAATGGCATCGCTTCCTCCTGCACGAGTATTTCTCCCAGTATTTTGTAGTAGAGATTGATCCGCTGAAGTTCGGCACCTTGACCCTGTCCCGATCTGGCCTCTCTTCGAATCTCCGAGAGATAGAATTTGGGAATGACTGTAGATGCAGTCCCAAGAAGAAAACGCAGGCCAAATGCTTCGATGACCTTGCTGAAGACGATGTCTCCCGGAACGAGTGTCCTGGAACATCGCCGCCCAATGGCCCAGCCTTCTGTGCTCTCGATCTCATCTCGCAGAAGCACAGCATGCCCAGGCCTCACTTCTTGAACGAGGTGGAACGAGTACATTGTTCGTGTGGCCCCCTCCACCACCGCCCGAGTGATGGCACCATGGGAGGTGCGTGTCTTCTCAATGTAGGTCATGGCGACGGGTGATGGCCCCCAGGAGTAAAGATACCAGGGAAGGAAAATATCTCGGAAGAGTGGGCTTTCGCTATAGGGGGGTGGCACGCTTCTGAAAAAGTCGACCCACGCTTCGCGCTCACGGCCAGGCCCATGGTGCTTCCGTGCAAAGGCCAGAACTCGGCCTGTCATTGAGTCAATCTGCTTAGTAAGAATCGGATGCGGAATAATGTTCAAAATAAACCTCCCTGGGTAAGGCGACTTCTTAAATCAATCCGCGAGAAGCGAGGACAAGAATCCACTGAAAGCGGAGGATGATTCAGTGGCGAATTGCATAGAGTCATCAGAGTATGCTTTTGAAAAGTGCCAATCGGTATCGTCGGGTCTGAAGCAGCCGCTTGTGAAGAAGATTGGGGACAAAATGATAATAAGAAAGGATCGACCCGCCATGGTCAAAACTCTAGGTCGAGGGGAAGGCTTTCGAAAGGAGTTACGCGCTAGCGCGTTTTTTCATTTCCTGAAGAACTTTGGTCAGAAGATCTTTGCACTGGGCTTCGTCGAGACCATGGAGCATATGGCTCGGAGGAAGATGCTTTTCTCCTCCGCGTTCAAGTAAGTCCAGTCGGTTATTGATGTTATTCCGGAGTGTGCGAAGCTTTTTGTCCGGTAATGCAGGGAGGTTTGTGTAGTCTGTTTTCATTTTTTCTTCCAAAAGAATAATCCCAATTTACCTTTTCCCGCTTTGCCCGATTCGGCTTGTCCCGATTCCGGCTTAGAGCGGTCACCTTGAGGCCGTTCACCACTCTGCGGAGAGTCTGGTCGCCGAGTGCTTTCTGGACGTCTCTGTCCGTCCTGTCTGCGGGGGCCCTCTGATCTTCGCTGGCCATCGGGCCGCTGCTGACCTTCAGATCTGCGAGAATCATTGGACGTGCGCTGACCTTCGGGTCTGCGAGAATCATTGGACGTACGCTGACCTTCTGATCTTTGAGAATCATCGGGACGCCGCTGACCTTCAGATCTGCGGGAATCGTCTGAACGCCGAGGGCCGCCCTGGGACTGATTCCTCTGGCCTTCCGGACGACGTGAACCTTCAGAGCGAGCGCCAGATGGTTTCCAACGAGGGTCACTTGATGGTCTTGGTGCCCGAGTGTCTTTGAATGATTCGGCCTCACCGACGAAAGATTCCACCGGGAGCTTAAGCTTAATGAGTTTCTGAATTCTTGAGAGCGCGTCGCGCTCGCCTTCATCACAGAAGGAAATTGCGACCCCATCGCGACCTGCGCGGGCAGTACGTCCAATACGGTGAACGTAGCTTTCAGCATCAACCGGGAGGTCGAAGTTCACTACGTGGGAGACACCTTGGACGTCAATTCCCCGGGCCGCAATGTCCGTGGCAACGAGGACCTTCATGGTGCCACTTTTAAAGTTCGCCAGTGCAGCTTCACGAGCGGATTGTGACTTGTTGCCGTGGATGGCGGCGGAGCGGATACCGAACTTATCAAGGTACTCGACGACTTTGTTGGCGCCGTGCTTGGTTCGGGAAAAGACGAGAGTGAGATCCACTCCCTCTTCCTGGAGGATTTTCTTCAGAAGCTGGTACTTGTGTACCTTCTGACAGAAGAAGACTCGCTGTTCAATCCGTTCCACCGTGGTTGAGGGAGGAGTCACTTCGATCCGAATTGGAGATTTCAGGATCCGGTTGGCGATGCTGACGATTTCATCCGGCATAGTAGCGGAGAAGAGCATCGTCTGACGATTCTCTGGAAGCTTGGAGATGACTTTTTTGACGTCGTGGATGAAGCCCATGTCGAGCATCCGGTCGGCCTCGTCGAGAACGAAGACTTCAACTTTACTCAAGCGGCAGTAACCCTGGTTCATAAGGTCAATGAGCCGTCCTGGGGTGGCGACGAGGATATCGAGGCCATTTTGCAGGCTCGCGATCTGACTGGCCTGGCCCACACCACCGAAGATGACGGCGGATTTGACCTTGAGGTCTTTGCCGTACTTATCGATTTGTTCTTTGATCTGTGCGGCGAGCTCCCGGGTGGGTGCAAGAATCAGGGACCGCGGCTCTTTAGGCGTGAGACTAAAGTCCCGTGCGGAGAGCTTTTGGATCATCGGGAGTGTGAACGCTGCCGTTTTACCAGTTCCCGTTTGGGCGATGCCGAGGAGGTCTTTCCCGTCTACAAGTGATGGAATTGACTGCTCCTGAATAGGAGTTGGGTTCTCGTAACCCGCGGCAGCAACATTCATTTGAATGGTTTCAAGGAGAGGGAGGTCGGAAAATTTAATCATGCCCTTTACTCGTTCTTTATGACTCGTCTGTCAAGAAATTGCCACGTCGATGGGCGCAAATAAAATTTAAGTGACTTAGACAGGCCGTCGCGAATAGAATTTCGCGTCATGAAGGTTTTGATCAGTCGAAAAGATCTCCGCGACACCGCTTCAGGTGTTCCCAAAAAAGTGCTACAGGAGCTCACGTTTTTCAATGGGCTGGGCCACGAGGCTTATGCCATCGCTGAAACGATCAACACTACGATGGTGCAAGAGTTCCATGGCATTCCTGTGAAAACCCTCCGTTGGCCCTTTTCAGGACATTTTCGGCGACGCTTATATCAGATGCAGGTGGATCGCTGGATCAAGAAGCATCGGCCTGGTCTGGTGGTGGGCCATGGGGATCTTCGTCACCAGGATGTTCTTTACATACACAACTGCGTTCACCTCGCTCATGAGCTGGTAGAAAAGAAGCCTTTGCCTGTTGATCACGAGGTGGGCCGGATTCATACCGATATCTTCCAGAATGGAACTTACCGTTTACTGGTTTGTAACTCGGAACTGATGAAAAGAGATCTGGTGAAGCGTTTTGGCCTCGATGCTGCGAAAGCGGTCGTGATTTACCCGGAAGTAAATCTTAAAAAGTTCCAGGTCGAAGATCCGGTGGTACTCAAGTCTGAGTGGCGCGAGCGTATGGGAATTCCGCAGGACGCCTTTGTGATCGGTCTCGTGACCTCGGGAAATTACCGCAAGCGTAATCTTGGGCTTTTGATCGAAGCCTTTAAAGAGCTTTTGAGAGTCAGACCCGAGGCGTACCTCTTCGTCGCTGGTGGGAATGTTGATCAGAAATACAAGGATCAGATCTCGGAACGGGTGACCTTCGCACCCACGCTGATGGATGTGAAAAATTACTACTACCTTCTTGACGTCTTTTGTCTACCGGCACACATCGAAGAGTTCGGGAGGAGTGTGCTTGAGGCCATGGCCTGCGGGATTCCGGTGGTTGCCTCTTCGACAGTTGGAGCAACCGAGGTCATTGAGGGCCCGGGGCGAGAGCTCATACTATCAGAACTCTCAAAAGATCGACTCGTCGGGAAGCTTGCGAGCCTTTTTGAAAGGGACTTTTACCAAGCTGTTAAAGATCAGAACCAGGCGACTGCGCGCGAGTTCGCTGCCGAGGCACAGAACGAAAAACTCAAATTAGTACTTAAGACCCACAACATTTTATAGGACTCCCATGGCAAATAACCCGCGACACTTGCGACCTCCACTCACTAGTACTTATGATTTCTTACGCTATTACGCGCAAACGAAGCGCGCCCGTAAAGAATCGGTTCGGTGCCTCCAGGTAGGTGCCAACGACGGGAAGACTAATGATCCGGTCTTTGAGTATTTCACCAACTACGGCTGGTCGGGGATCCTTGTTGAGCCTCAGTTGGATGTCTTTGAGCAAGGCCTTACGAAAACCTACGCAGGGAACCCGAATGTGATCCTCGAGAACGTCGCACTTGGAAAGACTGAGGGTCAGCTTCCTTTCTATCGGGTCGCGATCTCTAAGGCTCGCTGGGCGACAGGGCTTTCGAGCTTTGACCGGAAGAGCCTCGAGGGCCACATAGAGAATGGTTACATCCTTCGGAAGGCGAAGGAAGAAGGCGTTACTATTCCAAAGAATCAAGACGAGTTGATTGAGACAGTTTCTGTCCCGACGATCACCGTGGAGGGCCTTCTCTCCAAGCATCGAGTTTCAAAACTCGACGTTGTGTGTATCGATACAGAAGGCTACGACTTTGAAGTGCTCAAGCTTATCGATCTTGGGCGCCTGGCACCAGAAGTAGTTTTCTTTGAGAGCAAGAATCTGTCTGACGTGGACTTTATCGCGGCCAAGGCCCTCTTGAATGATAACGGTTATCGGCTCTTTTGGGAGAAGGGTGATACGCTTGCGATCCGGTATCCCTACCCATTGGTTGAAAGGGTTAAGGGTTGGTTTAAGGCATTTACAAAGAAAGTTTAGAAGCGGTAAAGCAAGTCCGTGAATGGTGTAGTCTCTTCAGTGAAGTGATGTTTACTCTCTAATACCCTTGCCGAGACAAATGTGAAATGAGGACGTAGGAGTCGCTGATATTTTTCGCGGCTCCGGTGGATGGCATACTCATCTCTGAACTCTAGTTCCGACAATTGGCGGCCTAGCTCGACGTCTGTGGGAACGGTCAGGTAGAGGAACTTTAAGCGTTGGGCCAGTATGGGGATGACCTCTTTTAAATCCCGGTCTGTGAGGTACTGAAAGACCGAGGTACAGATCCCAAGATCAAACTTATTTCCCCGACGATTCGTCCGGCACCATGTGAGCAGGTCCTCCTCGTACAGTCGGAGATCCGTTGATGGCACTGGGCGAAGCTTCTCTGGTTTAACTTTCTTAAAAGCGTAAGCCGATGGCTCAATTCCGACGGCAGTGTGAGGTTTAAAAGCTCGGAGCATTTCTCGGAAAAGGTGGCCGTAGCCGAAGCCTAGGTCGACGATGGTGCTAACGTCGACGTGCTCGATGGCGAGATAGGATTGTAAGTAGCGCGTGTGATCTCTAGCATTTCCTATACCGTCCATGGACATTGGGTCGGAGTAGTTTTTATCCCAGTAGGTTTTATCGAAGGGCATGGTGAGCAACCACTAAACGAGTTGTATTTTTTTTCGCATCAGATGGATGCCAGTTATCTTGTCGGCAAGCTTTGCTCTAAGGTGAGTTATGAACTCTGCCGCAACGATTCCTAGTGGGATAGCGAAGTATAGGTCAAAGACCTCAAAGTTCGTGGACATGAGCACGAACAATAAGCAAAGGTAGTAATGGCGGTTTCGGTTGTACTGGCCGCAATAGGTGAAATATGCCGTGAAACAGAGAAAGCCGGCGTAGATCCAGATCCCCAGGTTGGTTAAAATTTCGAAATGGATGTTGTGGAACGATGTGTAGTCATTGCCTGATAGGCGAAGAATCTCTTTCGCAGAAAAGCCGATACCGTTACCGAAGAAGGTGATGCTTTTGGTGAAGAGGTCATTTAAGATGTTGCGACCATTGAGAGTCTTATTATCCATGACAAGCTGAATATATCCAAACCCGATGATCAGGAGGGCCGGCCAGCGGACTTTCGAAAAAATCATCCTCGCCAAAGGGTAGCCTCCGAGGAGGAGTAAGAAGAGGAGCTCTCCCCTCGAACTTTTCAAAAGAATATAGGCGATAGAGCAGGCAACTCCCGGTATGACGAATTTGTCCTTCCAGAATGAAGGTGAGAGAAAGCATAAGCTAAGCAAAACCAGAGGGTAGACTGTGAGTGCAACCCCTTCGAGAACCATATAGTTGAGATCAAACAACTCCACCCCGTAGTTTATTGAGAGGAGGAGATGATAGCGGTCGAGGGTCGATGCCCGGTTGAGGTTGTCTAGGTTTAGGGGCGAAAGAATCTGCTTTAGAGTTATGCCCTCTGGGTAGGACGCCATGGCAAGCATCGAGAGGGTAAAACTCACAACGACGTAGAGTGAGATCGCTCGGACCAAAAATTTTTTACTTGATTCGTCGTTAACAAGATCGGCGGCAAATAAACAAAAGTGAGGAGTAAGCAAAAAGAAAGCTAAGTAAGTTCCAAAATATACCTCGGCGCAAAGGGAGTGTACTAAAACGACAAACAACTGAGCGACCATAAGAGATAAGTGGATCTTAAACTTGAAAGCGTCTCTTCTCCACATGAGTGAGGCAATATAAAAAATCAACGGAATAACGAACTGCCCCAGAATGTACTTGTCCCCACTGTAGAAAGCATACAATTTAGATGGCTGAATGAGGACGAAGCTCACAGCGAAGTAACGAAAAATGAAGTAGGGGCTAAGGATTAGATCTAACATACATTCTATCTTTTATTTGCTGAACCGTACTGTCATCGTAATAAAAAATATTTCCGTTGATTTGATAATTATATTGTAAGTAATTTAGGAATGACTGCACGATTTTGGGATCCGAGCTCTTTGCGTCTGTGAGACAGGTTTGAATATCTCTGGAGAGCATGTTGTCGTCGGATTTTTTAAGAATTCCGGGGATCTCATAATGACTATCACCGAGGGCAATTATTGGCTTTAGTTTTTTCAGTGCATCCACGATCGTTGTTGAGTTAACTAAAACAACGATGGAGCAATCCTCAAGCAATCCACTTGTTTCTGCACTACTAACGATGGAGGAAGCTGCGAAAATGTAAGAGAGATGCGCTTCCATCGGATGCTGCTTAAAGACGAGCGCGTACTCTGCTTGAAATGAGTCCGGGAGCTGTAAGTAAGCTTCTTCAATGACTTTGATAACTTCCTGAGTACTTTTGTACTTTGAATGAATGATCGTTTGAGTGTCTGTACTTACTTGGAGTGGGACGAAGATAAACTTTCGAGAAAGACCTAGCTTCGGGAGATTAGTGTTCGCTCTCCAGACTTTTGACACGAAAAGTTTTAAGTATTGATTGATTGAATAATTTTTATTTTTGAGAGGCACATTTATCCGAAGAAGATCTCCGAACTTATTCAATATCATAAAATTTACAAAATAAAATAGACGTAGGGCCCGTGCGAGTTGGCGATTGATCAAAGGCCGAAAAGTTGATCGCACAGTAAATCCGTGCCGTTCATAGAAATCAGGGCTTCGGGGCACGGATGAAAAGGCGTTGACGCCCTTAGGATCAAAGGTAAGGGTGTGAGGTCTGAAGAGTCCCTCTTCAGAAAAGAAAATCTCCACTCCAAGCTCTTGAGTAACTTCACGTGCTATAGCATGCTGCCAGCGAAGGTCGTTGTGGCAGATGACGTGAGTGATTTGATTCTCTTTGACGAAACTTTCAAAGTACTCCAAGTACGCCGCCATCAAACGCAGCTCTAGTGGGTTCGGCGTTTTGATGTTTGAGTTCGCAAGGCTCCGGATCTTATGTACACGCTGGATGCTCTCTTGCCTTGGTTTCCAATTCCGAAGCTTTAGGCTCACAAAACTGAATCTGAAGTTCGGAAGATAGATGAGGTACCCGAGGTTAAACAAATGAACATGAGTTCGGTTAGGCTTTAGCGCTTTTGCTAGTTCCTTAAATAAGTGTGAATACGGAGGCTCGAGGATAAGGAGATTCATAGCTCTTTCTGTTTCCATCGATAATAAAGATTAACCAAGAGTAATCTACTAGAAAGAACTACCAATAGTCTTCCATAGTAAGAGAGACTCGAAAAAAATAAGACCATACTAACACAGAGCGTGGCTAGGTCAACAAAGTGGGCCTGAAATAGGATTCGAAACTTGTGCCTGGATTCAAAGATCATCATTAAGATGGCCTTATAGAAATCGAGGGCCAGCAGGATCACGACGAAAGTGATGTCGAAGATCGAAAATTTTGCAATCCCTAGTTTTTCAAGGGCCATCAGAATGTACCCCCCAAGACCTTGGACCCAAAGGACTCCCAAGACCGAGAAGGCCAAGAGACCGGCCGTACTTCTCCTGAGGAAAGGCCGGAAATCCGCTCCGTTTGCAAGCTTCTTGTAGTAAGTCAGATAGACTGGTGAAAAGAAGGTTAGGTTAGCTGCGTTAATAATGTCTCGGATCGAGGAATAGAGACCAAAGGTCTTTTTGTCGAGAATCAAAAGCAGTGTCGAGCGTTCGGCGATCTTCGTGAACTGGAAAACAAGATTATGGATCTGGAATTTGAAGAAAATTCCCCAATCTTCCCAAGGGAGAACACTCGCTACGAGTTTCTGATAGGGAAAGCAAGCGAGGAGCACGATACTGGCGGCGCCAAAACTAAGGTAGACTCCTGAAATGAGGTCACCCGGAACAAACCAGGTAAAGAAAATGGCCTGAGCAACAAAGGCAAGGCTGCGCATCGTACTGAAGAAGACTTGGTTCTCTTGCGTTCCGTACCAGCCGTTTTGAATATAGAGGAGACCGTAGAAAAGAAAAATGAGGGCCTCGCTGCCGTCGAAAATGTACAGAAATCCTGCCCCGATCAGTGCCACTAAGGAGAGTGTGGTGAGGAGGCTCTGCTGCTTGCCATGCTCGTCTGCTGAGTATTTGCTGAGGGACTGGAGTGTTCCCGAATACAGCATCGATGCAATAAACTGGTAGAGAGCGATTTTGTAGGAGATTGTGCCATAGCTCTCAAAATCAAAGAGTTTTAAGCATTGACCAAGAAAAAAGAACCGAGACACGACTTCAAGGACCCGGTTCAGGACGATCAAGAAGTAGCTTTTCATCTAACTCCGCTTACTGGCCCGCGCCGGTTAGAACCGTTTTAATCGTCTTGAGGATCACAATCACATCGAGGAAGAGACTGCGGTTCTTGACGTAAAAGAGGTCGTACTGGAGTTTCTCTAAGGAGTCCTCCGCCGAATAGCCGTATCGGAAGGTTACCTGGGCCCACCCCGTAACCCCCGGCTTAACCATGTGCCTGAGATTGTAAAATGGGATAGTGGGAGCAAGCTGCTTTTCAATGATCTCAGGCCTTTCAGGCCGAGGTCCAACGAGACTCATCTCTCCCTTAAGGATATTGATGAGCTGCGGAAGTTCGTCGAGTCGAGTCTTTCGCAGAAGCTTACCCAGTGGCGTGATTCTAGTATCTCCCGGCTTCGCCCACTGTGCGCCACTTTTTTCGGCGTCTCGTACCATGGAGCGGAGTTTATAAAGGGTAAAGGCCTTGTTATTAAGCCCTGTTCGAGTCTGAGTAAAGAGAATGGGTCTTCCGTGCACCAGCAGAAGAAGGGGAATAAGGAAGATGGCAACTGGAATGAGCAGTACAATGAGAATAAGGGCCACCGACCGATCAAGAAGCGACTTCATGATGTCATAGGAGCGGCTTTCCTGATGACCGCAGTACTCAATGAACCATGTTTCATCGATCGATTGAAGAGGGATCTTTCCGGAAATTTTTTCTGCGAACTTCGCAAGGTCGATGATTTCGACGGTTCCCAGGAGGTTAAATATCTGTTGAAGGAGCAGCGTGTCTTTAGTCGACCCGCGCTCTACGGCGATTAGCTCTACACCTTCTGGGAGCTTTTCCTGGACTGCGTGCTCAGTCTTCATCGTTCGAATGATCCGGTAACCCAGGTAAGGTTTGCGCTTGATCTCTGCGCAGACGAGCTCGGTTGTCGTGTCTGAGCCAATGACGAGGACGCCACGGTTTCGCCGCACGTCGGAGAAAAACGAAAGAAAGAGTTTTCGCCAGCCGTAAAGCAGAATGAGGGCAATGACTGAGATGATTATCAGATTCGTCTTGGGTGTAAGCTTTGTGATGTTAGTTGGTAGGAGGTAGATGATGACGTAAGAGCCGGCGAGGTTCAGGCTCATGCTCCTTAGGAGCGAAATCGGTAGTGAGGCCGGGTTATATATCCGGAGCGCGTAGAGGCCCTCGATAAAAAAGACCATAAACCAGAAAGGGTAGACGAAAAGAAAGAGTTCAAAATGCGCGTCAAAATAATTATGCCGCCAGTTCCCGCCCGTCTTGATCGCAATTGTCGCCGTTAGCGCAATTAGTAAACACGCAAGATCGCCTAGAATAAGGAGGATGGTTTTGGCCCTGTTTGACATAGGCGGATTCTACAAATTGGGAAATCTTATGTCATGCATCTTGTATATGATTTTTCAAAGCAATCGATAGGGAATAGAAGAACATGACCATCGAGGCATTATTGGCGTTTAAAGTCGTCTCAAACAGGCTCGAAATCACAAATGAAACCCCCAAAGGAAGAATCACGGCTTTCACCATGATCGAAGATCGAATGACTTCAATTGCCCACATGAGGAGCCATCCCAAAAAGAGAGCGATACCCACAAGGCCTGTCCCTGCTGCCGTATCAAGATAGAGATTGTGGGCGTGAGCGTCAACGTAGTCTTTGTGAGGAAGATCGTGTTCCAGTTTGATGCGCTCAAGTTGCGAATGGAAGTTGCTAAAGCCCCATCCAAGAATAGGTTTTTCCTTCGTCGCGATCACCGCCGCAGTCCAGAGACTTTTGCGGATCTGGTCTGAACTACTCTCTTTGCCTTGTAGAAATCGTGACTTAACCAATCCGCCACCAAACTGGTTGAAACCGGCAAGCACTAAGATGATGAGAAGACTCGCCCCTCCGATCTTGAGCGCGAGAGTCCGGCGATAAAAGTAGAACACAACAGGCAGGCCACAGAGGAGTCCAAGTAGAGCACCACGGGTATAGGTAAGATACATGCCAAGGAGGCCAATGATTAAAGCAGGTACCCCAAACCGAATGTCTACCCAGGGGATCTTGTCTCTATGCAGCAGGCAGCTGATAAGGCATAACAGGATCATCGCAGAACCATATCCATATCTCATCGTCTCAGTGAGGCCGGAAGCTCTTGAGAGACCTAGGTAAAAAAACTGCCAGGCAGCAAAAGTTCCGGCCAGCACAAGACTCACACAGAGAGTCCGAAATAGTAGCCTTCGGGCTTCGAGGGTGGCCACAGAAAGCCATGACCGAAGGACCAAGATCCCTCCCACTCCGTAAATGAAATACTTAATCCGCCCAAAGTTTTTAGAAGGCTTCGGAATATCATCGAGATTAAGCAAAAGACTTAGGCCCGCAACTGCAGCGAAGGCCAGTAGAAACCACGCACTTTTGGGCAGCTGGAGTTTACCCTCCCGGATCGCTATGAATGAAAGGTACACAAGTGGAACTGCGAATAGTACTTGATAAATCGAGAGGACACTTACAGAAGTGAAGACCCCTGCTGCGAGAAAAAAGAGAGATGCATTGATGATTTTTATCATGAGGGAAAAGGTAACAAAGGCAAAGGGTGGCGTCTATCTTTTCGGTCTCCAGTTCCTAAGCAAATAATGGCCTCAAAGGGTCTTCAAAAAATGAGATTCAAACGTCTGATTAGAACTTTTAATCCTTTAGAAAAAGAGAATCAAAACCCTCTCAACCCTTCCTTTTTCTTCCAATTTTCCCACTCATAACCTAGAATGACCTCACTTTTCATCTTCCTCGGAGCATATTAATGAAGCTTAGCATTATTGGGACTGGTTACGTTGGTCTTGTAACTGGAACTTGTTTCGCCGAAATGGGTCATACTGTGACTTGTATCGATATAAACGTCGCCAAAGTTGAAAAGATGAAAAAAGGCGAGTGCCCGATCTACGAACCAGGCCTTGAAGCCCTTCTTCAGTCCAATTTTCAGGAAGGTCGCCTTCACTTCTCCAGTGATTATAATTCTGTCTCCAGTGCAGAAGCTGTCTTCCTTGCCGTAGGAACCCCTTCCTCTGATGATGGTCAGGCCGATCTAAAATACGTCTTCGGTGCCTGTGATTCGATCGCGCCCTACATCCAAGACGGGACCGTTGTGGTGGTTAAGTCAACGGTTCCAGTTGGAACCGGGAATAAGGTCCGCGAGTACTTAAAGTCCAAGACTAAGAAGACTTTCTACGTTGTGAACAACCCCGAATTTCTGAAAGAGGGATCCGCGGTCGAAGATTTCATGAAGCCCGAGCGCATCATCATCGGCTCCATTGAAGATAAGGCAGCGGAGATCATCGAAGACCTTTACGAGCCATTTAACCGTCAGATCAAGCGGACCATCCGCATGTCAAATATCTCTGCTGAGATGACAAAATATGCCGCCAACTGCTTCCTTGCCACGAAGATTTCATTTATGAATGAAGTCGCCCGCCTGTGCGATATCGTAGGCGCCGACGTGGAAGAAGTGCGTCACGGAATTTCAACTGACTCCCGCATTGGATCTCAGTTCCTATATCCGGGCCCAGGCTACGGTGGATCATGCTTCCCGAAAGATGTGAAGGCCCTTGTCTATACCGCCAAGGAACATGGCATTAACTTCAAGATCGTTGAGGCCGTAGAGCTCGTGAACAAAGAGCAGAAGAAATACCTTTTCAGTAAAGTGAAGAAACACTTCAAGGACGACCTCAAGGGTAAAACGTTTGTCATTTGGGGAACGGCCTTCAAGGCGAACACTGACGACATCCGTGAAACTCCGGCGATAGATACGGCTGTCGCCCTCCATGAAGCAGGTGCGAAAGTGCGGTTCCATGACCCGCAGGCCGCTGATCACTTTGAAGCACTGATGGTTAAGATGGGAATCCCTGTCGATCAATTCGAAAACAAATACGACGCTCTCAACGGCGCCGATGGACTGTTGGTTCTCACAGAGTGGAAGCAGTACCGTGCTCCTGACTTTGAAGAGATTAAGTCGCGCTTAAAATCCCCGGTTATCTTTGATGGTCGGAACCTCTATAGCACGAAGAAAGTGCTGGAGTATGGGTTTGAGTATTATGCGATTGGGAAGGCGATTCGGTAGTTCTTAAAACGGACAGCTTTTTCCAACGATGCTTTTGATCCATGGAAATTCTTTAATATCGATATCATCATATCCTGTACAAAGATGGATGTTAGAGAAGCCTAGCGCGCTGATTCGTTGTGCTTCAACTTCTCCTTTAATCCCGTGGTCTAGATTTGAGTCGATGTAAATAATAGAGTTGGATGGAAGAGTTTCTGCCTGACTAAGAAAACTATCGACTGTTGGAAAACTCAAAAACGAATCTCCGTTTTTTTTATCTTTTAATGACCAACTTAGTTTAACGAATTTGTCGTTATCAATTAGTACTTTCATGTGCGTACCTTTTTAAGAGATTGTTTTCGGCTGAAGCTCTAGCCAAGTAAAGAGTTACCGACAGAAGGAAGATAACTGCATTTGGACAAGGTGCAACAATAATCATTCCAATTTCTGCAATACAATAGCCAATATACATAGGATGACTAACAAAACGATATAACCCATTACGAATGGGTTTACGCAGGCCTGGAGAGACACCAAATGAATACCCTAAATCAACTAAGGCTAGGGTCGATACTGTAAATCCAATAACAAATAAAAAAGTCGCAACTCTCGAAGATTCTGCTGTGACAAATCCGCTCTGATACACGAGAGGTAATGCGCTTGATGCATAAGCCATGATTTTTTGCTTAGAATTTGCGACAACAGTTGCCTCGTGCCTTTTTATAAAAAAGAATACTAGGTACAAATCTCTGAAAGCAAGAAGCAGGTAAAAAAACCAAGTAGTATTCATCCATTTAATAAATGAAAGAACTGCAAGAACTGCCATTATTACAGAACCAGAATAATTACCAAGCACACTAAACTCCTGGTTTGTCATTTCCATCTTGAAATTTGGGGTTGATTTCTCCTTCCTTTGGGTTAGCTAAAACTTGCGCTAATGAAGCAAAAGCAAGGAAGAGAATGAGTAAGCGTGAGATGGTTTTCATGGTTATTTCCTTTGTGGAGGTATGGTCGATATGAAGTCATCGATAGTTGATATAGTTCTCTTAGGATTTTCGAGCATTGGAAAATGTCCAGCATTATCAATTGGCGAGTATTTGAATGATCCTGCTTCAGCATCGATTTTTAAAACGCTCGGCGGAATCAAGGCATCGTCATTACCTGCAATGAAAAGTTTGGGAAAATCAGTTCTCGCAATATGAATTAGTACTGATTTGTCATTTTCAATATCATTACTATTATTAAGAAAAAAACGATATGAAGTATTATCTTTTAAAAATAGATCCTTCCATCTCTCGTCATTTGTATTGAAGTAGAGTTTTCCATATGATGACAGCCAGGCCTTGAAAGTATCGTCAGAATTATTTGCTAACCATTGAGCCTCTTTCTCAATTAATTCTCGGCTTCTGTTTTGAGAGTAATTATCGATAGCGAAATTCATCGAATTTGAGCTAAGTGGAGTCGATATGCAAATCAATGCTCTTGGTGAAGTGATGGTGGCTGTTTTGGAAGCGAGATACCCTCCATAAGAGTGACCAAGAAGTGTGAAGCCTGATTCAATAGTCTCGGCATATTCTTTAATTTTAGATGCAATTTTTATTGCATCTAAAATTTCGACTTCTGTTCCATTAGTCCCGCATAGGTCCAAATAGTGGAGTTGATACTTATCACTTAGCTGATCCATCGATCGCAGGTAAGACGTACTGAGTCCTGGACCGCCTGGTATTAAAATGATAGAGTTCTGACTGTTCTTTCCAACTTTCGTTACCCTCATAAAACCCCAATCAAAAGTTGAAATTCAGACCCACCCATAGAGCTCTTTTTAAATTTAAGCACTCCATTATGATTCTTGAGTATGTGACTAACTGACGAAAGACCCAGTGCAGCCCGGTTACCCTTGCCCGACCTTGTAGTTCCTCTCATGATTTCTTCAAATTGGCCCTCTTCCATCCCCGGTCCATCATCAGAGATATGGATGGATGTTGATTCCTCAGTTTGTGTAAGCCAGATTTCTAGCTTTTCGCGCGAAAAGTCTAAACCATTTTCTAGGATGTTGATTACGGCCCTCTTTAGAGATGGAGGATCACATGCGGTGTATACAGGAGAGTTTGGAACGATATATGTGACTTTATGATAGTTATCAGGATTAGTAGACTTTATTTGCACTAATGCCTCTTGAATGAAGCTCCTTATATCAACCCTTTTAAATGTGTTCGTGTCGAACTCAAAATTTTTCTTCGTAGCTACAATTTGGCATAGAATCTCATCCGCAATTTTAGGTAAAGCGTCTAGGGCTTCTTTCCTAATCTCAATGTCTGTGTCTTCCTCGTCGAGAAGAGTAATCAATGTATTCATAGCAGTGATGGGATTTTGAAGGTCATGAATCAGCCGTTTGTAGATTTCCATGTTTATCTCTTTCGCCTTCTGGATCGCTAAGAGCTCCTTGGCCAATGTCAGATTTGCTTTAGTGCGATTGAGCTCCGTTCGGATGTTATCGAGCTCTATGAATTCAATCTCTGTTTCCTCATGGTTTTCATCGGAGAGTCTTTGAACTTGGTTTTCTAGAATTTTGATCGACTTTAAAACCTTGCTTAAATGCTTACCCACTCTAGAAGATAGGAATTGAAGACAACCAAGCGAAAAAAGAAAGATACCTCCCATGAAAGTCGCTAGTTTCGTAAGTATATTTCTTAGGCTGAGCTCGAGTAGCAAAATTGATCCCGCGGATGGAAGCGGATACTTTACATAGATCTTTTTTGCCGAAAAGTTAGCGCCAAATAAAGGTATGAATTTTTCAGATGCAATGGTTGTGTCGATGAGCTCTGGATTTATTGAGTGGGCATAAATCGTACCATTTCTGATGACAGAAACGGGATTGGTCCCAGGAGTATCTACCGTTGATAAAATCCGCATGATTTCTGTTCTGTCATTAATTGTAATGAGGTAGGAAAGATGTGGGGCCAAGGCCGCTAGAATTTTTTTCTCATTATAAACTGTGTCTCGCAAAGTGATTGAACCCATCACGAGAGTTAACATGAGTGCAAGAAGGCTCGATAGTTGCCACTTAGTTTTAGAAATCGAGCCATTAATGTAATCGTATATTGATATCTTTGTCATGGTTTGCAATTCTTCTTCTTGGAGATAGAGGCATAATCAATATAGACATCTGAGATAATGTTTGGCTTAAAGCCATTTACACAGCTAGAAATCCAGTAGTTTGCTTTAGGATGAAATAGATTAACCGTTACTGATTGATCATCGATTTTTGAACGGAGTAGTTTTAGGATCGGGATCTTTTTAAATCGATCTGGCTCAGTTCTGAGCTCTAAGTTCAATTGGTCGATCTCTTTGTCGCTTATCCCGCTAAAGTTATCTTTGTTGTTTGATTCAAAGTTCTTGAACAGAAATTCAGGGTCAGGGTAGTCCATGTTCATGGCCACTAAAAAGCTCTGGAGTTTCTTACCCGAGTAACCTGAAATGAGGTCATCCCATTTTATGGGAACAACTTCTACATTCCAGCCCTTCGCAATGAGCATCTTCTCAACGAACTTCTTCATCTCGCCGTGTTTTTCTAGCTCTTTAGGGATGGAGATCCTGATTTTTGATTTACTCACTTCACCCACAGACGAATTCGTTTCCGGTGTTTCGATGTTACCTGGGAGACCTGGCGGTATATAACCAAGAGCAGGATAAGAATCAGAATAAAATTTTATTCGAAAATTCTCAGTATTAAAGTCACGTTTGAATGCTTTTCTGACTGACTTTTTGTTGAAAGGTGCCAACTTTGCATTAAGCCCAATAATCCAAGTTCCATTAACAGGTGCTGATATTTTTTTGCCAAATTTGAACACCTCATTTGATCCCGAAATAGGCCAATTTGTAAGATCATCTATTTTTCCGGCCTTCGCTAGGGATATTGCTGTTTTTTCATCGCTCTCGATGAGCCACAGTTGATCCAGAGAAACCTTGGCCTTTCTATAATTGAATTTCGAGGCATCCAGCCTAACCTGCCTGCTTTTCTCATCGAGGGAGTGAAAGCTGAATGGCCCGGATCCTATAGGTCTTACAAAATAATTCTGATTCCGCTCAAACTCACTTTTAGATAGAACTTTGGCGGTCGCTCCTGCCATGATGTTGAGGAAATTTGGGTATGGGTGCTTTAGTTTTATTTCTATGATGTCTTTCGAGATAGCCTTGATTCCACCCATACCTTCATCAAATCCTTTCTCGTTCCAACCCACGATACAATCGAAATAGTTCCTTGTGACACTCTCCTCGGATAGATTTCTTTTCAATGAAAATACGACATCAGCTACGGAGATAGGAGATCCGTTGTGAAATTTTAAGTTTTTGCGAATTTTAAAAGTGATAGTTTTCCCATCGCCCGAGAATCTCCAGCTTTCAGCTATGGCCGGTTCAATTCTTAGATTTGGTGCAAAGCGAACAAGCCCATCGTAAATTAAGTTGCTGGCCAAAAGAGAAGCAGTGTCATTCATTTTTATTGGGTCAAAAGTTAGTGGGAGAGAGTAGACACTCTTTTTATAAATCACTTCACTCCCGTACAAGGGAATTGATAGCGCATAGACAATGACGGGCCAAGACAGACGAAGCATGCAGCAAGTATATTTCAGGACAGTTCTTCGATGGATTTCTTGGAAATTATTACATTAGAAATTTTAAAGCCATCTAGATAACTAAATTTACAAGGATCTGGAGGTTTTGATAGTAATCGAACCGTTGCCTTAAAAATTCTGAGTTCTTTGTCAAATCGACCGGGTATTTAAGAAGCTTTATAGTTTGAAACTTAAGGTCTTGAACGTCAAACGGAGGTGAAAGGAAGCCATTTTGACTATCAACCACAATCTCCGGATTCGAACTCACATCCCAGGCCACAATCGGCACCCCATACTGCAAAGTCTCAATCAACGTATTCGCCGACCCTTCAAACAAGCTCGTAAACACAAACACATCCAGGGAGTTAAAAAACGCCGGCATATCCGACACATGGCCCAGAAGCCGAACCTCTTCCTTAACCCGCGCCTCATCAATCAGCTTCATAAGCGTTTGCCTGAGTTCTCCCTCCCCAGCGATAAGGATCTTAAACTTGATCCCCTCAGACTTCAAAAGCTTCGCCAGCTCGACAAGGTACTTCTGCCCTTTCTGCTCCGTAAGCCTCCCTGCATTTCCGATGACCATCTCATCGCCTTGTTTCTCATACAGCTTTCGACTTTTATCAATTGGCCGTGAGGTATCGACCCCATTATAAATCAAGACCATTTTCTCTTCCGGAAACCACGCCTCATTACCTTGCTTAAGGCTGCGGCCGATTTCTTTGGAGTTGACGACAACGTGAGTGATGATCTTCTGGAAGAGAAAGCGATTAAGGACCGTGTTCCGTAGGGGATGAGGCATCCCTCGGCGGTAGATTATCCGCTTAACTCCCGCAAGCCTGGCCGCAATGCCTGCCACCTTGAGATCCGCCGGGAGATTCATGATGACCGCATCGACCCCTTTAAGTTTAAAAAACAGAAAGAAGATAAAAATCTTGATGGGATTAAGAAAGCTCATATTCCCGACACGGAATCGGTAAACATTTTGTCCTTCCGCTGTGGCGCGCTTGGCGATCTCAGAGCCGTCATTGGCAACGAGGATCGTTTCAAACCCACGGCGCTTGAGTTCCCCACAAGTCGTGAGGTGCCACTTCTCACCGCCCCCCCAGGCCTTATTGGTGTTGAAGAAAACAACTGTCTTCTTAGATTCTGTCATCATATGCCTGCAATTTTACCTTGGCGGGTGCCTAGAAGTCAGGTCTTTTCCTCATGTGGTAGAGGCTCCAGTGGTCATGAATTTCCTGGTGAACCATTTCCCAGTCGTAAAACGAATACTCTGGGAAGTAGGTGTCGGCGGGCCCCTCGTAATCAACCACGCTGCAGAGAAACTCTGAGAGGTAGGGGAGGGAAAGATTATAAATCTCACCCCCTCCGATCACGTAAATTTTATCAATCGCCATGGTGTCTGCGTAATCAACCACGGCACTCATGGAGTCAAATACGGGGGCCGTTGATTTCTCCAAAGAACCTCGAGACAAGACCAGTGGCATGGATCCCTCAATGTCGGACCCATGAAGTTCGAAGTTTTTTCTGCCTACCAGGACATACTGATCCCGTACGGTATCCTTATAGTGCTGGTATTCTGCGGGCAAATTCCAGGGGAGGCCTCCATTGAGACCGATCTGCCGACCTTTGCCGTGTGCCGCTATCGCGATAAATTTAACTCTCATGTCGAAATCCTGTCTTACCCATGATTCTCGGAAAGGTGCCATAATCATCCCACAAAGGATTTGTTATGAAACGCAACATTGTCATCATTGGTAGTTCTCATGGAATTGGTCAGCATATCGCCGAAGGCCTTGCCCAAGAATCTAACCTCTTTACTTTCTCCAGGACGACGAATTTTGACGTCCTAAAAGATACACTACCTCTAGCTGATTTGCCTGATGTGATTGACGGGGTGGTTTACGCACCTGGGTCCATTAACCTGAGACCCTTTCACCTCCTAAAGGCCGAGGACTTTGCCCACGATATGGAGCTCAATACCTTCGCCGCAGTCAGGATTCTCCAAGCGCTTTACCCGAAGCTCCGGAAGTCCGAGTCTGCCTCTGTGGTTCTTTTCTCCACGGTCGCTGTCCAGAAAGGGATGAATTTCCACACCTCCATAGCCATGGCCAAGGGGGCTGTAGAGGGTCTGGTTCGAAGCCTCGCGGTGGAATGGGCCCCGAAGATTCGGGTTAACGCGGTTGCCCCTTCTCTGGTAGATACCCCCTTGGCAGCGAAGATCACCGGTAATGCGAAGGCCCTCGAAGTGACTCTTGAGAAGCACCCCATGAAGCGCATCGGCACTCCAGCGGATATAGCCGAGGCAGCGCTCTACCTCCTATCCCCGCGATCCTCATGGGTCACGGGCCAGGTTCTGCATGTAGACGGAGGACTTTCTATCTCCTAAAATGGGGTCATGAAAATTCTCATAACAGGTGGAGCAGGCTATATCGGATCTCATGTCGTTAAGGCATTGGGATCCCTTGGGCATTCTCTTATTATCTACGACAACCTTTCTACCGGACACCGAGAGGCCGTGACCTTTGGTGAACTGATTGTCGGAGATGTCTCTGATCGGGAGAAACTTGACGCAGTTTTTGCTGCCCATAAGTTCGACGCTGTCCTTCATTTCGCTGGGAGCATTGTGGTTCCGGATAGCGTGTCAGACCCATTAACCTACTACCAAAATAATACTGTCAATTCCCACTCACTCCTGGGTCTCTGCAAGAAATACCGTGTCCATAAGTTTATCTTCTCCTCTACCGCCGCGGTTTACGGCATGCCGAAAGATGGTATTTGCCGCGAGGATTCTGAGCTGGCCCCCATCAATCCTTATGGCCATTCTAAGCTTATGACGGAGCACATGCTCCGGGACTTTTCCCAAGCTTCAGACTTCCGCTACGTAGCACTCCGGTACTTTAATGTCTCAGGCGCTGATCCTGAGGGCAAGATCGGACAGTCGTTCCCGAAAGCGACCCACTTGATCAAGGTTGCTTGTGAAACGGCTTGCGGCAAACGAACCTCCATTAGCGTTTTCGGCACAGACTACCCAACACCAGACGGCAGCTGTGTGCGCGACTACATCCACGTGAGCGACCTCGCGGACGCCCACGTCAAGGCCCTCGAATACCTTGATCGGGGAGGGAAGTCGGAAGTGTTAAACTGCGGCTACGGACATGGATTTTCGGTCCATGAAGTTCTTAATCGAGTTAAAGAGCTTACGGGAGTTCAGATTAAGATCGAATATACCCCGCGACGGGCCGGTGATCCAGCAAGCATCACCTCAAAAGCAGACCGGATCCAAGCCGTCATCGGGTGGAAACCAAAATTTGATGACCTGAACGTCATTATTAAGTCTGCCTATGATTGGGAAAAGCGACGCCCTTACTAATGAAAAAAAACGCCGTTGTCGTGCATTCTGGTGGAATGGATTCGAGCCTTTGCCTTGCACTCGCCGTCCGGGAGTTCGGTGCACCGGCCGTCCTGTCGGTCTCGTTTACTTACAACCAGCGACACTCAATAGAGCTCCACCGAGCACAGGAAATTTCGCAACACTTTGGCGTTGACCACGTCGAACTCGACCTGAGTTGCCTTTCTCAAATTACGGAATCAGCACTCATCGGCAAAGATAAAGCGATCGAACATCTCGCTGGAAAGGTGCCCAACACCCTCGTAACGGGAAGAAACGGACTCATGGCACGAGTTGCTGGTATTCACGCCGACTCCCTCGGCGCTCACTGCATCTATATGGGAGTCTTAGAACTCGAAGCGGCCAACTCTGGCTACCGTGACTGCTCCCGTTCCTATATGGATTTGATTCAAAGTTCTCTCCGCCTAGACTTCGCTAACCCAAGCTTTGAGATTCGAACACCTTTGGTCTCGATGACAAAAAAAGAGACCATGGAGCTTGGTCACAGTTTAGGAGTGCTCGAGTATCTCCTGGAGACCACCGTGACGTGCTACGAAGGAATCGGTAAAGAAGGCTGTCTGAAGTGCCCGGCATGTAAACTTCGGAATCAGGGCCTAAAAATCTTCGCTCTTGAGCACCCGGACTTTAAGTTTTCTTACCGAGAAAAGATCCTCAATCTCATCGCCTAGAAGAGGTACGAGGCACCGGCGAAGGACTCAAGATCGTTCGCGTCAGGATTAAGGCCCACAAAAGTTCCTATATCAAACCGAACATTTTTTGAGACCTCATACTGCAACGCCAGATCCAGTGTGGTAATTTCCGGTTCTTCCTCGTTTCTTTCCTCGTCGTGAAAGATTTCAATGAAGCCATGAAGTCGGTTCAGGAAAATCGGATGCGAGAGGGAAAGAGACGTGATGAGGCTTGTTTGCCAATCCAGGTCCCGGTCTTTCCGGACATTGTTAGGCTCGATGGTAAACCCCATAATCCAATCCCCATGAACCCTGACTTCTGTCGCAAGTGCGAGACCCCCTTCCCACCGCTCATCCCAAACCCCGCCGCTGGCACTCGGAGCGAAACCGTAGGGTATAACAGCCAGGGCCCAGTCCCCTTCGTCGTTACCCAGGATATTGTACTTAAGAGCGAGCTCAGTATTGCCAAGACCCTTGGCCCTTTCCCGCCGATCATCTTTCTTAAGCGACTCGCGCACAAAAGAATTCGTGTTGACCTGAACCTCTAGGTCCGTCGTGAGACCGTATCGGAAAAAAAGTCCTCCGAAGGTCATGGTGTTCATCTGATCTTCACTTTGAACTGAGTAGTTGACGAATTCTGACTCGATGGCGAAGCGACCACGGTCGAGGGTGTAGGCCGCCCTCGCCTTATCAGGCCTTTCTGTCACGAATTCACGGGCCATCGCAGGAAATGCGAATATGGCCAAGAGAAATAATAAAAGTCGCATGGTTGCTCTACAGGAAAAAATCGCGGTGCTATCTATTTAGTTTCCGCGAATTCTTTCCACGCATCAAGCAGAAACTCTTTAAAGTCTTCCCCATCCTCTAGGGAAGCTTCCGAGTCAGAAAGAAAGTCATCCATGTCCTCGACCGTATCTTCGAGCTCATCAATAAATCCAGCGAGCTCTTCATCGCTGCAGGTCTCGAGGTTTGTTCCCGCGAGGCTCATGGCCGTCAGGAAAAAATCTAATTGATCTTTAGCGAGGTCGATCCAGGCCCGGGTGTCTGGTTCTTGAGGAAAGATATCAAGGAGTTCACGTTTAAGATTCTTCGTGAGCTTATCCCACTCCAATCTCAGAGGGGCCTCGAGAACTTCCCGGGCACTCGGGGATTCAGAGAGGATTTCTTCAAGGGCCCGAGGAAAGGGCAGAGGCTTTTCTGCACATAAAACGCCTAGGAAGAAAGCCTTGACCTGCATTTCCGTCATGTCGAGATCGGTTGAATCAATATGCTCTTGAAGTTTCATCTGCTTAGGCCCCCGGTTTTTTTGGTAATTATTACCAGCTTCCGTCTTTTTTAACCACAGCAATCTCGAAAGTGTGGATAATGCGCCCGTATGAAAAACGCCGCTCAGCTCGCAACATTTGTCTTACTCGGCACGAAAGTGACCTTGTTCTGCTTTTTCTTCCAGGACTTCTTAAGACTTATTTTTTAAACGGATCTTCAATCTTCTCGCCGTTCTGAAGCCGCCAGATTTTAACGGCCCGAATAAACACATTATACGCAGCTAGCCCAGAAACCACGAATCCATGAGTTCCGTCGAGGAATCCTAGGCGCCAGATGTAGTGCCGCACAAAACGACCAAGAGGACGAAAGAAGAGGTAGGGGAGACCGATGCGACGACCGCGCTGATTAAACTTATTATAGCGGTCGATAGCTCCCCACGTGGTGTAGCGGTCGGCCTTCTTCAGATAAGACGTTAGGTCCTTGTAGGTGTAGTGAATGAGTTTGTGTTTTAAAACACCGATCTCACCGCTCGCTTCGACCTCAGCGTGGACGTGTTTATTCTGATAACGGCATTCGTCCCGCTTAAAGAGCCGGATGACCTTGTCTGATTGCCAGCCCGAGTAGTCGATTCGCTTTCCCATGAAGTTGTTGCGCCGGTAAATCCAGAAACCGGAATACTTCGTTCCACTCCGGACGATCTCTTGGACTTCATGGACGAGCTCCGGAGTAGGACGCTCATCGGCGTCCAGGAGAAAGACCCACGGATGAGACGCCTGCGGTATCGTCCAGTTCTTCTGGGCCGCTGAGTGCTCGTACTCGTGCTCAAGGACCCGCACCTGAGGAAATTCCTTCGCAATTGCAACCGTTCCATCGGTTGAAAAGGAATCCACGACAATGATCTCATCGCACCAAAGGACCGATTCGATGGCGGCCTTGATGTTCACGGCCTCATTAAAGGTGGGAATTATAGCTGTGATTTTCTGCATAAGTTTTCTAGAATGAGCTTATCGTATGACTGCCACATCGTCTAAAACAATTCTCATCATCCAGACGGCCTTCATTGGGGATACCATCCTTGCGAGCCAGTTTGCACGCGCTGTCAGTGAGTTCTATCCCAACTCGAAGATCCATTTTTTTCTGAGAAAAGGGAACGAGTCGGTGATCGAAGGACTCCCGACGGTGGAGAAAACCTGGGTGTGGGATAAACAGGGTGGAAAAACTCGAAATCTCCTGCGACTCATTGGTGAACTTCGGAAAATTGACTTCGACCTCGTCTTCAACCTCCACCGGCATTTTAATTCTGGTCTCGTGACTGCCTTAGTTCGAGCACCGGAGAAAATTGGCTTCGCCCAAAACCCGATGGCGCTTTTCTTCTCCCGTCGGATAAACCACCAGATTCCTGATCCTCGCGGTTGGCACGAGGTTCAGCGGAATCTGGAGCTCATCCCGGGCCACCCGGTTGTGGACAACTCAAAGAATTACCGGCCGGAGTTACCGCTGAAGGCTAAACACTTTGAGAAAGTGGCGCCCTATAAAACAGAACCCTATTTTGTCATCGCTCCTGCCTCTGTCTGGTTCACTAAGGCCTGGAGTGAAGGGAAGTACCGTGAGCTCACCCAAGAATTAGCAAAGCTTGCGAAAGTCTACTTCATCGGAGCTGCTGCTGACCGGGACCTCTGCGACCGCATTCGAGCGCAGCTTCCGAACACAGAGAACCTTTGCGGTGCTTTGAACCTCCTCGATTCTGCGGCCTTGATGAAAGATGCTCGGCGAGTCTTCGTCAATGACTCGGCCCCACTCCATCTCGCCAGTTGCGTGAACGCCAAGACTACGGCGATTTTCTGCTCGACCATACCTGGCTTCGGTTACACGCCCCTCGCTGAAGACTCTGTCGTCATCGACGTCGGCGATTCCTTGAACTGCAGACCTTGCGGTCTTCACGGGCACAAAAGTTGTCCCCTAGGTCACTTTAAATGCTCTGAAGAGATTGCCATCAAACGGGTGTTAGCGACGATCGGGCCTTAGCTATTTATTGGTTAAGAGTCGCCCTAGAGTTCCTTCGTCTGTGGAAAACCAAAGGGCGCCATCTGGGCCTGGACGCACATTCCGGAAGCGTTGGCCTAGTTCTTTTAAATGGACTTCTTGTGCTATGACCTTGTTGCCCTTAAGCACCACTTGGCGGAGGTGCTCACCAGAAAGAGTTGCGAGCCAAAGATCTCCGCGCCAGAAGGTGAGGGCCGAAGGAGAGATCGACGGAACCCAGTACATAAAGGGGGCCTCAATGCCCGGTTTAGACTTTGCCTCACCAATCTTTCCGCCACCGTACTCCTCGCCGAAGGTGACCACGGGCCAGCCGTAATTCGCTCCTTCTTTAATCACATTTACTTCGTCTCCTCCCTGAGGCCCAAATTCCGCTTCCCAGAGCTCCGTCGTTCCGGGTCTAAGAACAAGGCCCTGAGGATTCCGGAGACCTCGGCACCACACCTCAGCCTCTGAACCGTCTTCGTTCATGCGAACGATCTTTCCGACGAAGGTTTTGGTGTCCTGAACCGCGGCTCGGTCACCGCGCTCTCCGGAAGAGAGGAAGACTTTATCGCCTAAGAATTCAATCCGAGATCCGTAGTGGACGGGGGAACTTCTGGTGTTCGCTTCGAAGATTTTTTTCAAATCCACCACTTTCCCATCGATGAGCTTGAATCTCGCCAGAGCTGTGGCCGAACGATCTCCACCTTTTGGTTCTGAATAGGAAATGTAAATGTGGCCGTTCTTCGGATGGACTCTGACATCGAGGAGTCCACCTTGACCCACTTCATAGACAGCAGGAACACCGGTGATGAGTTGGGCCTTCTTCGCCTTAATGTCAAAGGTTTGGAGTCGACCGTCACGGGAAGTGAGGATCATTGTTCCTTCAGAAAGAAAGTCGAAGCCCCAGATCACTCCACTGTCTTGAAAGACCTTCTCGTGCTTATAGCCCGCACTAGCGGCGACAGTTGTGATCAGAGCGAAAGCTAATGATAAAGTGATTTTCATGGGTAATCCTCAAATGATCTTGATGAATTTTTCTTTGGCCATCCGTACCCTTGGCCCATAAACGCCTTTCTGGTCACGTTTCCCCACGCTGATCGCCATGACGATCTCAGCATTCCGGCCAACGCCTAAAATCCGTTTCACTCTGCGGGAATCGAGTCCCTCCATCGGGCAGGTGTCAAATCCGAAGGCCGAAAACCCCATCATGATATTTTGACAGGCAAGGGCGGTAGACTTGACGGCCCAAACCCGCATATCTGAGCGCGACGTTGGTTCTCGGGGAACCGGTCTAAAGAGGCCGATGACGGACGTCGCGAGGCGCTTGGTGTAGCCGAAGAGACTCAAGGGTCCCTGGGTATACACGAGTGGTACCAGTTTTTCGTAGTAGGCCCGCGCCGAGGCCGGGATTTTCTCGCTCTTCTCGAAGGTCTCGAGCATTTCCTTCCGGCGCTCCCGCCAGTGGTCAATCCTCGCTACGCAGATGATGATTTCCTGCGCGGTTTTCGCTGCCGGTTGATTAAAGCAAGCCTCCACGACCTGGGATTTTTTCTTTGGATCTTTTATCCAGTAAAATTCCCAGGGCTGAAGGTTAGAGGAGTTGGGTGCCAAAAGACCCCAGTCAAGCACCTGCTCCACGACTTCAGGTGGCACTCGTTCGTTACTGTAAACGCGGACCGAGCGGCGATTTCTCACGAGCTTATCAAACTCTTGGGGAGCAACCTCGCTCAGCTCTTCGTTGTAATTGAGATCGGGGATCTTATTGAAAATTTCAGTGGGGTGATTTCTCATGCAATGGGCCCAGTCCTTGTTGACCCTATTTTCCAATGGCACCGAGATTCCGTAAAGACTATTTGCTTCCCAGTGGACTAACTAAGTAGGTGCTGGAAGTCCTCCATCGAAAGCTTACCGCTAAAGTACTCATCGTCGTCCTCGGCCATGAGGTCGCGGAAGAGCTCCCGCTTGCTCTGCTGGAGGACCAGGACTTTTTCCTCGACGGAGTCTTTAATGATCGGACGGTAGACGGTGAGCTTATTCTCCTGGCCGATACGATGGGCCCGGTCGATCGCCTGCCGCTCTACAGCTGGGTTCCACCAAGGATCCATCAGGAAGATATAACTCGCGGCCGTGAGGTTTAGACCAAAGCCACCTGCCTTGAGGGAGATGAGAAACACCTGGGCATCACCGTTTTGGAAGTACTCCACCATCTCTGTGCGTTTCTTGATTGTCTGCGAGCCATCGATACGCGCGACCTTCCAGCCATTGACTTTGATCTTGTTTTCGATGAGATCGAGGTAGGTCGTAAACTGGGAGAAGACCAGGGTCTTGTGTCCCTCGGTAACGAGCTGCTCGAGGTTCTCCATCAAAAAATCAATCTTAGTGGACTGAAGCTGCGGCTGCTTTTGCCAGAGGCAGAGCTGGCGCATCTCAAGGAGCGACTTCAGGACTTCCCCGTAGCGCTTGGCCCCGGGAGCAATCATGTTGGCGCGGACGGCATTGAGTTTCTGCTTATAGGTCTCTCTCTCCTCGTCAGTGAAATCGAGGAATACATGGTTTTCGATCTTCTCAGGAAGCTCTTTTAAAACCTGGTCCTTCGTTCGCCTCAGGATGAACGGCTTCACTGTTCTACGGGCCAGGAGGCGGTTGCGATTCTTGGACGTTGAGCGTATGACCCCGAGGTCGCCCCAGACGCCAGGTACGCAGAGGTCCATGATGTTATAAAACTCTGAGAGGTCGTTTTCCACTGGCGTACCGGTGAGGCAGATGCGGAACTTGGCCTTGAGCTGGCGTGCTGCATTCGCTCCGAGGGAGCGCACGTTCTTTAAGTGCTGAACTTCGTCGAAGATCAGGATGTCGAACTCGATTTCGCCTAAAGTGGAGAATGATTCCTTCTTCATCAGTCCATAAGAGGTGAGCATCACCTGGGCATCATTGTTGAGCTCGCGCTCGTCGCCGTAGTAGATGGAGTAGGTGAGGTCGGAGAACTTCTCCAGCTCGTTTCTCCAGTTGTGGAGGATGCTCACCGGGCAAATGATCAGGATCCTCTTCGCCGTCGCTTTCAGTGTCTGAAGGAGCATGATCGTTTGGAGCGTCTTACCGAGACCCATGTCATCGGCAAGGCAGGCGCCGAACTTGTGTTCATATAAAAACCGCAGCCAATTGTAACCCGCGCGCTGGTAGGGCCGAGCGATTTCATCGTAACGTGAATCAACGTCGTACTGGGGCATGTCCTTCATGGTCATGATCCGATCACAGAAGTCTTCCTCTTCAGGTGTCAGTGCACCCTCAATCCCAAGGCGCTTGAGTTCAAAGAGCTCAAAGATGCGCGAGCGCTGGAGGAAGAGACCAAAGCGCGAGAGCCCTTTACCGACCTCTTTACGTTCGCCTTCGAACTTCGTGTAGCGCTTCATAAAGCGCAGAAGATCCTTCTGTTCGTCAGAGAGTAGGACTAGACCTTTGCTTGAAAGGATGAAGTTGTCGGTGATCTCGGCGTTTTTGATCACGTCGAGGTCGTCATCGTTCACAATCAAGTCAAGCTGGAACCAGTCGAGCTTATCCTTGTTGCGCTCAAAGCGGATCGTGCTCTTCCACGTCCGGATCTGTTCCTGGTCGTAGAAGATCGGGATCTGCAGCGGGGTGAGTTCGCGGTAGAATTTAGAAACTCCTTCGAGAAGGACGTTCTTTGGGATCTGAAACACAATCTTGCGGTCATCTTTAAAGTAGAAAGACGTCTTGAAGCCGAGGTCACCAAAGCTATCCAGGAAGGCCATGAAGACCCGGCGGAAGACTCGTGGAGAGAGCATGAATACTTTTCGGAACGTGGGATCGAAGAATGGCAGCTCATCGTCCTTCATTACGAGCGAGATCCATTCGTTCATGAGGGTCTTCTTGCCGGCAGAATGAAGGTACTTCTTATGGAAGAAAGTTTCCCGGTCGAAGTCTTCGATTAGCGTCTTAAAGAAAATAAGGGCATCATTTTTTGTTCTAAAGCTGCCGGCCCATCCCTGTTCACTCACAAAGAGAAGAAACGGAGACGGCATCGGGACAAGTTTTTGGTCCTGGGTGAAGAGCTCGAGTTCGAGGTTCAGGAAGGTCTTGCGCGCGGACGGATTAATCGAGAATCGGTAGCACATGTCTTCCACTGGGAAGCTATCCCATGGCTCACCCTCGATCAGTAGGTCCGCAAACCCCGTGTTCTTTAGGGGAAGAAAGATCCGGATAAAGTCATGGATATCCCCGAGTGTATCGGAGTGCTTGAGTTTGGCCACGAGCTCCCGGAGCTCATTCGGCTGGTCAAGGGCTTCACCGGTTTGCCAGTTAAAAAGGTAG
The DNA here is from genome assembly GCA_027487685.1 of Pseudomonadota bacterium. Classification (GTDB taxonomy): domain Bacteria; phylum Bdellovibrionota; class Bacteriovoracia; order Bacteriovoracales; family Bacteriovoracaceae; genus Peredibacter. The sequence continues at coordinate 115,257 of JAIYDC010000133.1, read as the reverse complement.
AGCACGTCAAAGAGTGAAACTTCCTTCGTTACCGTATCGCCGTCCTGCCAGCTGAACTGATAGGTAAACTTCTCATCAACGTAGATGACGTCACGGTACTCTTCAAACTCGGAGGCGCGAACGAGGTTGATCAAGAGCTTCCCTGACCAGCGAGTCGGGGCCGGGAAGTTGATAACTTTGCGGTTCGTCAGGGTGTACTGGAGGGAACCAAAAGTTGAACTGCTGCGTGCTCCGGTGATCTGCGGGGCCCCTTTGATGAGCATCCCATAGCGCTCGACGTGGACACCTTCCTGAGAAAGAAGGCTCAGCGATATGGGCCGACCGCGGACTTCTTCTTGCTTTTCCTGGAGCTCGGAAAACTTCATCAGAAGGCTCGCGGCGTGGTGGCAGGGTTGCGGATGAACGCAGCTACACTGGGTCGTGAGTTTCTCGGCCTCATCGACCCGCTTAAAGCTCACCTTCGCTTCGTAGTTCGTATTGTTCTCAGCGACAATACCAGAAACGATGAAATAGGTCTCGAAGGACCCTTTTGTAAAAGAGAGGGAGACGCGTCCCTGGTCCACCATCTTTCGTCCCTGAAAGACGACCGCAGGTTGAAACTGGTTCTCAAGGAGCTGACTGATCGAATGTGTATTATTCGTATATTCCATTAATTCTCTTCTAAAAGATTAGTATAAGACTATTTCTTCGAAATTGCATTTAAAACGCGAGGAGTTAGTGGATTGGAAATGATTTTGACAGGAATTATTTGGGATCACTAGAATGAATTAAGACACAGTAACTGATTGGAGAATTATGAAACGCTTCCTTGCTCTCGCAGTCCTTGCAGCCTCCGGCGTCTCCCAAGCCGCCGACCGGGCGATCTACGATCTCCAGTATCTACCGAAAGCAGGAAGGACATACGGGGTCTCGACGATCTCTTTCATTGACCGGACGCTAGAAACATCAAATCAGGATACAAACTTATCAGGATACCAGATCTGGCAAGCAGTTGGCCATGCTATGAGTGATCAGGTATCCCTTGAGGCCAGCCTGAACTATTCGCATCTCTCCAGGGACGTCGACGGCGGTGCGAAATCCGACGCCGCAAAAGGCGTTTCCGATCCTACGATTACCTCTCGTTATCGTTTAATGGATGAGACCTACCGCTGGGATCTTCTCGGCGGCGCGACGATCAGTCGGGGTGACGCCGAAGTTGATTCGGATAGAAAAAATAATAATCTCCAGGGCGGTCACTCCGTTTTCGTGGGCACACAACATGGGAAAAAGCATGGGGACTACCAGTGGGCCATCACTGGCCTTTGGAGTCATTACTTAAAATCAACCGTAAAAGACGATGATGGCCCGGTCGATCAGGACGCGCATAACTCGTTCCTTTTTAGAGGCGAGGTTCTCAATAAATTAGCGGAGAAGTCATTCCTGCGTTCGAGCATCTTGATCAACTTCGCCGGAGGCTACGAGGACGACGAATCGACTAAGATAGCGTCCTCGACTACTTATCAGGCAGGCATTGAATACCAGCATCTCATTTCATCAGATCTTCTTCTCCGTGCCGGAGTCGACTCGGTGAGCGTTAAAACGCTCTCAGGGCAGATCGACAGCTACGATGGCTTCAACTTTGTTTTAGGTGCGAATTACCAGTTCTAGCCAAAGCCAAGACGCTAAAAAAAAGCCGCTATCTACAGCGGCTTTTTTTGAATGCTTAGTTGTCCAGGTAGCTCTTCAGAAGCTTCGCCCGCGACGGATGCCGGAGCTTCCGAAGCGCCTTCGCCTCGATCTGCCGGATTCGCTCTCGAGTGACAAAGAAATCCTGGCCCACTTCCTCAAGGGTGTGGTCGGACTTTTCGCCAATTCCGAAGCGCATCCGAAGGACTTTTTCTTCCCGTGGAGTGAGCGTCGAAAGCACAGAACGGGTTTGCTCTGAAAGTGTGACACTCATGACAGCGTCAGCTGGTGAGATGATTTTCTTATCTTCGATGAAGTCCCCGAGTGAAGAGTCTTCTTCTTCTCCGATCGGGGTTTCAAGGGAGATAGGCTCTTTGGAGATCTTGAAGACCTTCTTCACCTTATCCACAGATAGTTCCATTTTTTCGGCGATCTCTTCCGGAGTTGGCTCACGGCCTAGTTCCTGAATCAGCTGCCGAGAAGTTCTCGCGAGCTTATTGATCGTCTCGATCATGTGAACTGGAATTCGGATCGTACGACCTTGGTCGGCGATGGCCCGGGTGATGGCCTGTCTGATCCACCATGTAGCATAGGTCGAGAACTTATAACCGCGACGGTACTCGAACTTATCCACGGCCTTCATAAGACCGATGTTCCCTTCCTGGATCAAATCCAAGAACTGAAGACCCCGATTGGTGTATTTCTTAGAAATTGAGACCACGAGGCGAAGGTTCGCTTCAACAAGTTGAGACTTCGCCTTATCCGCCTTCTCCTCACCGGTAATGATGATGTTATAGACCGAAAGGATGTCCTCGAAGGCCATGCCCGCGTCGATCGCCAGGCGGCGAAGCTTTCGGAGGATATCTTCTTGAGTCCGAACCATCTGTTCAATCTTAGCATCGGTGGTGAAAAGGTTCCGCGCGAGTTCGCGCTTAAACCCATCGTCTTCCATCAAGCGGTCATAGAGAACTTTGTATTCATCATCGGTCCTGACTTCAAGGAACTTGTAGATCCGCTCCTGCTGCTCATAGAGCTCGCGGAACTGGAGGAAGTAAGACTTCACTGGTTCAGTGAAAGAGTTGATGATCTTCCGGTTAAACGTCAGGTCCACGAGCTCGTCGCCGGACTTCGTCATCATTTTCTGCTCATCGAGGTCGAGCTTCTGGAGTGTGCCATCCTCGTTAACGATCTTTGTGAGCAGGTCTTTCACGTGCTCAACGACGGCATAGATCCGGTCGCGGGTATCGTGGATTTCTTTCTCGGTGGATTCGTCATCAAGGCCACGGACGAGGTCTTTGACGAACTCATTCTGCTCTTCTGCCTGGACGATCCTGTTTTTGAGCTTCACGATCTCTTCGAGAGCGTGCTTCGACTTCAGGCATGAGAGGACGATTTCCTTCTCACCTTCCTCAATTTCCTTAGCGATCTTAACTTCGCCTTCGCGGGTGAGGAGGGCGACGGAGCCCATCTTTTTGAGGTAGAGCTTGACTGGGTCACTTGAGCTGGCGCGCAGTTCGGCTTCTTCGTCGTGTGAAAGTGGATCTTCTGCGACTTCGGTGTTGGCCTTGTCGGCTTCTTCTTCGTCGAGGTCAGGAGTTTTAACCTGAATGCGGGCCTCCTCGACCTTCTCCATGATCTGATCAAGGGAGGCGGGGTCGACGATGTTCGCCGGGATCGCGTCGTTGATCTCCTCGGGAGTCAAGTAACTCTGGTCCTTGCCCTTCATGACGAGCCGGGAGAATTCGCGCGAATTTAAAAAAGCGATAACGACTGACATAGTGTCTCCTAGGAACTTAGGAATCCGTATTTTTGAGATGTAAAATCTCTTTATCTAGCTTCGCGATCTCACTGAGGATCGCATCGACCTCGAACTGTAAAAGACTGGTCCTCTGATTCTCCACAAGCTCCTTGCGTTTCAGCTTAAGTTGGTCCATTCTCAGCATGAGAAGGTAGTCCTTAAGCATTCTTTGAATCACTTTCTCGTTGTACTTGTTTCCGTACTGGAAAAGGGCTTCCGTCCCAATCTCGATGATGCTCTTACTGTAGCCTCCGTACTGAAGTTCATCCTGTACTATGGACACGTATTCTGCATCGTCAATTTCCAAATAAATTTTAACGAGCCATTGAATTAGTCTTTTTACCTCATCATGTCCGATAGTGGCAAGAAAATCGTCTACTTTTAAGTGCGTCAAGAACTCGGGATGACAGAGAATTTCTTTTAAGACGAGCCTTTCACTTTTCGACGGCGGCACGAGCACTTGACTCACTCCCTCTACCTGCAAGTTCCGGGCCTCTTCGAGCTCTGTTTGAAGGTTTTCTTCAATGGCCGCGATTTTCGGTCTCTCGTCACGAGGAGGAAGCTTTTCTTTTTGGCGGCTTAGAAACTCCTTATATCCCTCTAGAATGGTGGCGGGGTCCGAGCGAAGGTTTAAGCTTTTGGCCGCATTGACCACCCTTTCTGTGGCAGAAAGGTGTTCTTTCAAGGGCGAAACCACGGCAAAGACTTGCTGCAAAATATTGAGTTTGACGTCCGTGTTCTCAGGAATTTTCTCAGGGAATTGCTCCAGAATCAGGACGTCCAGGTAGATGGGGGCCTTCTCAATCCGCTCCATTAGGGCAAGCCGGCCTTCTTTAACCAGAAATTCGTCCGGGTCTTTATGAGGATCAAAGGTGAGGTAGCGGGGGAGGACTCCGTGTGCGAGGAAATCGGCATTGATTCGGTGCATTGCTTTTTTGCCAGCGGCATCTGAGTCAAGGCCCAGGTAGATGTGCTTCGTCAAATTGGAAAGGAGTCTCACGGAGGTATCTGAGAGAGCGGTCCCCATGGTCCCCACAGTTTCAGAGAAGCCGAACTGGTGCATGGTGATGACGTCGATGTTTCCCTCAACCAGGATCGCCCGGTCCGCTTGCCTGATCGGGTTCTTAGCGAAGAAAAAGCCAAAGAGGATGCCTCCCTTGTCGAAAACAAAGGATTCAAACGAGTTCATATATTTTTGTGGCTGGTCGGGGAGCACCGTCCTGCCGCTATAGCCTCGAACCTGGCCTCCGTGATCGTGAATCGGAAACATGACCCGATCCCGGAAAAAATCATAGTGAGAATTGCGGTCTTCGTTATAACGAACAATCTTGATCTCTAGCGCCACTTCCCGTGCTAACTGGCCGTCGGCACCCGGAAGCGAGTCCAGGTAATTAAGCAGGACGTTATTTCGTGGGGCGTAGCCTATCTGCCATTTTTCGACTGTTTCTCCAGAGAGTTTCCTTTTATCGAGGAAGTCAGTGAAAGTCTTGGGGTCCTGGTCAGCGACTTTTCGGTAGATTTTCATCGATGCGTTCAGGACGCGAAACGCCATCTCAACCTTGGGGTTTTTGCGCTTTTCTTTCTGCTCCTCAAACGGCAGACCTAGTACACCTGAGATCTCGCGGAGCGCCTCCACGAACTCTAGCTTCTTAAAGTTCATAACGAACGTGATGGCGTCACCGCCGGCGCCACAGGCGAAGCACTTGTACATTCCCTTGGCGTCGTTAACTTTCAATGAAGGTTTGGTGTCGTTATGAAACGGACAGATGGCCTCGAGAGCAGTGCCGCGCTTGACGAGGGAGAGGTAATGGGAAATGACCAACGAGACTGGTGATTCCTTTATCCGGTCTTTCAGCTGTTCGTAGGCCACGACCGATCCTTAGCGTTTTCTTAGCACGAGCGACTTGATGAGTGTTCCTTGAGAAAGAAAGATCTTCTCAAACTTCGTTGTAAACTGCGAGAGGAAATGCTCCGGTTGCTCCCGGCGAAGGTCCCATGAGGTCAGAAGAACTTCGAATCGCTCATCTCCCTCGATCTGGGCGAGCATCGACTCGAAGTAACCATCGTGATCTGTCTTCACAAAAAGAGTTCCGCCAGGTTTGAGAACTTTGTGACAGGCGTTTAGAAACGGTTTTTGGAACAGACGCTTTTTATGATGCCGAGTTTTAGGCCATGGGTCGGGGAAAAAGTAGAACACAGACTGGACCTCATTCTCAGCGAACATGAACTCGAGCCTCTCGCCCCGTGCACGCAGATACCGGAAGTTTCGGTGTTCCAGTTTATCGAGTTTCTTGGCCAGGGAAAAACTTCGCTTGAAGCGGTGGTCAAGACCGATGAAGTTTACGTCTGGGTACTTCTGGCAGTACTCCAGCATGAATTCGCCGTAGCCGGTACCGATTTCAACCTCGAGGGGTTTATCGTTCTTAAAAAGATCACTCCACTTCCCGACGTTCACCTCTGCTTCCTCGTCCCGAAGAACGAATGAATCGAAGACCTCGAGTTTATCGTGGTAAGGATTATCGTGAGTGTATTTGAAATCAGGGCGATAGCAGAAGTTATCGTCGATGGTCTTCTTCAATTTCTCGGTAGTCATAAGAGGGGGAAATAACAAAAAAACACGTTGCAGTAAAATAAAAAAGGCCCTCCCCAAAAGGGAGGGCCCTCGTTTGTCAGATTCTAACGTCTTAGCCGATCAGCTTCAGAGCATTTTGACCATTCATGTTGGCCTGAGCAAGGACCGAAGTACCCGCCGCGCTAATGATCTGGTTCCGTGCCTGCTTCGCGGTTTCATCCGCATAGTCGGCGTCACGGATCCGACTATTGGCAGCACTCATATTCTCTGTGTACGTCTGCAAGTTATTCGTCGTCGACACGAGTCGGTTCTGGATAGAACCAAGCATCGAACGCTGACCTGAAACCTTTTCGATCGCACTATCGAGTGATGCGAGGGAATCCTGAGCGCCTTCCTTCGAAGCAATCTCGATCGAATCGACTCCTAGCGCCTCTGTGCCGGAGCCCAGTTGTTCTGCATCGAAACCGATCCGGTTTTCGAACTCCTCGCCGCCTGTGCCTACCTGGAACTCGTACTTTTCGCCTTCGCCATTAAGGAGCTTTTTCCCGTTGAACTGAGTCACCTGGGAAATACGATCCATTTCTTGCTTGAGCGCCTGGTACTCGAGGTTTGCCATGCCGCGCTCCGAATCTCCGACAGTGTCGGAAGATGACTGGATTGCAAGCTCGCGCATTCGCGTCAGGATGTTCGACGTTTCGTTAAGTCCACCCTCAGCTACTTGTACCATCGAGACACCATCGTTTGCGTTCCTATTCGCCTGTTGCGATGACCTGATCTCGGCTTTTAACTTCTCCGAGATCGCTAAACCTGCCGCATCGTCCGCTGCTTTGGTGATTCGGGAGCCGGAAGCAAGCTTCGAGAAGCTTTCCTGCGATTCCTTGTTCACCTTGTTAAGTGAAGTTTGCGCCTGAAGTGATGCCACGTTAGTGTTAATTCTGAAACCCATAGACTTATCCTCCGCTAAAATTCATACCAACCTCCGTTTTAGATGATGAAGTGTTCGGCCTCATCATTAGGCAACCATGCCCATTTTTTTTATCGCTTCATCACCATGATGAAGCTTTCTTGACTTAGCGTTTCGGTGTGATTTCTAGGAATATGAGGAATTTTTTTCCGGATTATTAAGGTATTTTCAGAGGCTGATAGTTGCTTTTGGAGGCTAAGACTCGAGAAAAAAGCAATTGCCTGAGCCAGTTGATCAGGCATCGCATCTATTGACCCTCACATCCTACCTGCTTTTTGAGGGTTTCACTTTGGGTGCGATCGGCCTTTTACTCGACGACCCTCACAAAGTTAAGTAAACTCGAGTAAAAATTTCTAAATCAAACTAGAGAGAGTTCCAAATGAAAGTTCCATTCATCGATATCCTCCGTTATGAAAGCGGATTCTACGAAACAGTCACCGCGAAAGCCGCGGAGCTCATAAAGAACGGCCACTTTGTTGGCGGGCCAGTTGTCGGTCAATTCGAAACCGCCATCAGGGACTATACGAAAACAGCGTTCGCTTTAGGCTGCGCCAACGGCACCGACGCTATCCAGGTCGCTCTTCGTGCTGCAGGGGTAGAAAAGAATGATACCGTTCTTATTCCTGATATGACTTTCTGGGCAACCTTTGAGTCAGTCGTCAACGTCGGTGCTGTTCCTTATACCATTGACGTCTCTCGCGAGACTCTGCATCTCACACTCGCCTCCGTTAAAGAAGGGATCGAGAAGTTTAATCCTAAGGCACTTATTCTAGTCCATCTTTACGGCTGGGCCTGTCCTGAAACAACTGAGATTCGCAATTATTGCCGAGAAAGAAATGTCCTCGTCATTGAAGATGGTGCGCAAGCGATTGCAGTGAAACTTAATGGCGAGAGTCTCCTCGGTAAGGCCCAGGTCGCGACCACAAGTTTCTATCCGGCCAAAGTTCTAGGTGCTAGTGGCGACGCCGGCGCAATTTTTACGGCCGATCAGGCGGTTGCAGACAAAGCACGGATACTTTTAAACCATGGCCGCACTGGCCATTATGACCATGGCATGATTGGCTGGAACTCGCGGCTCGGGGCCTATGAAGCTGCTTTCATGGTTGAGGCCTTGAAACACCTGGATGCTCGGATTGAGAGTCGCAGGAAGATTTGCCAGGCCTACCGGGACCGGATCCGGAACCCGGCGCTCAAGTTCCTGGCACCGGCCGCTGGAGTCTGGGAAAACGGCTACCTTTCAGTAGCGCTTATGACCCCCGAGTCAAGACCTGCTTTAATCGAGTACCTGAAGAAGCACGACATCGGTTACGGCACGGTTTACCCTGGTGCGATGAGTGCTCAGCCGGGTGCAGACGCTCACATCGGCGGGAAGATCTCCCATGGCCATGCTGAGTGGATTGCGAAGTCGATCATTAACCTTCCGTGCTTTGCTTACATGACCACCGAAGAAGTTGACTACGTCGTGACTACCGTCAATGGATTTAAGGCTTAGAACTCGTACGGAGCCACGCTTCGATCACCAGCGCGGCTTTTTTGGCCATCTGCGGATCACTTTGAATCTTTTTATTGAGGCGCTCTCGGAGCGCCTCAATTGCTTTTTTATCCTGCTGGGAAGCGTCCTTCCTGGATGCCTCCCAGACGATTTTTGGAACGGCCATGGCTAGGCGGCTGCTTCCGGTGACCGGCGCTTATTAGCGGCGATCTTGGTCATGTGCTCTTCGATGATTTCGAAGAGCTCGAGCTTCGTAGTCTTCGGATCCATCCCCTGGGGCATGACCGAGTAGACGACTTCGTTATTCACTTCGGAGAAGATGAACCAGGTGTTCCCGATCTTCTGGAAGAGAACGTCTTTGACGCTGCTCTTGACGGTGTTAGTGTTTTTCTCGGTTCTTGAAGTTGTCATAAACCCTCCGTGGTTTCTTCTAAGGGACTCACGTCCTGTAAGTCTGTATCTCTCTGATCGACGGGGGCCGTAAAAACTTTAGGCATTTTTTTGAAAGGGCGAAAAAAAAATCTTCAATTCCTGAGCTCTTTAGTACGTCGACTGGATTCCCAAATAGCCACCGAGAGTAAAGGCCGTATTGGTGCTGAAGCTATCCTTACCGACTTTTTCCCACCATTCCCTATCTAGCCCGCGACCTTGAGAACGGTAGGTGGTGGGTGGCGTGACCTCGAAGAAGGTGCCAATCACGAAGTCCAAAGAATCGTAGATCTGCTTCCGGTGGTACTGCAGGGCAACCCGAGGGGAGACAGAGTAGCCGACATATTCCCGATCCTCTCGGCGTGTATCCAGCTTCTGCTGGATATAAATGCGATCAAAGAAGTTAACGATGATTGTTCCTGAGATGTTGAGTCGATCCTTAGGGGTCTTGAAGGCCTCGTAGCTGATGGTTGGGCCCAGGCCGAAACGGAAGCCAAGCTCTTCGGACAGACGTCCGCCCAGGAAGGTGTACGAGTTCTGGAACTGCCGGAATGCGGCCGTTGCGCCTATGAAGAGTTTTTCGCGGTAGTCTCCCGGAGCTTGCTTTAAGAGGGTGTAGTTCAGTTCCAGAGGGCTTGAATAGCCCTTGGTTCTAAAGCCTTGCCGATAATTGTAACTCTCATAGTTCGGTTGCGTGATTCCAAGAAGCAGCTGACCCCGAATCCCGGTGAGAGACTTCAGGGGATATTTTCTCGGAAGCGGCTCTTCGAGCCGGTAATCCGTAGGATCTGCGGAGGTGATGGTCTGATCGAGTTCCCGTGCATCGTTAAAGTATATGTAGATGTGACGAGAGATGATGTAGGCACGGTTCCCAAGCCGATCGACGACTGGGATGAACTCATCATCGGCGAAAAAGGTATTCTCTTCTTCTCCGCGGAAAAGCTTATCCTCATTGTACTCGGGTGTCGCCTTCTGCGCCTCACGGACCTTCGCTAGCTTCTCCTGTGCCGGCGCGTACTTATTCATCTCCGGATCATTGGCCACCGACGGATGGATCTTTATCACGTCTCCTTTTCGCAAGTACTGTACCACTGGGGATTCATAGCTTCTGAACCTCAGCATCGGCGTTTCAAGCACGGTCACTACCGCCTCGAGCGCGTAAGCATTCCCTAGGGTAAGAACAAAAAAGAGTGCAGCAAAAAGCTTCACTGAAATACCTGCGCCAGGGAGAGACCCCAGGACTTATTGGTTTGATTGGCGGCGCGCAAGTCCACGGGCATTTGTTGATCACGTAGGTTCAACCACTGGGATTGGAAATAGAGCCCGAAGACAAATTCGCCGAAGCGGTTTTTCACCGGCATTTCAAGTGACCCCAGAACATCTGTTGAGTTGAACTTGAAAGTTCCGGAGCCATAGATCGTATCTGCTGTGGCACGAGCAAAGGGGCTTATGCGAAAGTGCGTCTGAAACCGGAGTGCTCTGCCAAAGAAATCGAAGTCACGTGTCTTGAGCTGTGGACCAATTGAGGGTGCTGAATAGAGCACCCTTCCGCCATCTTGGAGGTTATAAGAGGTGCGCTCATAGTGGAGGACGACACCGGCCTTGAGCGGAAGTTTCCATTGAGTGAAAAAGTGGACTCCGTACTGGGTACTAGTTCCAGCGCGAGCGGTGCGGTCCTCGAAAAGGTCAGTCATATAGTCGCCCTGGGCCCGACCCGCGTAGTAGCTGACCTCGGGAGGCACGGTAAGTTTGCGGTCATAGATTGTTCGGACCAGGTTCGTCGGGGCCGGAGTGTAGGTTAACGGTGGGACATAGAGTGCTAGTTCCGCCTGGATGGGCTCGACGTAGCGGCTGCGCACGCGCCAGCCGACCTCGCCATTTTTATCGATGATGTATTTAAATTGGTTCTCATCCTCCAAGCCGTAGAACTTCACGTACATGGGTCTGGTCACCTGATGGTTTTCATTCGTTGCGAGGTTTCGGATATAGGCGCCCTTACGGATCGCACCGTAGACCACCGGAGATTGAGAAATTTTTTCAAGCTGGATAACCCTTTTGGGTGGCCAGTAGCGGCGCTTCAGTCGGTCGAAGTCGCTCGTCGGATCAGGATTGATGAAGGCCCCCGGCAGTTCTGCCTCAAGTTCACGAATGGCGTCCAAGTCTTTCTGAGCAAAGACTGAAGTTGTGGCGAGCAAGACCAGCCAGAGGGGCCACATCAGCCGCCCCAATGCCGGAGGATGGCGATTGATTTCGCGAGAGTCTCAAAGTTTGATTGGTGTTTGACGCTGTCGCGATTGATATCTTTAAGCGGGACCCACTTGAATGAGCGATGCTCGTTAGGGTCAAGCTTCACGTTCCAGGTCTGGTCGAGAATGATGAGGAAGCTTTCCTCGTGAACCTTCCGCTGGCGAGTGTCAGTAAATTCGTAATTGAGACCTAGGCCTTTGATGTCCACAATGCTCTCGATCTCAAGGCCCGTTTCCTCGATCGCTTCCCGGAGGCCTCCCTCCTCGATGGTTTCCCCGTCCTCGACTTTTCCCGTGACGTTCTGCCAGAACGAGCCGCGTTGCTCGTTGGTCTGCAAAAGAAGAAACTGAAACGATTGACTAGACTCGTCAATCGCCGCCAGGATCACCTGAGCTTTTTTTGTTTTGTTGGCCATACGATATTATGGGGGACATCTTCAGGAATGTCCAAAATCTCAATTGGAATTTTAAGTGCTTTGCTCTGCGTAGCTGAGTTTGAAACTCAACTTATAAATTGCGTCATAAGTCTCGATTTGATATGTAGAAAAGATGAACGATTTGAACGTCATCTTGTTTAACATAGCCGAATCATTGCCGGGCTTCCTGCTCGCCATCGTGACACATGAAGCGGCCCACGCTTGGATGGCCAACCGTTTCGGAGACCCGACTGCGAAAAACCTCGGGCGTCTAACGTTGAACCCTGCTGCGCACTATGACCCCTGGGGAACGATCTTTTTCCCGCTTCTAGCTGCTTTTACCAGCTTTGCCATGATCGGATGGGCAAAACCTGTTCCGATCGAAATTCGGAACTTCAAGAACATCCGTTCTGGCATTTTCTGGGTGAGTTTCGCGGGCCCTCTCTCAAACCTAATCCTCGGCACCCTATCAGCACTCCTCTTGGCAGTGATCGCAACCAAGGTTTCCTCTGATTGGGGGTTCTATACCATTTCTATCCGAATGTTGCGCTACTCGGTATTCATCAATTTCATCCTGGCCTTCTTTAACCTCATTCCTCTTCCTCCACTCGACGGTTCAAAAATGGTTTCGTCATTCCTGAAGGGGAGAGTCCTTTATAAGTATGAGAGTTTTGCTCAGTACACACCTGTGATCTTTATCGTCGTCATGGCCTTGAGTTTCATGGGCATCCATACTCTGGGATATGTTCTCCTCCCGGCCCAGAAAATCGCCAACTACCTCATGTTCTCTTTCCTCGGGCTCTTCGGAGGTATCGGATGAGCGAGAATGAAATCATCGTCAAGCTCGAAAGATTCGACGGACCTTTGGCACTTCTCCTCCACCTTATTCAGAAAGAGGAGATGCGAGTTCAGGATCTTGACCTCGCGACAATCACGCATCAGTACCTTGATTACTTGCAAAAGATGCAGGACCTGAATTTTGATGTTGCCGGTGAATACCTATTCATGGCCGCGACTCTTTTATACCTCAAATCTCAGACCGTTGCCGATGAGTCCCAGGATCTGAATCTCATCAAAATCACCGCCGGTGAAATGGGTCTTGAGATCCAGACTCGCGGGGACCTCATTAAGCGCCTTGAAGAACTCGAGCGCTTCCAACGCCTGGGTCAGAGGCTTTGGGGCCTTCCCAAGAAAGGCCACGAGATCTTCGTTCACCCTAAGATCGACCGCAAGGCCATTGAGAACTCGATCCTGACGCCAATCGACCTTCAGCAGTTGACCGAGACCATGATGGACCTGATCCGCCGTGAGAAAAAGAAGTACGCGGTTGTGAAGCGGGATCGCCTCTCAATTAAGGAAAAACTTGTTCGTCTCAAGTCTCTATTAAAGCAAGGAGAAACGACTCAGTTCGATATGCTCCTTGATACAGCAGAGACTGGTATTATCGACAAAGTCCTCACGTTCATCTCGCTCCTGGAGCTGGCGCGCTTGAAGAAGCTCCAGATCTTCCAAAACGAAGATAAAGGCTCGATCTACATTGAAGTGAAGGAAAGCTTAGACTCGTTCGATCCGGAATCGGCGAACGGTTTCGATCCGGAGGGAGAAGCTGCCTCCGCAACTGCGACGCCCGCTCCGGCAGATGCAACGATCCAATAAGGAAGTGTTATGGATTCTTTGAACAACGACATCAATTATGAGTGGGACCTTTCAGTTGAAGAAGCCGCCAAAGAAGAGATCACGGCCGCTGAAGAGGTATTGGAAATTCCGAGCTTCGAACTAGACCTAGGCCATTATGATGAGCGCGCGCAAGAAGACATGCTCTGGCAGGCCCGCACGGGCCTTAATCCGGATACGCTTTGCGGAGCGATTGAAACAATCATTTTCATGTCAGACCGGCCGATCTCCATCCAGAAAATCAAAGCACAGATCGATCCTGAGCTTCCGCTCCGGGTGATTCACGAATCTCTTCAAAAGCTTCAGGTAGGTTACGAAGAAAAGCATCATGGTATCCGACTGGTCGAAGTCGCCGAAGGGTATCAGTTCCGGACGAAGGCGACCTACGCTAAGTTCGTCCAAAACCTCTTTAAGATCAACTCCCTCGTTCTGACCCCCACTGCCCTCGAGGTGCTCGCTATCATCGCTTACAAGCAACCTGTTTCCAAAACTGAGGTAGAGAAAATCCGTGGCGTCGATTCGTCCCACATCATCCGTGCTCTCATGGATAAGCGCCTGGTCAAGATCACCGGCCGCTCCGACGAACTGGGAAGGCCGTCTCTTTTTGGAACTACCGAAGAGTTCCTCGAAGTTTTCAATCTGGCGGACCTCACCGGGCTTCCACCGGAGTATGAACTCGAAGAAATGGCAATGAAGAATACGATCGGGACCATCGCCGATATCAAGTCTGTTGTCTTCCGTTCAGAGACGTCGAAGAAATTCTCCGTCGACGAAACCGAAGAACTCGACCAGCTTTCGGAGAGCATCAATTTGATTGCGGCCGAAACAAGCTTCACCATGCTCTTAAAATCGGAAGAAAAGAAAAAAGTCGATGGCGGAACTTTAGTTCGGAAGTCTGCCTTCGATATCCTCGAGGACTTTGTAAACCGCGAGGAGTCTGTGCGCCAGAATGCGGCCGCGGCCGTGTCGACAACGCTCATGAATGTTATTGAGGCATCTGTCGTCGATATCTCTCAGGAAGGTGTGATCTTCAACGCCCCAGTTATTGACGAGGAGTTCGAAGCCCTCCGCGCTCTTGAAATGGCTCAGGCCGAGAGTGAATCTGAAGCGAAGATGGTGGCACGCTCTTCCAGCGACGAAGAGTTCGCTAACCTGCAAAAAGAGGCCGACGAACTAGAACGGGCGCTGGATTTTGCCTTTGAACAACTTACAGGTGAAAAGCTGGACTCTCAGGAGATGGAGTTTGATGCCGCTAGTGATATCAGTAGCTTGGATTTCTCAATCGACGAAGCGATCCTAAAGGGTAAAGAGTTTGATCTTGACCTGACGTTCCTAAACGAAGTATCTGATCCTGCAATCGAGATTGAAGGCGAAACCTAAAACTCGCTAAAATTATTTAACTGCTGAGAAGCAGATAGGGGCCACCATGACAAAGTCATCGCAAGACATTTCTCTTCGTTTACAAAAATTCATCGCTGACTGCGGAGTAACATCCCGTAGGAAGGCCGAGACTTATATCACCGAGGGCCGTGTTACCATCAACGGGCAGATCATTACAGAACTCGGAACCAAAATGAATCCTTCGACTGACACCGTTGAAGTTGACGGTGTTGCACTCGAACCTGCCGCCGTGGATAAAGTCTACGTAGTCCTGAATAAGCCCCGCGCCTATATGACGACCCTCTCTGACCCAGAAGGGCGTCCAACCGTTATGGAACTCATTTTCGGCGTTAGGCAGCGGATCTTCCCGGTGGGCCGCCTCGACTACCTCTCAGAAGGTCTCCTCATTCTTACCAACGATGGGGATCTCGCCAATATGATCATGCACCCGAAGTACGAAGTAGAGAAAGTTTATGAGGTGAAGGTCTTTGGTCACGTGAATGAAGGCCTTCTGGCGAAGATCCGTCGCGGCGTCATGACCGAGGATGGTCTCATGAAGCCTAAGTCAGTTCGAGTCATTGAACAGCTTCCCAACAAGACCTGGCTTGAGTTCCGCCTGAATGAAGGGAAGAACCGCGAGATCAGGAAAATCTGTGACGCCGTCGACCTCACGGTTGATAAGCTCCGCCGAGTTGCGATTGAGGGCCTTCACATTCAGACCCTCCCTGTTGGCCACTACGTCTTTACCACCCGTAAGGAGCTCCTGAAGGCCCTTGGTCTGAATGAGCATGGCGAGAAAATCGCGCTTCGGAAATTTGTTTCAACGAAGAAGACCCTGAACGTGGCGAAGGTTCAAAGAATTGTCGGGAATACGGCTCGGCCAGCGGATGACAAGAAGTTCCATTCGTTCCGCAAGGAAAACTATTATGAAACTGTTCGTTCGATGAAAGAGCTGAAAGTCCGTCAGGTCGAAGAAGACGCGACCAAACGCTCTGAGGCCGAAGCCGCCGAGAAAGCGGCCCGTTTCGGCAGAACGATGAAGCGGACAGCACCGAGAAAGGTCCATGGAAGTTAAGGTCAAGAGAGGGAAGATCCTCGTCTACCGAGTTTTCGACATCGGTTCAGAGGTTGACCTCGATAAGGTCGAAGCTCTTTTTGAGGATAAAAAGCTCAAAGAGCGCTTTAAGCTCGACCGCAAGCATAACATGTCCCTCATCATTTCGAGCTCGCCGGTTTCGGTGCAGCTCGGGAATTTTGATATTAAGTTGGTGGATGAGAGTGTCTCCGCCGAGCTTATCGCGAAGGTATGGCACTTCGGAACTGTCTCTCTTTGCTTTCAGATCCCGATCAAGGAAGGTACAAGCTGGCCCGAGCTCATTAAGATCGCAAGTTGGATTGAAAACGACGCAGAGATTGAAATCTTCGCCCGAGAAAAAGCGAAGGAATTCCAGACTGATATTCGGACAGCTATCTCCGTTCCTTCCGACTGGGCTACCCATGAAGACTACGTCACGTATTTCATCCAGGAATTCGAGGGCCCGGTCGGAGAACTCACAACTCTTCCGGAAAAGATCGATATTCCTGCCCTGATTCTCGCTGAGCCCCGGGAGCTCCTTTCGGACTCTATGAAAAAGAGCATCCTCGAAAACCAGTTTCAGTACTCAAAAGATGATCTTGTCGTCGCCGACTGGAACTCGGCCCTGGTCGTTGACCCTAGCGGCTCGATGGATGTCCCCCTTGTCATTGAGTTTGCCTTGAACCAGCTCCTGGAGATGCGTTACTACGACGACCTCCTCGATCAGCGGTTAAACACGCTCTATAATGAGGTCGTAGGCCGCAAGAAGGGGCTTTTCTCTAACAAGTACTCTCGGCTAGCAGAAGAGGCGAGCCAGATCTATCTTGAGATCTCTGAGATCGTCGAAAACGTGGAGAACTCATTTAAAACAGTCGGGGATTTCTACCTTGCTACGATCTTCCGGGCCTCGTCAAAGCGCTTCCGGTTCGATGATTGGCAGCGGAGTATCAATGACAAGCTCGGGAACCTCGCTGAGGTTTCGAGGCTCCTGCATTCGGAAGTGAATGAGTCGAGGAATCAGACAATGGAGATGATCATCGTGGTTCTCATCGCGATCGAAGTCATACCATTTGTGTACAACCTTCTGCACTAAAGCAATCGGTTCTAGTTATCGATATTCTGGAGTTTCCCTTCTTCTGTGGCCTCATTAAGTGAATCCACGGCAAACTCCACGGCCTGATCGCCGTAGGACATTTCCTTGTGCTGAAGAGCGAAGTTTGCGTGCTTAATGAGCTCCGCAGAGCGCTTCATCAGCTCGGCACTAGATTCAAAGAATTCTCCCTCGTCATCCGAGGTTAAAACGCCGGCCAGAAGGGAGTGAATATTTTTGATGAGACGAACCTGAGCAGGGCTTAACCCGTCGGTGTCGAACTTCACCAAAAGTTCCTTATCTTTTTGACTCAAGCTTTGCATATTTCTTCCTTTATAACTGCAATCCTGAACAGTATCGGGATAGCGCCTAGGAAATTTAGCTATTTATGTCGGAGTAAAAGATTTCGGCTTTCCCCTTTACAACTACCCCCCAGGAGAGTATAAATTCACTAATTTCAACAGTTTCCTTTCAGTCGCGGGATGGAGCAGTCTGGTAGCTCGTCGGGCTCATAACCCGAAGGTCATAGGTTCAAATCCTATTCCCGCAACCAAATATTCAATTACATTCACAAAAAAACAGATACCGACTCACTCAATGGCGAGAGCGCGGCTTGCGCCCAGTTTTCAAAGGCACAGCTGTCTTCTCCTTATTTTAAAACTTTGCTAGGGTATTTTCATGCCAACAATCTTGCGACAAGATGGGTTTCGTTTTTTCTTTTATAGCCGAGAAGGTAATGAGCCGGCTCATATTCATGTCGTCGGCCATGGTGGTGAGATGAAGGTTTGGTTAGATTCTTTAGCTGTGAGCAAAGTTTTTAATCTCTCCCCTAAGCATCAAAAGGTAGTAATGCAAATCATCTCTGAGAATCAAGCTTTACTACTTAAAAAGTGGGAGGAGTTCCATGGGTGAGTTAGCACAAAGGGTTTCGAACCCAGATGAGCTTTCGATCTTAAAACTTACTGTTACTGATGAGATGCTAACTGCAACCATCAGTGATGGTCGAATCATCTCTATACCTGTTGCTTGGTTTGATAGACTACGAAATGGAACTCTTGAGCAGCTGCAAAAATTTGAAATTTCTCCATCCGGCTATGGGATTCATTGGCCAGATCTTGATGAAGACATATCAGTAAAGGCCTTTCTAGGGTTCTAGCATTCAGAGGCACCGTCAGAATTGAGTGCATACCTCACCCGTCTATGTAAACAATCTTCCCTATGACGTTTTTGCTAAGCATCTTTGATTAGGGACTATAGCTACATACAAAAATGTTAAATTTAGGTTCGTTGAAATTGAGAATGCTTACGTATCTTCTCTTCAAATTCTTTCTCATCCGAATTACTCAAACCCCGAGCGGACTTCACATCACTTTTCTCCCATCGGATAAGCCACTCTTCACCGAGCAAGGTCGTTTCGAGTTTGTGAGCGAGTGAGGAATCGTTATACGCAACTGTTGTCGTGCTTTTCGGACCGCTTGATGGCCCATAGCCAACTGTGAAGCCAACTGAAAGTAGCGCTGCCCGAACCGCCGTGGAAGCTGAATAGTTGAGGAGCTGAACTTTATTCCCGTGGCAGTGTTCAAAGATTCTAGCGAAGGTCTCATCGCTCCAGAGTTCGACGTTTGTTTGGATAGAGAACGGATCGTAGAAGATCACGTGGGGCTTCATTGCTCCTGGGAACGTGTGAGAGAAATCACCTTGGATAAGGTCCCATGCAATGTTTCCCTTAGGAGAGACCCACTTGTTGAGCTTGATGAGCTCATGCGGAGCTGCGTGATGAAGGTGCGGAAAGGCCGGAGCGTTTCGCAAAGCAAGCTTCAGCGGGTCGGTGTCGTTTTCAAAACTAACGATTCTGATCTTTCCGCTTAAGTCCTTGTTCGCAAACTCATGGATAACCGCCATCGAATTGTGTGCGGCGCCAAGGCCCACGTCCCAGATGACGATTTCCTCAACCTCTTTGAGCCTTTCATCGATACGAGCTGGCATCACATAAAGGTTATGGGCTTCTTCCTGGGGCGGATTCACTGAATGCATGACCTCGCCGGAGCTCTTCTGGCGTATGCTGGAAAATCCGCGACGAGAAACAACGACTTCGTAATCTCCAAGCTGCAAGCGTTTATCTTTTTTATATGGAGTTGAAGCCTTCATGGGGCTTGGGGGATTCTCCTGGTCGGTCATGACGAGTTCTTTTCGCTTCCGATTGTAGAAATCAAGGAAGTTTCCGCCGAGAATACTCATTCTCATCTCACCCATGAACCGGTGGTAGAAAGTGATGTTATGAAGGGATAGTAGGTGCCAACCGAGAGGTTCATCAGTTTTTATGAGATGATGGAGGTACGCGCGGGAGTAGTTTGTGCATGTCAGGCAGTCGCAACCTGGATCGAGCTTCTCCTCAGAGAACTTATAGACCGAGCGCCTCATCTGAAAATTCCCCAGACTCGTGAACGCAACTCCTCTCTGGCCATACTGGTTCGGCAGGATGCAGTCGAACATGTCGACCCCTCGGTGAACTGCTTCGAGGATGTCGATGGGAGTTCCAACTCCCATGAGATAGCGCGGGAGGTTAGCTGGTAGCATCTCTGTTGTGATGGCCGTGAAGTCCTCCCGCTCGGATTTCGTTTCACCGACAGCAAGGCCCCCGATCGCAAGACCATCAAAGCCTTCACCGTTGACTTGGAGATTAATCAAAACGTCAGCACTTTGCTTCCTCAGGTCTTCAAAACAGGCGCCTTGAACAATCCCGAACATGGATTGAAGAGTTTCCCCGCGGGCCTCAAGACTTCTTTTCGCCCAGCGGTGGGTCAGTTCCATAGCAGCTTTCGCATCCTTGCGGGTGGCATTGGACTCGATACACTGATCGAGGACCATCATGATGTCGCTATTGATCGCCTTTTGCATGTCGATGGAGAGCTCAGGAGTGAGGAGGATCGGACGATTGTCGACGTAGCTCAGGAACCGTGCCCCTTTTTCATTCATCTCTCGAGAATGGGAGAGGGAGAAAATTTGAAAGCCTCCGGAGTCCGTGAGAACGGGACGATCCCAGTTCATGAACTTGTGGATGCCACCGAACTTCCGCATGACCTCCGGGCCTGGGCGAAGAAGTAGGTGGTAGGTGTTGGCGAGAAGGACGTTCGAGCCTGCGGTTTTGAGAGACTCCACAGTCTGATTTTTCACGGTGGCCTGGGTACCGACCGGCATGAAAATCGGAGTCTGCACTTCTCCGTGAAGAGTGGTGAACGTGGCGGCTCGTGCCCGTGATCCCGATGCCGTGGCCTCAAGTTTGAAATTCAATCGACTCATAATCGGGGACAATACCTAAAGAGCTCTCCGATGAGAACTTTTATTCGGTTTCGTAACTGACTTTCAGAAGATAGAGTCCTCGGGGATCTGCCTTTTTCCAAGGCCGCTGCTCCTTAAGTTCTCCATGGAGTAGTTTCGAAAAGTCTTCCACCGTGAGCCGACCGTTGCCTACCATCCAGAGGGCCCCTACCAGGTGGCGGACCATATGTTTTAAGAACCCCTTACCGACGATGCGAAACTGCCAACATTCTGTGACAAGGCCTGCCGTGAACAAAGTGTTCTTGAACAGGTCCCGGGGATCCATTATGGTGAGGTCGCACTGAAAAATATCCCGGAGTGTTGTGTTGGTGATGCCACCGATGGAGCAGAAGTTTCGAAAATCGTTTGTCCCCTTGAGCATTTCGACACAGGTTTGGAGGTTAGCGATATCCAAGGGGAACGGAGTCTGTGCAATATAGCGCTGGTCCTGTCCAGAGACCTCGGGCGTGTTAGTGAAGAGGTAGCGGTACTCCTTAGAGAATTGATCGATGGAGGGGATAAAGGCACCTGGGCAGGGGGAGATCTCAAGACACCTGATGTGTGGCGGCAGTGCCGTGTTCAATAGCTCAGCATCAAGCTTTGAGGGATCTTCGGCCGAGATCTTTATAACCTGACCGATAGCGTGGACACCCTTATCTGTTCGTGAGGCGGCCCTGGTCGTGACCTTACCCTTAAGGATCTGCTGCAAAGAGAGGTTAAGGTCGCCCTGGATCGTGGGCATGCCCTCCTGCCATTGGAAGCCTATGCGGTCGCTTCCGTCGTATTGGATGATGGCCTTGTAGTAGTTCATGACAACATCATGACTGAAGAAATTCAACTAGGCCATCCACTCTCGAGGACTTAAGCGATGTAGCTCTTCAACATTTTTAGGAAAGAATTAATTTCATCATCAATAGATTGAACTTCGACGGCGTTGAGTTTCAAGTTAAGTCCCAACGAAAAAGTCATGATCAGATTCGTCAACGGGAGGGGAGACTTTAAACCGGCTTGAAGAAGATTCTGGGCAAGGCCTTCCCGGACTTGTGACCAGTTTTTATTCAATACTTTTTTCACTTCTTCGGGCATAACGGCATAATCGCGCAGTGTATTCGCTAAGAAGCAGCCCTTTTGACCACTACACTTTTGTGAAGATCTCAAAAAGACCTCAATGTTTTTCAATCCTAGAGGCTTAGTGCTGAGGATTGCGAGGACTGGGCTTGTTTCTCCAAAGCGCTTGATACTTTCTAAAAAAATATCATCCTTGTCTTTGAATTCCGAATAGAGGCCTGATTTATTAACCCCAGTCGCCTTTTCCAAGTCTGAGAGACTCGTTCCAGAGTATCCATGCTCCCAAAAACTCTGGATGGCACAGTCTAAAACATCGTTGCGGTTAAAACACTTCGTCCTTCCCATGGTGCATCATAGCATAAAAAACTGATCGGTTCAATAATTGAGTTGCATTTTCTGCTGTGTAGCTTATATTGAACTGATCGGTTCAAAAAAAAGGAGAAACGGAAATGGGAAAACTATCTAACAAAATTGCTCTCGTAACAGGTGGAAACTCAGGGATAGGTCTGGCGACTGCTCGGCTGTTTAGAAAAGAAGGGGCAACTGTCGTCATCACAGCGAGGTCACGTACTACTTATGAGACTGCCTTAAAAGAATTGGGCGGTGAGTTTGATATAGTGCAGACAGACGTTGCCCAAGTATCAGAGTTAGATCGGTTGTATGCTCACATCAAGTCCAAGTATGGAAAACTCGACATTCTTTTTGCGAACGCAGGGGTAGCTCTCTTTGCTCCTACAGTCGAATCAGGTCCGGAGTTTTTTGATAATCAGTTCAATACTAACGTTCGTGGTCTTTTTTATACGGTGGCCAAGGCCCTTCCTCATTTGAACAAGGGGAGCTCCGTTATCCTCAATGCCTCAGTTGTCTCGGAAAAGGGTATTGCCGGAGCCTCAGTCTATTCAGCTACCAAAGCTGCCGTAAGAAGTTTTGCTCGTTCTTGGACAGCAGAGATACCGGTTTCTGAAGCACGGTTCAATGTGCTCTCGCCAGGCCCGATCGAAACTCCGATCTATAATAAGATGGGAATGCCTAAGGACCAGCTGGATGCATTTGCAGGCAACATGGCGAGCACTGTTCCCATGAAGCGGTTTGGAACGGCCGATGAAATGGCGAAGGTGGCCTTATTCCTTGCTAGCGAAGATTCGAGCTATATTTGTGGTGCTAATATCATGGCCGACGGTGGGTTTGGGCAAGTCTAGATTTAAGATTTAGGAGAGGGCGACTTCGAAGTCGCCCTTATTTCGAAGATCCGTCAAAGAAGGTAGAAGTTTTTATTCTTCCCGTTATCCTTGGCAATTTCGGCTCCAGGATCGATCTACGAAGAGGGGAGTTCCCTTATATGTCCGTTCCAGGAAGTAAGATACACCTTCTCAGCTCCTTGCAAAGAAAGATCTCACCCGATAGCTCAATCTTGTTGACTGGTGGACTCGCGATCGACCGGCCAATCAAAGGAGTCTGTGTTTTATACGTTGGAACTCTAGCAACGTAGATGTTAGTCCGCTCCACAGCGCTACTCCTCGCACACCTGAGAGTCAATGTAGTAGCTCGTAGTTGGGCCGATACTCCTATGGAGCAAATCCAGCATATAGAGAATAATCAAGTGGCGTGTTGGGTACAGCATCCTGAAGCCGCATGAAACTTGGGGACTATTACTCATGTAGAGCTTGCATGCGAGGCGATGCTAACGGCTAAAGGGAAAAAAACTTAAATTGTAGTTCCAAGATGGATGGCGGAATCGCCATCCGATTAAGTTATCGGGGTATCGGTTGAGATCGTAGCTCGTCGAGGTGATGAGGTCAGAATAAGCTCTCTGCCTTTTTCGATAAACGCTTGGGTTCGCTTTCCATCAGGGTTGAAAAAGAACTCCTCACGGTAGTTCTTGCGAGAGAATTTTTGATCATCTGATAAGAGGAAATCTTTCTGTTCCATATGAACAGAAAGCTTATTTAACAAATCTTCTTTTGAGGTGGCAAAAGTTATGAAATTGCATTTATGAAAGGGGAGAAGGGTGTCCTTAGTGAGGTCAAAGTACTTTCCCCATCCCCCTGTAACAACGGGCTTATCGGTGAATAGTCCTTCGATTATCGCAGTCGTCTGAAAACCCATAACGATTGAAGAGTTTCTGATTAAATCTAAGGAACTGTAGTTGGAGTCTAGATAAATAAAGTCATCAAGGGAATAAGCTTCTTTAATCTCCTTTTCGAAGTCGTCAAACCCATCGAAAAGGTCACGCTGAAGCTTCGCCCCCGTTTTATAAATAACCTGAACTTTCCCTTTATATTTCTTTAAGACAGATTTGATAACATCATGAAAATCTCGATTTAGTTCTGTCCACTCAATGTCTTTGTCAATTTCATCGTAATAATAGTTCAGATAAGTTTTTTTTCCAAAAGCAAAAAAAAGGAGCTTTACGCGGTCTTCTCTCAGGTTTGGGTGTACTTGCCTCAAGCTTTGCCATCTTTCTGGATGAGACCAATAGTCACTTTTTATATCACCTAGGATACACATCTTATCCACTGGGTGACCGGCCAGCTTCCAAAATTCAAAATGAGTTTGGTTACAACAACAGAGAGAATCGACTTCGGACTTAACATAGTCTCTGAAATATTGAGGTGCTGTCTCCATTCGCTTGGGAGTATTTACAGACTCTCTTTCATTAACCAAAATAGGTATCCCTTGTGTTTTGAGAGCACTAATAAATTCGATGATCCAGTCGTCGTGGAGTTTTGGGAGTATGAAGAGGTCCGTCTTGTAAACATTCTTAAAAATCCAGGCCAGGTTTAAGCAGAATTGATAGTAAGATTCTCTGCCCTTCTGGTGTCTCTGCTTGTAGAATTCTACTATGGTGTTACGCGATTTGGTCTGAACATATTCGTTTAAGTATTTCTTGAATACGATTTGAGTGATGGTTCGTGGGACATGGTAGAATTCCATGTCATCGTATCTGTTTTCATAGTCTAGCCAACGATACTTTTCATCGGTCTCCCAGATAGTGAAAATACGATATTTTGATTTGTCGCGCGTTAACGTTTTTTTATTAAATTGCTCAATATCTACGTTGAGCTTATGAGATAGATAGCTTTTACTGTGCGTGAGCAAGAAGAAACTTATGTTTTCAATAAATCGCGCGATCAGTCTTTTTAAGCCTAGAAAACCAAGAACTCTTTTGAGGATTAGTTTCACTTACTTGCCCTGGCAAATAAGTAATCGCAACGAAACGAGTTCTCTAATTCACTTCTCCAAACGGAATCCATAGTAGGAGAGATGAAATTATGAGCTGTATTCCCTGTTGGTTTGCCTTGTCTTATCCATTCTATGAAATTACTAAGTCCAAACCTTTGAAAAGGTAAGACTTCAACTTTTGTAAACCCTGCTCTATGGAGCAAGTTTTTAAAACTGACTTTATCGAAATACCAAGAGTGAACTTTTCTGTAATAAAAGCTTGGATAAATTTCGGGTAGTAATTCTAAAAGTAGATCCTGTGTATTCGGAGTGGAGATTATTAGTTGACCGTCTTTGCTTAGAAGCTCACCTAAGTCTTTTAAAAAATTGAGAGGGTCATTAATGTGTTCAATCACACTAAAGCAGTGAATTTGATCGATCCTTTCTTTATAAGTTGCAATGGCATCTGTTGCAAAATCAAAAGTCTTGTACCCTCTGGCCCTAAGTTGCTTTTGAAATTCCTTATTAGGTTCAATCGCAATTGTTTCTTTTGCCATGCCAGATGCGAGATCAAGAAAAGAACCGGCCCCACAACCTACATCTGCAATTATCTTGTTTCGGAAGTTTGCTGTGGAGGTAAAGTGAATATGTCTCATTTGTTCAGAGTCATGATTCCGGTGATAGCCTGAAACTAGATTGTCTCCATCTACATCTTTTCGATATTGATCAGATCCGTAAAATTCCTCTGGGCTTGCTATAGCTTCTTTTAGGAAAGCCCCTAAGCATAGGGAGCATCGAATTATGGTTGAGTCGTCTTTGGCGAAATGACCAAATTTCCCGTCTCTTATTTTACCTCTATAGATAACTTCTTGATCATTGGAGCCACAGATTTTGCATTTCATCTTACTCATTTATAGACCGTTCTTTAGTTGCCACTCTGTTAAAGCAAAATCTCTTAGCGTATCGATACTGATTAAATCTTCTGTGATGACGTATCCGGGGTTATCTCCAAAGATACTTTTCTTTTCAAGCAGGCACTGTCTTGTTATGGCATAACATGCGCCATTTCGATGATATACTGGCGTTAGTTGCTGGCGGGCGATGATTTTTTTCCCATTCTCATCGTAGTACTTAAGATTCCCGTTTTCTAATTCAAATTGCTTCAGCGGATGTCCTTTTGAATCTGTCTCAGACATGGTCCATACGGCATCCCTCTCTTCATCTACCACTTTTACGATTGAATCGATGACGTGGCTTGGCTTTCTTAGGGGGCAGGTAGGCTGTAGCATGACTATAATGTCATATTCAGTCTTTGTTAGTGATTCAAAATCTATTAAGCAATGAGCCAGAACATCCCAATCCGCAATACGGTCTCCGGATAAGCTTTCAGGTCTAAAGAAAGGAAATTCTAGTCCTGCTTTCTGTGCAGCATCCGCGATCAGCTTTGAATCCGTAGAAACAATAGCACGGTCTATAAATGGAACCTCTCTTATAATATCCCCTACCCATTCAATGAGTGGTCTTCCTCCTAGTGGGTAGATATTTTTAAGAGGGACACCCTTGCTGCCGCCCCGAGCAGGGACAACAGCAAGAACTTTCTTATCCTTGTACATCTTCGCTTACAGCAGTCTCAGTTTTTGGATTGGCAACCACGTCTGATAACTGGAAGCGGCCCCAGTGGTCAACGACTGTTTTCCTATCGCTTCTTGCCATTTTATTGATTTTCTTATCTTTGTAAAACGAATCATCGTTGTAATGAGTTGTTGAAAGCTCTTCGAAAATACATCCGGTCTCTGTTGAGAAACTATGCCATACACCTGGTTGAACGAGGATTGTTTCTCCAGGGTAAAGAGTTCTCTTATGTCCATCTACTTCCAGGTGCATAATCCCATGAAGGACATAGAACGTTTCTTCTTTTCTTCTGTGGAAGTGGGATGGGTGGCTTTGCCCAGGTAGTTGTACAATTATTTTTTTGCAATATGAGCGATTAACAAGGTCTATGAGAACTGCACCTGTCTTATAGAAATTTTCGACGCCGTAATGGTGTGAATATTCAACTTTAAAATTGAAGTTTAGCGGGATTCTAGCTTCATTCAACATAGCCTTTACCTCATGGAGGGCGTGTTGAATTACCAACGCTTTTGATGACTCTGGAAGCTGAACGTTTTGCTTTGTAAGTGGAGACATCTCTTCGATGAGTTGAAGAGCTATTGTCCCTGGCTTAAACTCGCCTGAGCTTACGAGCTCTGGGTTATAAGGAATTGCAAAAAAGATGTCTTCGGCTTTAATGACTTCACCTTTTTCAATATTTCTCTTCGCAAATACACCTCTTTGAAGGTTAATAAGGTCATTTCGTTCTTCGGCTGGGCTGGCCGGTCTTGGACCTTCTGTTCCACATAAAACAACGGATTTTTTATATGCTTCTATCCACTTCTCTAACTCTTCTGGAGTCGAGGAGTAGGTATTAAGTTTAATTTCATTGGTTGCCACTCCGATGTGTCTTTCAAACATCCGAGCACCACGGGCGTAAGCTACTTTTACCGGATCCGTATCTTTAGGATCCTCATGTGTTGACCAACCAATGGTCACCTGAGGATATCTTTTCTTTAAGGCTTCTACCTGGTTCAATTGGCACAGATTGCTTGGTGTTGGGTAAATGGAGACACAGTGCATGATGGCGAAGTCTACCCCATGATGGTGGTTAAAACT
The DNA here is from genome assembly GCA_027487685.1 of Pseudomonadota bacterium. GTDB lineage: Bacteria > Bdellovibrionota > Bacteriovoracia > Bacteriovoracales > Bacteriovoracaceae > Peredibacter. Next base: position 88,199 of record JAIYDC010000133.1, on the reverse strand, counting down.
TACGATACTATCAATTTCTGAAGTCGTGAGTCCACCTGTTGAATAAATCACTGGCTTCCCTGACTCAGAAATACGCTCGATTAACGGCCAGTCTTTTGCAGAACAGCTAGCGACTTTAATGATATCTATCCCCATGTCCTCTATGACTTTAACTGAACCCTCATCGAAGGGAGTACAAATAGAAATCAATCCCATCTCCCTAATCTTTTTCATAAAGATTTCGAAGTCTTGCATCTCCAGACGAGTGGAGTTTAATCTTGTAATGAGTTTGTGATCTGCTTTTTTATGAAAAGGATGGATGAATGTATCAAGTTGGCGAAATTGAAACTTTATTCCAGCTTTAATACCTTGTTTATTAGCAATAGCACCGTGCTTCTCAATAATTTCTAATCCGTGCTTGATAGAGCCCGAGTGATTGTTTGCCATATCGAGAACAAATAAATTTTCGAAATTAAACTTACTCATATTATCCTATTAGCTGTTGAGAGCCGTTGCATTCCAACCTTTGGAATAGTTAATGTTTATGGATCTTTTCAATTGATTCGATTTGTGAGCTCCAGAAATGACGAGCATTGTCTCTAAGCCCTTCTCAAACGAAATCGGTGATGTTGTGGATGTCGCCATAACCTTTTGAATATGCTCAAGCTCTAATATAAAATCCTGAGGCCGTGTTTTAGGAAACTCAAAAGTTTGAATCTCACCATTATTTTCAAAAATAACTGCATCCACACCCGGTTTGAATCCAGCGTGCCATTCAATAAAAGACTTCTCCCATTGAATTCTTGCCCATTTTCGGGTCGGTTTCGTAACCACATCCTGAACGACACGGCCTTGTATGCCATTTTCTGTTCTTAGGTTAAGTAAGGACAATTTGTCGTAATCAACGATGCCGTCATTAACGTATTCTAAGTTAGCGTTAACTTCGATTACTTTGCCACAACTCGTTAGGTCAGAAAAATACTGCCAGAGGTTTAAAGCATGTGAATGCTCACCAAGAGCCCCTCCGCCTTTCTTCCAATAGCCTAGATAAGAATCCGCAGGACCGTTCAACCAAGGGTGAGCATTAAAAATTCCACCCCAATGTTCTCTAAACTCAACATCTATGGTTTCTGGCTTACCAAACTTATTGGCATTAATGAGTTCGGCGACTTTGCTAGCTGCAAAACCGAGGACGTGGTCATAGCCAGTGAATATTTTTACGCCTTTATTCTTGGCCATTTCGTAAAGTGTGTCTGCATTCTCTAAATCTGGCTTACACAAAGGCTTTTCGATAAGGAATGCTTTGGGAGTTTCCTGTTTGAGGATATCTAAAGCTATCGGGAAGTGGCTGTCTGGAGGAGTCCCAATGATGATTAAATCAAACCCACCCACTGGGGCCTCTTTGCTTTCATACAATTTAATGGAGTCATTCCAAGCGCCATAACGCGACGGGTAGATTCCGCTTTTGGTTCGATCGAGTGCCTTGGGGTCTATATCACAAATACATACACCCCATCCTAGAGTAGAAGCAGCATTAGCCATGTGGTTACCGATAGATCCGGCACCAATGATCTTCACTTTCAGCATATCTTTGTCCTTATAGTAAAATTTGCAAAACAATACATTTTGATAATAATTTTGTAAATTGCATAAAGTTTCTAAGCAATAAGTAAAAAATTAATGTTAATTTACGGCTGATTTAGTCACTTAAAGAGAGGTCTTATGAATCTGGCGAACATTGTAGCAAATAGCTTGTTTTCAAAACAATTGCACTTAAATCGGAAAGACGAAAAACTAAAATGGGAAAAATCAATTAGGTCCTATGTTATACCCCGATCAGCTCATTTCGCTTATTTTTTAAAGTTAATCGAAAACGTACCTGGAGCAATAATGGAAGCCGGAGTGCGAGGTGGTGAATCTCTTGCCACTCTAGCTGCCTTAAGCAAGGTTATAACTCCTGGAAGAAAGTTTATAGCGGCCGATTCTTTTCAGGGCTTCCCTGCAGATGCAGAAGCTGGTGGAGTGAAAATGCCAGGCAAGCCAACTAAGTCTGTTGTTGAGGCAACAACTTATGTGAAAGAAGCTTTTAAGCTCGCTGGGTTTAGCGAAAAAAATATACAGGATGAGCTCAGTTTTGAAATTGGTTATTTTGAGAATAGCCTTAAGAATTTCAATGGCGGTCCAATTGCATTACTGCATATTGATGTAGACTTAGGTAAATCGTACACCGAGTGCTTAAATGCTCTGTATAAACACGTTTCAACTGGAGGCGTGATTCTGTTTGATGAATACGATGCTCCAAGAGACTTAGCGAAATGGCCAGAAGCTAAGCCTGCGATAGATGCTTTTCTCGCTGACAAAAAGTTTCGCTTAATTCGTGCTGGATTCGTTGACAAGATCGGTGTTCAAAAGCTCGATTAATTTGAAATCTGCAAAACAAAAACTCCTCCATCTTCCGATGGGGGGTTAAAATCATGAACAAATTTATTTCTGAGATCAAGTATATTTGGAATGCTCTTGGGCAATACAAAGTTTGGTCTTTGTTACTTTTCTTTACCATCTTGGTTTCCACCATTTTAGAAAGCATCAGTATTGTCATCTTTGTTCCTCTATTGGAGCTGATGATCAACCAGTCAGCTCATGGGCCTTTTAAAAGTTTTGAGCCGATCCTTTATATTTTTTCAGAAATTGAACCGCTGCATTCCGGTCTGATTGTAGTTGTCGTTCTCATAATCGTTAAAGAAATCTTTGAGCTTATTCATATAAATCTTGCAACATGGTTTTCAAGTTCTATTGTTAATCGCTGGAAAATCCATTTAATGGAGACTTATTTAAATGCAACTTTCAGCGCACTTACTAGTACTAGGCAAGGAGTGCTCCTTGATCATCTGTTCACTCAAACGTCGAGTGCAATTAAGTTTATAAAGTCTGGTATTGAATTAATCAGCCGCCTACTTCTTTCTATATTCCTATTGCTCATACTGCACAGAACATCCCCCGGTATGACCATCGGTCTCTTTTTAGGTGGAGCAATAATTCTGTTAGTAAGTAATACCCTTATAAAAAATTACTCTCAACAGTTTGGCCGGAAACTGTTAAAGCTTAGCCAGCAGTCGATGGGTATTGCAGCAGAGTCAATTGCAGGAATACGACAGATCAAGCTGTTTGGTTATGAAAACACCCAGCGTATGAAGTTCACTGACGTCATAAAGGAAGCAGAAAGATTAAATGTTAAAAACGCGGTGATGGAGAAGCTACCAACTTCCTTTATGGAAGTTGTGGGAAGTATGTTTGTTGCGATAGTAATAATACTATTAAAGATGAAGGAAAATGATCTCTCTAAAATAATTCCCCTGATCGCTGTTTATGTTTTTGTTCTTCAGAAAATTTCAGGCTCATTTTCTATAATAATCCATCTTAAGATGAGACTGTCTTCATCCTACCCTTCATTTAAGTTAGTGAACGAGATCTGTTTTCATAATGAGATGCCAACCGAGGATTTAAATAAAGGCGAATCATTTCTTGGTTTAAACGATGATATATTTTTCAAGGATGTCTTTTTCTCTTACTCAAGTAATCTTCCAATCCTGCAGCAGTTTAATTTTACAATTCCTTTAAAAAAGATAACAGCGTTAGTCGGTCCGTCTGGGTCTGGTAAATCGACCTTAGTAGATTTACTTATGAGGCTACAGAACCCTACTCGAGGTGATATCTTGGTTAATGGTAAGAGCCTTTCTACTTTTAACTTAATTTCTTGGCGGTCCAAAATCGGCTTTGTAAGTCAGGATATCTTCATTTTTAATACATCTCTGTTTGCTAACATTGCCATGGGTAAACCGAATGCAACTCTCGAGGAAGTGAAGTATGCTGCTAGAATTGCCCAAGCGGATTCGTTTATTGAAAAACTTCCAGAGCAATATCAAACAGTGGTCGGAGACAGGGGGATTAAGCTTTCCGGAGGCCAAAGGCAAAGGATCGCGATTGCGCGGGCGCTTATAACTGATCCTGAAATTATCATTTTTGATGAGGCAACGAGTGCTCTTGATAACGAGTGTGAGGCAATGATTAATTCCACTATTCAATCTCTCAAAGGTAAGAAAACCATCCTTATAATTGCTCATAGATCTAATGCGATTAAAATTGCAGACCAAGTATATGACATGACCACAAAGTAATGAACTACCTGAGGACTTCTTCTCGAAGGCTATCTTTGCTAAAGATTTGTCTTAATTTAGGATAATGTATGATCCTCAAATCCCTACTAGGGTCAGCAGTAAGATTTGTATAGTCTGCATGGACAGCGTAATGGAATTGAAATACTACTCTTGGACGGTCACCCCGGACTCGGCTTCCATAATGTAGACACCTTGAAGTATCAGTAAATGCTAGGCCACCGGGTGGACTAACAAGCTGGATAACATCTTTCAACTCATTCTCTTCTGTTATATCGGGGACCTTCCATCTACGGGAGGTGACTTTTTCTAGTTCAAGACTACGATCAGCGGGAATAAAAGAGAACGGTCCATCATCTTCTCCTACATCAAAAACATTAATAAAACATTTTACGTGGTGAAGATCCGTACCGTCATAGTGCCACATCTGGCTACGCTTGGTTGATGTATTTGGAGGTGAAACAAAAAGACCTAGGCTGCAGAGCTTAGGGACGTAGCCATAATAAGACATGAGGCTGTTTAGTACTTTATCGCTAAGGGCAAACTCCATTAATTCAGGGTTCTCTATAATATCCTGTTCCGTTAGAATGTTATAAAAAAACTCTTTTCTGTCTGCGCTTCTTTGCAAAGAATTAATATTTTCAAGCTTTTCCCGATATAGCCTCTGGCATATTTCTACAACGTTCTGTATCCCGGGGTATGCATCGGGATCAGGGAAAACATATCCCTCAGTTTTCGAGATCACCGGAGCATTGTGAACCATGAATTTTCTTGAAATCAAAATTCGCTTAATATGAGAGTAGGGATTTTTAAGGATCCGGTAATAAAAATAAAGGTGCTTTGAAAAATTGGGGATATCGAATGCAATGCAAAAGAGCTTTATCAGGTAACCACCTAGTCCCACTGATCGTGCTTTAAGCAAAATTCTTTTTATCTTGTAAAAAAAAGCTCTCATCCCTTACCTCAAAACTGAAAATAAATAAACTCATTATCCAGACTCGAACCAAATAAGATAATTGATAAAATTGCCACTAGATAAGATACAAGCCTTTTCGGCGTGGACCATTTAATCCAAGGTTCTAAATCCTTCCGGTAAATCAAATAAAAATCTAATAACCCAACAGCGAGTGCTCCGGAAATGACTAGGATCAGGTTTTCATAAGAAGTAGTCTTAAAACCATGGAATCCAAAAAGTGAGGCTGTCATATTCTTGATCTGCTTCCAAGAAGAAGCTCTAAATAGCAACCATCCGAAAGCAGTTACCTGGAAATATAGAAACATCTTTAATAAAGATCTGGGTGCCAAGTTCGGCCATTCTTGGGCATGACTTGTGAAATTCAATACTCTTGAAATAATCAAAATCAAGCCATGGTAAGTGCCCCATAGCACAAAATTAAGTGAAGCTCCGTGCCAGAGGCCACCTAGCAACATTGTTAGGAATAGGTTTATGCTAGTCCTTGTCGTGGTTCCTCTGTTCCCTCCTAGGGGTATATAGAGATAGTCTCTGAGCCATGAAGAAAGGCTTATATGCCATCTTCGCCAGAAGTCGCTAGGGTTTGTGCTGTAATAAGGAAACATAAAATTCAGGCAAATATCATAGCCCATCATTTTTGCTAATCCTCGAGCAATATCTGTATACCCAGAAAAATCACAATAGATCTGAATAGAGAATGCATATACTGCGACAACTGTATCAATGAAGCTCAAGTTATTTTGAGAAAAATAATAATCAGCAACTCCTGAGATATTATCTGAAATTACGATTTTTTTGAAAAAGCCAAAAAGTGCAAGTTGAATACCAGCAATAAATAGATCTGACCTAAATACGTGCTTCAGGTCGAATTGAGGTAAAAGATGTGAAGCCCTTTCAATCGGTCCCGCAACCAATTGAGGGAAATAGCTTACGTATGCTAAAAACTTAACAAAGTCATAAGATGGCTTCAGGACCCCCCTGTAGCAGTCGATTGTATAGCTCATGGTTTGAAATGTATAAAATGAGATACCCACTGGGAGAATTACGTTAATAACTTGCCCCTCTAGCTTCATACCTACTATGGCAGTTAAACTTTCTATGAAGAAATTGAAATACTTAAAGAAAAATAAGATCCCTAGATTGGAAAACAAAGAGATATATAATGCTTTTTTTCGGTGAGGTCCCAGCATAAATTGGGAGCAGTAGAAGTCGATTACTGAGGAAGCAAACAGAAGGGTAAGAAAACGCCAGTCCCACCAGCCATAAAAAAAATAACTTGTAATTAAAATCCAGTAATTTCTCCACTTATGCGCCAAGCAAAAGTAAATGGTTAAAGTGACAATAATAAATGTTATGAATTCAATAGAAACGAAATTCAATCAAGTCCTCGATAATAGAGTGAAGTATACAACTTATTAAATCTTGATTAAAGTTTCAATTACATTCAGCTTTTAATGTATGAGGGATACCAATTGCCAGATTTAAATTCTATTGCAACTAATACTGAAACAAAAGTTCCCAAGGTACATTGGGAGTTATGCTTGATGCTGCTTCCGGTTGCGGTGTACATCGTTCTTTATTCGCTTTCCCCTTATCTTCCCTACTTTAGGTGCTGGGAAAAGATGCTGACAAATAACTTGCTTAGTCAGGAATACGTATTCTATCCGAATCAGAAATGTGAAATGGATGAAACTGGGGACCTAGGTCATCACACTGCTTATGCTCAGCCGAGAAAAGTCAAATGGTTCACCAATTCTTCCGGTCACCGATACCACTCAGCCATTTCAAAAATACCTGATATTTACATCGTTGGAGATTCGTTTGCGGTGGGGAGTGGGGTTTCACAAGAACACACTCTCTCTAGTCAAATTGAAGAAAATAGTAATCTCAGGGCCTACCCATACGCAAAAGCTACGATGAATGACTTTGTTCGGGACCCAAAGATACAATTGGGGCCAGGAGTGACTGTAGTTTATGAATCTGTTTCAGATGGCTTAGGTATTAAGACCTTGCCAATAGAAGCTCAAAAAATTCAAATGAATACAAGCACTTTGTATGATTCTATTTCGGGGCCGCTGGTTTATTATGATGATTTTTTCAAACTTGCTTACCGGAATTTTATCAAAGCTAGTATTGGGAGATATTACCAGAACCTTTTTGGTGGTCAGAATTTAAATAAGGTCGTTTATTACATCGATGAAGATAAAAAAATCCTCTATGACGACGCTTTGGAGATTGCCCTCACTAGACCGGATGATAAAAAATCAGTCGAACAAGTATCTAGGACGATTGCCTCCTACCACAATTATGTAACCTCTAAGGGGGCAAATTTTGTTTTTCTGCTCATCCCCTCTAAAGCAGAAGTTCATTTTGATGAACACCCTCTAAGAAAAGGAGTGAGGAAATCTCAATTCTCTCACTTCCTCATGGAGGATCTGAAAAGTAAGGGTGTTAGGGTCATCGAAGTTGAATCACAGTTTCGCCAAATGTTCTTAAACAACAACGAAACATATTTCAAGGACGATTCACATTGGAACAGTCATGGAATAAAAGTTGCTGCAGAGAAAATTATTTCAGAGATTAGCGGGAAGGATCTTTAATCGAGACTTAACCAATCTAAAAAGACTGACTTGTCCTAAAATTTCAGGGAATCTACCACTTAAACCTGCAAAATCTAAACCGAATGAATTTTAGCGGATTAAAAGGATACAGAAAACATACTTGTTTTAGACATAATCCTGAACTCTAAGGGTTATTCTGGAGAAAGTGTTCGATGGTTAGGTTTAAGCCCTCATTCAAGTTCACTACTGGCTTCCAGCCAAAAGAAGTCATAATTGAAATATCTAGTAGCTTTCTCATGGTTCCATCTGGTTTGCTTCCATCGAAAACGAGCTCACCCTGAAAATTTAGTTTTTGGGCCACGAGCTTGGCCAATTCACCGATAGCGATCTCATCTCCGGAACCAATGTTGATGAGACCGTGATTCAGATTCTTCATCCCAGAGACGTAGATGCAAGCCCTGGCCATGTCATCTACATACAAAAATTCACGGAGTGGCCTTCCTGATCCCCAGACTGTAAAAACCTTCTCGGCCCTCTTCATGCTTCCGTGCATCCGTGCAATTAATCCAGGAATGACATGGGCACTGTTAAGATCGAAGTTATCGTTAATGCCATAGAGATTAGTTGGCATCACAGAGGTCCAGTTGAGACCATATTGGAGACGAAAGCTCTCCGTAGTCTTGAGGCCTGCGATTTTAGCAACGGCATAGGGCTCGTTTGTAGGCTCTAAATCGGACGTGAGTAAGTATTCTTCTTTGAGTGGTTGTGGAGCGTTTTTGGGATAGATGCAAGAACTACCTAAGAAGAGAAGATTGGGCGTTCTAACTCGAAAGGCGGCATTGAAGACGTTCTGTTGGATTTGCAAATTTTCAAAAATAAAGTCGGCGCGGAAAGTTGAGTTGGCCAAGATACCCCCAACTTTAGCTGCCGCAAGAAAAACATACTCTGGTTCATGGGTCTTAAAATAATTCTCAACTTCTACTTGGCGAAAGAGATCGAGCTCCTCTCGCGTGGGATGAAGCAAGTTGACGAACCCCTGCTTGCGAAGTTCTCTAAGGATCGCAGAACCGACGAGACCTCTGGAACCTAAGACGAGAATCTTTGAAGTATTATTCATAGCGCTTCAGGGTTCCGTGACCATTGTCATGCATGAGCTTTTCTTTCTTGAAGTAGCTCAGGTCTGCCGTCATCATATCTTTGACCAAATAATGTAAGTCGTGCTTCGGCTCCCAACCGAGGGCCTTCTTTGCCTTCGTCGCATCCCCTAGCAGTAGTTCGACTTCGGTGGGTCTGAAATATTCCTGGTCGATAGAAACGATTTCTCTGCCGATAGGAATTTTGTACTCCCCTGTGCAGGCGACCACGTATCCTTTCTCCTCCAAGCCTTCTCCGTGAAACTCTATCTCAATTCCTACTTCTCTGAATGCCAATTGGACGAAGGTTCTGACAGTTGTGGTTTTACCGGTAGCAATCACAAAATCGTCAGGCCGCTCTTGCTGGAGCATCAACCACATCGCCTCGACGTAATCTTTTGCATGGCCCCAATCCCTTTGGGCGTTGAGATTCCCAAGGTAGAGGGTGTTTTCAAGTCCGAGAGCTATCTTGCATGCAGCACGAGTAATTTTTCGGGTAACGAAGGTTTCTCCTCGTCTTGGAGACTCGTGGTTAAAAAGGATCCCATTGCAGGCGTAAATACCGTACGCCTCCCTGTAATTCACGATGGTCCAGTAGGCGTAGAGCTTGGCGGTCGCGTAGGGCGAGCGAGGGTAGAAAGGCGTCATCTCACTCTGGGGACTTTCTTGCACTAAGCCATACAATTCTGAGGATGAGGCTTGGTAGATGCGAGTGCTTTTCTGGAGGCCCAAAAGCCTGACTGCTTCCAAAATTCTTAAAGTACCCAGGCCATCAACATTGCCCGTGTATTCTGGAGTGTCGAATGAGACTTTCACATGACTCATGGCGCCCAGATTGTAGATCTCAGATGGTTGAATCTCTTGAATAATTCGGATAAGGTTACTCGAATCCGTCAGGTCCCCGTAGTGAAGTTTGAGCTTTATGTTGGTGTCATGGGGGTCTTGGTAGAGGTGATCAATTCGATCTGTATTGAACTGCGAAGAGCGGCGTTTTACTCCATGAACTTCGTAGCCCTTTTCGATTAAAAATTCTGCCAAATAAGAACCATCTTGGCCCGTGATCCCAGTTATTAACGCTTTCTTCATGCGGAGGCTTCCATATAAGTTTATTTTCGTGAGATATTAGGCTAAAATTCGCGATGATTCAATCAACAAACGAGATACCCAAATGCTTAATGATAAATCTGTTCTAGTCACGGGCGGCACTGGTTCCTTTGGAAAAAAGTTCATCGAAACTGTCCTCACCAATTACAAGGGCGTTAAGAAAATTATCGTCTACTCCCGAGACGAATTGAAGCAATTTGAGATGGCACAGCTCTATCCCCCATCCCAGTTTCCTCAGCTACGATTTTTCATCGGTGACGTTCGCGATGGTGCGCGACTTAAACGGGCCTGTGAAGGCATTGATGTGATCGTTCATGCAGCTGCGCTCAAGCATGTCCCGATCGCGGAGTACAACCCGATGGAATGCATCAGCACGAACGTTCTCGGAGCAGAAAACGTCATCAACGCTGCTCTGGACTGTGGGATCTCGAAAGTCGTGGCCCTCTCCACCGATAAAGCCGCGGCACCAATAAATCTCTATGGAGCAACTAAACTCTGCTCGGATAAGTTGTTTATTGCCGCTAACAACATGAAAGGCAGCCGCAAGCTTTCATTCTCCGTTGTTCGTTATGGCAACGTACTTGGGTCTCGTGGCTCTGTTGTTCCCTTCTACCTAAAAATGAAAAAGACTGGCGTTCTTCCGATCACGGATGACAGAATGACTCGCTTTAACATTACGCTCGAAGAAGGCGTGAGCATGGTCATGTACGCTCTTGAAAACGCTTGGGGTGGTGAGCTTTTCGTTCCCAAAATTCCGTCCTACAAAATAACAGAAGTTGCAGAGGCCGTTTGCCCTAAATCGAAGAAAGAAATTATCGGAATCCGGCCAGGTGAAAAGCTCCATGAAGAGATGATCACGGAGAGCGATGCGATGAACACCCTGGATTGTGGGAAGTACTACGTCATCATCCCTAGTCACCCAACCTGGAATAAGGCGCAGTACATCGAAGCTTTCAAGGCAAAACCCGTTGCTCAAGGATTTAGGTATAACTCCGGAGAAAACACCGAGTGGATCTCTGTGGGAGAGCTTCGGAAGCAAATTAAACAACACGTCGATCCATCGTTTGAGATCTGAAATGAAGCCAATCCCCTATGGTAGACAGAACATCACTGATGAAGACATTCAGGCCGTTACCGAAACTCTGAAATCTGACTTCCTAACCCAAGGACCGAAGGTTCTGGAGTTTGAAAAGGCTTTCGCAGAGTATGTCGGGGCCCAATATGCTGTTGCGGTTATGAACGGAACAGTGGCCCTTCATCTCGGAGCACTTGCTCTAGGGGTTAAAGCTGGAACGAAGGTTTTGACCACTCCCATTACTTTCGCAGCCTCTGCCAATTCCGTGCTCTATTGCGACGGACAGGTAGAATTTGTAGATATTAATCCGGAGAGCTTTAATATCGACCTTCCGCTCCTCGAAGCCAAACTTAAGAATGCTCCTGCTGGTACTTACTCGGGCATCATTCCTGTGGACTTCGCAGGCTACCCTGTGGATCTCGAAGGTCTTCGTAAACTCGCAGACCAGTATGGCCTTTGGATCATGGAAGACGCTTGTCATGCTCCCGGTGGGGCCTTCAAAGATTCAGAGGGAGTCTGGCGGAAGTGTGGAGGGAGCGGACTGGCCGAAGTTTCGGTGTTTTCGTTCCATCCCGTGAAGCATATTGCCTGTGGCGAAGGCGGGATGATTACCACCAACGACAAAGACCTTTATCAAAGAATTTTAAAGCTTCGGACTCACGGAATCACCCGGGCCCAGGACGAGCTGGTAGAGCACCATGGCGGATGGCACTATGAGATGCAGGAACTGGGATTTAATTACCGGATCCCCGACATGCTTTGCGCCCTCGGTCTGAGCCAGTTAAAGCGAGCAGATCAGGGCCTTAAGCGTCGCCGAGAGATTGCTCAAATTTACTACAAAGAGTTAGCTTCTGTTCGAACACTAAAGCTGCCCAGCGTGGGAGATAACTTTAACCATGCCTACCACCTCTTCGTTATCAGACATGAGAAGCGAAAGGAGTTATACGATAAACTCAAAGAGCGTGGCATTTACTGTCAGGTTCATTACCGCCCAGTCTATGCCCATCCGTATTACAGGGGTCTCGACAAGGATATCTTTCTTAAAAATGCTGAAGCGTATTACAATACTTGTCTCAGCATCCCGATGTTCCCTTCTATGACGAATGAAGAAGTGCTGTTCGTTTGCCAGTCTCTCAAGGAACTGGCGTGAGCATTCTTGCGATCCTTCCTGCCAGGGGAGGAAGTAAGAGGATACCTAAGAAAAACATCAAGCCTTTTCTAGGTAAACCGATTCTGTCGTACCCTCTTGAGGTGGCCCTGGAGTCCAGAATTTTTGATGAGGTGATGGTCTCTACTGACGATCTGGAGATTAAAGAGGTCGCTACTGCACTAGGAGCTAAAGTCCCTTTTTTACGGAGTCCTGAGAATTCCAGTGACCTCGCTGGAACACTTGCGGTGCTTAGAGAAGTTTTGACGGCCTATCAATCGAGAGGTCAAGTCTTTGATTTCTTTTGCTGTATCTACCCAACGACTCCTCTCTTAGGGGTGGAAATTTTGACCGAAGCCTTTAAAAAATTTCGGGCCTCTGAATCCGATTTCTTGATGCCAGTTTGTCGCTACTCAACACCCATCCAAAGATCGCTGCAAATGCAGAGTGGTCTCGTAACCATGGTAGAACCAGGAAATTTTTCCAAACGTTCTCAGGATCTGGAGCCTCGGTTCTTTGATCCTGGCCAATTTTACTTCGGTACGACGGAAGCTCTCTTTAAATACTCTCATTTTTATCTTGGGAAAACGGTTGGTTTTGAGATGGATGAAGTCTATGTCCAAGACATCGATAACGAGCAAGACTGGTTACTCGCAGAAATGAAGTACAACTACCTAAAGCAGTCCAAAACCTGCTGAAAGTCTTCACCGACCTTTAGGTTGAGACTGTTTTCATAGAAGGTTTTTCTCCTCTTATGGTCCAAAGACAGCTCAATGAACTTTTCGAGAATCCCAGGCATTTCCCAATGCTGACTTTCACCGAGATATTCATGAACCTCTGAATCATGGAGGGACTTGCTCATGCTGACTTGGTTATGGGCAACTGAAATACAGAGTCCCGATAAACCGAGAGCTGCCCGTTCCCACGTGACGGTGCCACCAGAGCCAAGATAGATATCTGATCGCAGCATAAGTTTTGCCATATTCTGAGTGTCGACATGAAGTTCAACAGCCTGATTTTTAATGCTTTTTATTTCCTCTAAGTCCGGATTTTTACCCCCAACAACGAGGATGAACTTGAAGGGCATAGTCGTTTGTTCGAGTGACCGCAAAAACTTAAGACTCATCCTTTGGGGGTCCGTTCCTCCAAAAAAGACAAAGACTGTACTGACGACACTGTTGAAGGCAATTGAAGTCGCCTTGAAGGAATCAGGGAGAATCGCAAACCGAGGCCCCAGGAAGAGTTTCGTCTCGGGGCTTAAGGATGGAGCAGCGTTTAATGCGGGATTCAAATAGGCGTTACATTGATGGTCTCGGTCCAGGTCATCCACGACGAAAATCTTGCAGTCACGAAATCGGCGTTCAAACTTGTAATCCAAGCCGTAGTGATCGATCAGGATCCAGTCGGGTTTGAGCTTCGAAACTGCGTCAAAAAGTGTATTTTTGTCTGCCTCTGAGACCTCGAAAAGATTCTGAGAATCCTCGGAAGGCAGGAGGTGGATTCTATGGCCTTGAGACTCTACGTGCTGAGCAATATTCCCTAGTAAATTTCGGGAGACAAAAGTAATATTGGAGCCGACATCAGCGAGTCTATGAGCAAATTGTAAGCACCTACTAACGTGGCCTGTACCAATTTGAAATGAAGAGTCACAAACAACAACGACTTTGGACATATTTGTGAGCACCTCTTGGTCTATTAGAAAGGCATCCGGCAAAGATTGTAAAGCAATTTACGACATCCGTAACCACGAGCTCATAACGAAGGTGAGTATTAACCCTCAGGTCATCCCATACTCTGAGCATGTCGCATGGTTTGAGAGTACTTTGATAAACCCGATGCGGCGGTTGTTCGTCATTGAAGAGAACGAGCAAATCATGGCCGTCCTGAGGTTCGACCTCACTCAGGAGTGCACCGAAGCGAAGGTCAGCATCTACGTGGCCCCGTCTCACTGGGGAAAGGGCCTTGGGAGCTTTCTCCTGACGATGGGTGAAAATCAGCTCAAGGCCGAGGTGAGTTCGCTCAGAACTCTCAAGGCAGAAGTTCTTATCAACAATGAAGCGTCGCTGAAGCTCTTCGCCAAGTGTGGATTTAAAAAAGAGTGGATCACCTTTTCGAAAGAGGTTTTATGAAATTAGGAAGAAAAGAAATCGGGATCGGTAAAAGGCCGTACTTTATCGCCGAGATGTCTGGGAATCATAATCAATCTCTGGAGAAGGCCCTGGCGATCGTTGACGCCGCTGCTGCCGCCGGTGCAGACGCTCTAAAAATTCAAACCTATACTCCCGACACCATGACCTTAGATTTGGCCCATGGGGAATTCTTCATCTCAGACCCAAAAAGTCTCTGGAAGGGGAGTTCTCTGTACGATCTCTACAAGGTTGCGATGACTCCTTGGGAATGGCATAAACCTATCCAAGAGAGATGCGAATCTCATGGCATGGATTTCTTCAGCACCCCGTTCGATCCTTCGGCGGTCGAGTTCCTTGAAAAGCTAAATGTTCCTTTTTATAAGATCGCTTCATTTGAAAACGTTGATATTCCACTCATTCAGCGTGTCGCCCGAACGGGGAAGCCGGTCATCGTATCCACTGGTATGGCCTCGTTGTCCGAGATCGAGGACGTTGTGAAGACAATCAGGGCCGAGGGAAATGAGAACATCGTTCTTTTAAAGTGCACGAGCTCTTATCCATCTGATTGCTCCGATTCCAACATTAAATCCATCTCCCATCTCAGAGATTCCTTCGGTGTCGAAGTCGGCCTCTCCGACCACACGATGGGTTGGACAGTCCCCATCGTGGCGGCCCTCGAGGGTGCATCCGTTATTGAGAAGCATTTTACGATCAGTCGGGACGAAGGGGGAGTGGACTCGGCCTTCTCCATGGAGACCCAGGAATTTAAAACCATGATCGTCGAAGTTCAGAACGCGACGAAGGCCCTTGGTAAGGTCTCTTACGGTACGACTAAAGGCGATGAAAAGTCGCTGGTCTTTCGACGCTCACTTTACATCGTCGCCGACGTCGCTGAGGGTGAAGTCTTTACAGATAAAAACGTGAGAGCGATTAGACCCGGATTGGGCCTGCCTCCGAAGTACATAACGATGGTCCTCGGGAAGAGGGCCAAGCAGAGCTTTAAGAAGGGCACCGCGCTCTTCTGGGAAGCTTTCTCTTAAGGAATGACTATGAAATATTGTAATCGATGCATTATGCCTGCGACTCGGCCCGAGCAAGTTTTTGACAAAGACGGAGTCTGTGACGCCTGCCACTCCGTCGCAAAGAAATCTTCGATTGACTGGGACGCCCGCCAAAAAGAGTTCCATGTTCTTTTAAATAAATATCGCTCCGATGGCAGTAAGTACGACTGTGTGATCCCGGTGAGTGGCGGAAAGGACTCCGTCTATCAGGCGATCACAATGCGCGACAAGTATGGGATGAGTCCACTCTGCGTGAATCACATCCCTTGCGAGATCACCGATGTCGGTGCCAAGAACGTGACATTTCTGCGCGAGCAAGGTTTTGACGTGATTCAAGTCGGAGCGAACCGTAAAGCTTACCGTGAAATGGTGAGAATTGGTTTCAATAAGCTCGGAGACAGCTGCTGGCCAGAGCACATCGGTATTTTTACTGCTCCTATCCGGGTTGCCGTTCAGTACAATATCCCGCTCGTCGTCTGGGGGGAGAATTCTCAATTTGAGTACGGCGGTCCTGCGACGAAGAAGGATAATAACTTTCTCGATCGAAATTGGCTGGAGCAGTTCCAGATGCTAGGCCACAGAATCGAGGACGTCGTTCACGACGGCATAAAGCTTAATGACATTAAAACCTTTCACTATCCGACGGATGAAGAAATCCATCGCGTTGGAGTGACGGGAATCTTTCTTGGTTACTTCGAAAAGTGGGATACCCAAGGAAACATTGAAAAAGCACTTAAGCTCGGATGGCATCCTAACCCGGATGGGCCCGTAGAGAATGCGTGGAACTGCTACGAGAACTTAGACTGTAAATGGATTGGTGGACTCCACGACTACATGAAATTCTTAAAGTACGGCTATTCTCGCGCCACGGATCAGCTCTGCATTGAAGTTCGCCATAATCGCATGTCTCGGAATCAAGCGATCGACGAGCTTATGAAAAGCTCCGAAGGGAAAGTCCCATGGAAATATGTCCCGGACTTCCTCGCATACCTCAATATCACTGAGGCCGAGTTCATCAAGACGCTTGATCGGTTTACGAATAAGAGGATCTTCGAAATCGATGCGAAGGGATCCTTGGTGCGAGATGGAGAGGGAAATCTTATCCGAAAATTCGTTCCGATGAAAAACTAGCCTCGTATGATTACCATTATCGACAATGACCTTGGGAACATAGGAAGCGTCGTCAGAGCGGTTAGTTATCTGAACATTCCTTTTTGTCTCACGCGAGACCTTAACGAAATCGAAAAAGCGGAGAAGCTCATCCTTCCAGGAGTCGGGAGTTTTAGTGCCGCGGCCAAAGAAGTACTTACGCCACAGTTTACGGGCCTTATCCGATACTTAACGTTGGAGAAAGGAATTCCATTTTTTGGCTTTTGCCTTGGGATGCAGCTCATATCGGAGTTTGGTGAAGAAATGGGCGAGTCGAAAGGCCTTGGTCTCATCAAGGCAAAGACCTCTCGACTACGAGTTGATCCTGCGCGATATCCGGTCCCTCACATGGGCTGGAATGACGTCGATTTCAACGGGCTTAAGATGTTTGCGGGCGTCGCTGACAAGTCCTGCTTTTATTTCGTTCACAGCTTCGAAATGATGGTCTCGGATCCTGAGACGAATATTGCCACTGTGAACTACGGTGACTTTGACATCTGCGCCGCTGTTGAAAAAGACAATATCTGGGGAGCTCAGTTTCACCCGGAAAAGAGTCAGAAAGCGGGCCTCCAATTAATCAAAAACTTCAGCCTTTTGTGAGAAAATTTCATGCTTAGAACGCGCGTCATTCCGGTTGTGCTGATTGATGGCTACTCAGTCGTTAAAACCATTCAGTTTAACGAACGACGGAATCAGGGCAACCCCATCACGGTTGCGCGAATCTACAATACGAGGAACGTCGATGAGCTCATCGTCCTCGATATCGATGCGAGCGTTCAGGACCGATCTATCGACCTCTTCACCATCGAAGAGATCGCTTCAGAATGCTTCATGCCTCTCACAGTCGGTGGGGGGATTAGAACCTTAAAAGATATCAGAAGCGTTTTGGACCGTGGGGCCGATAAAGTGGCCATCAATTCAGCTGCCATTAAAACCCCTGAGCTCATCCAGGAAGCATCATCTGTGTTTGGGTCCCAGTGTATCGTCGCTTCTATCGACGTCATAAAGGAGTCTGGGGAGTATAAAGTCTTCTCGGCAGGAAAGGCGCTGGACATGAATCCGTTTGAGTGGGCCATCAGACTTGAAAGTCTTGGCGCTGGTGAGCTGTTTGTGAACAGCGTCGATCTCGATGGAACGATGTCACATTGCGACTTGGAGTTAATCGATAAAATTGTAAAATCCGTACGTATTCCTGTGATTTATGCTGGCGGTGTACAGAGTCCGGAGGACTTTATTGAACCTATTAGGATGGGGTGTTCAGCTGTCGCCGCTGCGAGTATTTTCCATTTCACCCGGTGGACTCCGGACTGCGTGAAGAGAAAAATGAATGAGCATGGAATTCCTGTGAGATTACTAACTACCAATTGAGGGCAGAATGGAACGAAACCTAACGACCAGAGAACTTCACGTCACGCGAAAGAAAATGTGGGACGCCAGCATGGCGAACCATGCAAAGTACATCAATAGCGAAACGCAGCTATTCGATACTAAGTACACCACTGACCGGAACTGTCCTGTGTGTAATTCCAGCAATAAGCGCGACCTCTTTACGAAAAGTGGCGGCGTCTACGTTGCGTGCAACTCTTGTGACATGGTTTTCCTGAGCCCCGTCTTTAAAGACGAGTACCTTGAAGAGTACTACCGGACCAACCATGACGTTCAGTCCGAAATCGTGGAACAGGATAATGAGTTTTATCGTAACCTTTATGAGAAAGGGTTAACCCTCGCGACGAAGCACCTCCCCGCGAAAGGCAAGGTTTTGGATGTTGGCTGCTCCGCTGGGGCGTTTTTAGATATCGCGATGAGAAATGACTGGAAGACGTATGGACTTGAGTTAAATGCCAAAGAGGCGATTCACTCGAGGAAAAAAGGTCACACAGTTTTTGAGAATACGATCCACAAGGCAAACTTGTCTGAAACCTTCGACCTCGTTACTCTTTGGGACGTGTTCGAGCACATCTCTGATGGTATCTCTTTCTTGAACTCTACGAAGAAGCTTCTGAGAGATGGAGGCCTCGTCTTTATTCAATCGCCGACGAAAGACTCCCTTGCCGCGAAGATGCTTCAAGAGAAATGCAACATGTTCGATGGACTTGAGCATGTGAACCTCTATGGCCTTGATTCCATGAAAAAACTTGCTGAAGTGACAGGGTTTGAGTTGATCGCCTACGAGACGGTGATCTCAGAAATCGGAGTGATGAATAACCATTTGAACTACGAAGACCCTTACCTTGGCAATGTAAAGGAAAAGAAGGGCCTCCTCGGGGTCATCGATGAAAACTGGCTCCATGCCAACCATCTCGGGTATAAGTTTCAGCTATGCCTAAGACTCGTTTCGAAGTAGGTCGTTCTCTCTGAGAACCGTTGTAATCCCTTCCTTGATGACCTCCAGATCATCATACTTAAGCTGTGATGATCTGGGGTAGCTTAGAGAGATTGTGTCGGCCAAGAGGTCAATGACCTCTTCTCTCTTTGGGATTTTCGGAGAATGAAGCGTCTCGGCCAAGATATTCGTCAGCCGAGACAGGTCTCTTACACGATAGCAGCAGGCCGATTCCGAGTAGAAACTATCACCCAAAACGATGACTGGTTTTCGATTGATCATGGCCTCGACACCGGCCGTGCTATTGATTGTAATCAGCGCAACGCACTTCTTTAAGAATGGTGCTATGTTGTAAGTGTAATCCAGGTAAGTACACTTAGGATATTTGTCCCGCATGAGTTTAATCTCCCCATAGGGGATCATTCCTGGGTACACAGGGTGCTCTTTGATTACCAGTTCTGTTCCATGCGGAAGGTTACTTGCAATCATCCTCGCCATAGCAATCTGATCGGTGTAATGGCGTCCCCTGAAGGTCAGTTGAGAGTCTGTGGGGTCATGAAGAATCAAGAGAAAGAAGGGCTTGCTCGGCGGATTTATTTTGTTAAGAAGCCGGTCCAGATCCAGACGAAGCCGTGAGATGTAGGTCTTGATCCTAAGGATCTCTTCGAACGTGTTCTTTCGGCCGAGAATCTTCTTTCCCACGTAGCGGATGAGGTACTTTAGGGCGGATGAGGGACTGGTTGGTGTGAACATTCCCGACTTCGCTGATTTTCGCGCGTCATCATCAGGCCGTTGCTTAGCATCTCGAACGCGATCATAGTATTCGGTCGCAAGTTTCCTTGCCCAGTCGAAGCGAGTGATAGTCTCCTCGCTAAGAACGTACGAATTGCTCTTCAGGAAGAGATATCGGCTCGAGAGTGAGTCGGCGGTGAGATAGCTTAGCGTTGGCATTCTGCGAACCAGTACCTCAGGCTTCCTCGAGAAATATTCCACAAAACAGTTTGTGAAAAGGCTTCCTCCGCCGACAGAAAAAAGCGCAGTAATATTGTACTGTGAACAGATTTCTTCGATCTTTTGTAGAGTATAATTTGTCTTCTTTAAAAAATACTCTTCGCTGTGTCTTCGGTACTGAAAATCCTGATCTGACTGGTACAAGTAGCTAGCGTCCAATCCCAGGAGTTTCGAGGCGTAACCGTTGTCCGCATCCGAATAGTCTTTAGAAAAATCCTTATAGAAACCTTCCGAGTTTGATTTAGTGATGTTTAGGCCCTGAATCAGCATGATGTTCTTGGGGAGTTCGCGCTGAGCGTGGGCAAACATTTGAGTTGATTCTGGTGAGCAGTAGATGATGAGGATTTTACTTTCTCGTTCCATGACTTTCCTTTTTAGCAAGATCACGGAGTTCCCCGAGGAGTCCTTGACCAGCTTCCCCATCATTTTTCTCAAGATAGAATGATCTTAAATTCTTTCTGTCTATGACCTCTTGTCCGGACTTTTCAAAGCTAAAATCATTTTTAATGAGTCTTTTAATACCGACGTTCATGGTCTCAGGTTTCGCGAAGAAACTAACGGATTTGTCAAAGAGGAAGGGCAAGAATTTATTGGAATCACTGGTAGATGCGAGAAGATCATCTTTGAATTTTTGGATAGTATTGATGCTACTCATGGACACGACCAGCCTTGCTCAGAATGTGGTCAATAGTCCTAGTAAAATCTTTAGCTAACTGATTCACACCACAATCCCAATCCAGCCAAAATTTCTCTTCCTCCCCAAACGAGTGAGCCTTGCGCGGCATGATAGGACAATAGAAGGCGTTATTAAAAAAATGAAACTCAGCGTATAAGCAAACGAGCTCGGTTTCTCCGATCACCCGGGGATCCTCGATGTACCGTTCAAATTCTTCAATACTTTTAGGTTCCTTAGCAATTCCGGTTCCAGAGTAGGGCGAGTTACCACAGAGCAAAACCGGAACTTTGAGGTAAGCGAGTTCAATCGCCAAAGTGCCATTGTAGATGAGATTCACATCGGCAACTTGCCGGGCCAGGCGATAGGAATTCAATGCTGAGAGTCCGTCAATCAAGATGAGGTTAGAGGAGGATGCCAAATCAGGATAGACGTCTTTCAGCAGTGAAATCACGCTATCTTTGGGCGTATAATCCGCTTTACTCTGAGGATGTTCACGGAGGATCAGGATGTAGTTCTTTTTGATCGCTAGTTCAATCGTCGCTGCAATCCAGTGGTCCATGCTTTGAAAAATAGTGTTTCGTTGCTGGATTGCACAATCCCAAGAAAGGTTCGGAAATAAGCAGACAATCTTCTTGGCTTTAAGTTCACGCTTTCGCTCTTGGATCAGATTAACGAACTCTTGTTCTGATGCAGTAAAAGGTTCGGATGCAGAGGATGTCCTATCCCTTAGGAATTGCTCTCCAAGCTTGGTCGAGACAGGGGTATTTTTTTGAAAATGAAGCCAGTCTTCGGGTCTTGTACCGATTGCGGCAGGCATTTTTCCAAAGTAGAGGCTCCGATCTTTAAAACCATCATGCTGGTACACCACGCCTTCAGTCCCGGGGACCAAAGTTAGTTCCTCGTACAGAGTTCCGGGAGTGGTATAGGTCCCATCTAAGCAAAGGACGAGAGCGTATTGACCTTTGAGGCGTTCTGAAACTTTTTGATTGATGATGTAATTCTCTAGGGTGAGCTGGGCAAACAGGCGGTGACTCGCAGAGTCTACGTCATACGGGCGACCGCCGAAGTATCTGCGGTGGCTGGCTTCGACGTGAGGGGGGAGGTGGTTCCGTGCGCCGACATGCTCTACGACTCGATCCTTTTCCTGCTGTGTGAGACTCGCGTGAAAGTCGGAGTAGTAGATAAAACGCACCCGACTCTTATTTTGTATGCTAGCAAGGAATAAAAACAATCGAGTTTTTATAAAGTTCTTGCGCCGTCCCCAGAAAGAATTCTTCCGAGCGTAAAAAAAATCCAAAGAGGAATGATTATCATTGTCGTAGTGACTCAGGAGTCCGTCGTCACAAAGGATGTGAACTTCCGCACCCCTTCGGGCCAGGTGGCAGCCCATGAAAAAGCAAAACACCGAGTGGAAGAGGTCGTACTTCGAATTAATAAAAAGAATCTTTGCGTCAGACCGAAGAGTCTCAGCGTCAGTCGATAACCCATTAAGTTCGGCGATTAACTTTCGAGTCTTGCCGATCTTACTGAAAAACTTAAAAAGCTTCGTGGGGTGAAGTTTCATGAAATTCTAAAGCCCAGAGTTAAATGATATGACAACTAATTGTATTTCTTGTTAAATAAGACTCATAACATACGCTGGAAGTGACAAAGTGACAACGAATTCCCAAGGTTTGAAACAGGCGCTGCTCGAGAGGAAAACAGTTATTGGATCTTGGGTGAGCCTCGCCCACCCAGGGGTCGTGGAAGTGATGCTAAGTTCCCGCCCGGATTGGCTCTGTTTTGACTTAGAGCACACGTGCACTGACCTCGAGACCGTTCAGAATCTCATAACTATTACTCAGTTAAGTAAGGTCCCTGCACTCGTTCGAGTGCCGCTCAATGAACAGATCGTGATCAAAAAGGTTATGGACGCCGGGGCGACGGGAATCATTGTTCCGATGATTAAGTCCGCCAAGGAAGCTGCCCAAGCCGTTTCCCACGCCTACTATCCGCCCTTTGGTACCAGGGGCGTTGGCCTTTATCGGGCCCAAAAATACGGGGTCGGCTTTGAGGAGTATCGTGCGCAAGCTATGACCCAGACAGTTGTCATCGCACAGATCGAACACGTGGATTCCTTACCTGAGCTTGAGGGAATATTAACCACCCTGGGAATAGACGGCATCATGGTAGGCCCTTACGATCTCTCGGCGTCCATGGGATACCCGGGAGATTTCGAGCGAAAGGAAGTTCGGGACGCCATCGCGTTCATAACGAAGAAGACTCTCGAACTTAAAAAGACACTGGGCTTCCATGTCATCTCTTCAGACCATAGCAAAGTCCTCGAGAGACTCGACGAAGGCTACAACTTCATTGCATTCAGTTTAGACTTTTTATTTCTTGGGGACAAAGTAAGATTAGAAATGGATGCTGTTCGAGCACATTTCAGGGGAAAAGATGTCTAGTAAGATCATCGTTTTTGGTGGTGCAGGCTTTCTTGGAAGCCATGTCGCTGACTCCCTGACGGAGGCGGGCCATGAAGTCGTCATCTATGACAAATTCGCCTCCTCGTATTTAAAAGGAAATCAAAGGCAGATCGTTGGCGATATCCTTGACCTCGGGAAAGTCCGAGAGGCGCTTGTCGGCCAGCAGATCGTTTACCACTTAGCTGGCATCGCCGATATCGATGAGTGTCACAAGCGACCGATCGATGCCGTTAAGTTGAACATCCTCGGTACTGTTCAGATTCTTCAAGAAGCGAAAGAAGCGCAGGTGAAAAAAATCATCTTCGCTAGTTCGGCTTACGTCTATAGTGACTCCGGTTCGTTCTACCGAATCACCAAGCAAGCGTGCGAGCAGCTGGTCGAAACATATCAGAAAGAATTTGGTATGGATTATGTGATCCTTCGGTATGGCTCCCTCTACGGGAGTCGCTCCGATACCCGTAACAGTATCTTTAGAATTCTAAGCGAAGCACTCAAAAACGGCGAGATCAATTACGGCGGAACCGGGGATGAAACCCGTGAGTTCATTCACGTCGAAGACGCCGCACGTTTGAGTGTCGAAGTCTTGAACCAAGAGTTTCGTAATCAAAACATCATCCTCACTGGGCCAACACCGGTACGATACAAAGACCTCCTCGAAATGATTCAGGAGATTATGAAGGGTGAGGTTAGGATTAACTATAGACCGAGACAATCCTCCACACACTATAAGCTCTCTCCCTATTCGTTCAGTCCCAAGCTTGGCCGAAAGCTGGTGAATAATCCCCACATCGATCTGGGTCAAGGGATCCTCAATCTCATCGGTGAAATTCATCACAACATTCATACGGAGCTTGAGGAGACGAACGGGTTGCTGGTTAAGGGCGATCAGTGAGTAGCGACTGGATTTTTTTATCCTATGAACTGTCACCTGAGTTGAGTGCCTATGGCGGCGCAAAGTCTCTTGAGAAGTCCATCGACAAGCAAATGAGTTGTGGAGATACGTGTAACGCCTCCTCCCTTCACGTTTCTGCTCACTCCGGCACCCACATCGATTATCCTTTTCATTTTTCTGATATGGGAAAAACGGGCAGCCACTATCAGGCGGCTCATTGGATCTTCAGTAAAGTCCAGTTTCTAACGCTCGCTCAGGTGCCGGAGTTTGATAAAATATTCACGCTGGAAGAGATAAAGCAGCACGACTTAAATCCTGATACTGAAATTATTCTCTTCAACACCGGATTCCACAAGATCAGAGTCAATGAGGCATACTGGTCACGTAACCCAGGTTTCCATGGGGACGTCGCAGCTTACTTGAAGAAAAAATGTCCATCGTTGAGAGCTATAGGGATGGACTCAATTTCGATGAATCCTTGGATGAATAAGGACATCGGAAGGGAAGCTCACAAAAGCTTCCTGGTTGATTCCGACTTACTCATCGTCGAAGACATGAATTTTTCGCACGTCCCTTCTGGTGCCGTGTTTGAAACTCTGGTCATCGCGCCTCTTAGGATTGAGCATGCCGACGGTGCCCCTTGTACTGCACTTGGAAAGTTAAGACATGATTAGGGCGATATTCTTCGACTTTGACGGTGTCATCCTTGAATCTGTGGATGCGAAGACGAGGGCGTTTGAGGAAATGTATTTGCCGTACGGACCAGAAGTTGTCCAACAAGTGGTCGCTCACCATGAGAAGAACGGTGGGATTTCTCGTTTCGAAAAGTTTAAGCATTACCATCTAAACTTTTTGAATCAGGATCTGTCCGAGGCGTCACTCAAGGAGATGGGACAGAGGTTTTCAGACATTGCCCTCCAGAAAGTACTCCGGTCTCCTTTCGTTGAAGGAGCGATGGACTTTTTGACGGCCCATCATGAGAAGTACGATTTCTGGGTCATATCGGGCACTCCAACCGATGAGCTACGATACATTTGTCGTGAGCGAGGCCTAGATCAATATTTTAAAGGGATCTTTGGTTCACCAGAGAGCAAAACTACTTGGGGCAAGAAAATCTTATCAGAAAATTCATATTCTGAAAGAGATGTCCTTTTCGTGGGAGATGCTCTGACAGACTATACGGCGAGTATCGATCTCAATACACATTTTTTTCTCCGAAAGACACCCATCAATGCTCAATACTTTGCGAACTACCGTGGCCTTGGCTCAGAAGATTTGTCGAACCTTGAGAGCACGATTAGAGGAATATGAAAGTACTAGTAACAACACCCTCATTCATTGAAACTCCCGGCAAGCATCAGGAACTCTTAAGAGCTCAGAATTTTGACTGCAAGCTTGTGAAAGGTCCCTTGTCCTCGAAGGTGCTTTTAGAAAACTACGACGAGCACGATGCCATCCTTTGTGGAGATGATCATTTCGATCAGAACTTTATTGAAGTGGCAGCGGCGAGGGGCCTTAAGATCATTTCTAAGTATGGAGTCGGCTTAGATAAGATCGATCTCGATAGCTGCAAAAAGAATAACGTGAGTGTTCGGAATTGCGTTGGAGTGAATCAGAATGCGGTGGCCGAGCACGTTTTTGCGCTTCTTCTTTCCTACAATCGGCGGATTTTTGAAATAGTCTCCTCAACAAGGAATGGAGACTGGGTTCGAAAGACTGGACTGGAACTGGATCAAAAGAAGTTTGGGATCCTGGGTTTTGGTAAGATTGGACAGAGAGTTAGCGGCCTTGCCAAGGCCTTTGGGATGACTGTCTTGGCCTGTGATCCGTATGCAAGCGATGAAGTATTTTTAAGTCAGGGGGTTGCTCCGGCAACCTTAGGGGAACTCGTTAGGAACTGTGACTACCTGAGTTTGCATGCTCCATTAAATTCTGAAACAAAGGGTCTTGTTAATGGCAGGCTTCTGAAAAAAGCTAATCCAAATTTGGTCCTGATCAATACTGCCCGTGGCTCCTTGGTTGATGAAGCGGAGCTCTATGAAGCTCTGGTTGGTAAAAAAATTGCGGCTTATCTCACCGACGTTATGGAAGTAGAGCCGATGATAAAGAATCATGCACTTTCTAAGTTAGATAATGTTTTGATCACTGGCCATGTAGCTTCTAGAACGCTCGAGAATGTTCAGCGACAAGGTCTTATGGCGGTTGAGAATCTTCTCGATGAAATAAAGAGGAGGGGATTATGAAGTCTTTCATAGCCCTTTTACCCATGAAAGGACATTCAGAGAGAGTTCCGTCTAAGAATATAAAAAGTTTCAACGGTAGACCTCTTTTTGAACACGTTCTTAAGACATTGCTTGAGTGTCCCTCTATTAAAAAGGTCTACGTAGATACAGATTCGGATCTGATTTCTGAAATGGTTCAGAGGTTTTCAAACGAAGTTGGTATCATCGCTCGTCCCAAGGGAATCCAGGGTGACTTTGTCTCCATGAATGAGATCATTAACTATGATCTTTCGGTCATCAAGGATGAGGACCTTTTCGTTCAGACTCACTCTACGAACCCATTACTAACGTCAAAAACATTAGAGAAAGCATGTAGCGACTTCTTGCAGCAGCGCGATTTCGACAGCTTATTCACAGTGACTCGGCACCAATCGAGATTCTATGATCAAGCAGGCAAGGCCTTGAACCATCATCCCCAGGAATTACTGAGAACCCAGGATTTGCCTCCGCTTTACGAGGAAAACTCGTGTTTCTACTTTTTTTCTCGTGACTCCTTTATGAGTAATCAGCAGAAAAGAATTGGCAAAAATCCTCTGATGTATGAGATCCCCAAATTGGAAGCTTTTGACATCGATACGCCTGAAGATTTTCTCGTCGCCGAATCGGTCGCACGAACTCTGTCGAAGGCAGACAGATGACAAAGCTAATTTCATATCTTTCAAGAAAGGTCTGCTACGTCATTATTTTTTATCTTAAGCGGACATCCTCCGATAGGGCGGTGGCGGCCCAGAAAATTATCGTGTACCCTGCCTTCAAAGACTCCAAGACCTCTTATGACATCCTTAATCGGATTGCCTGGGCGCTTGGAAAATCCAGGGCGACAGTTTCTTTCCTGGGCGTGAAGCCTGTTCCATTTGTTAATTCTCAGGAAAATTTTGTCCATCAGGTGCAAAATCTTCAGCACATTGACACTGCCGATCTAAGAGATTTTGACTTGATCTTGATCCACAGCTGGAAGTCTTTTTTTTTCCCTTCCATTTGGTTTAAGTGGGAAAAAACTCGTCTCATCGATCCTGTTTTTTTTTCGAGTACAGAATCCGACCAATTACGAAAGCTGTCCTTTGAGATCTTGGCGGATTCCGAGAAACAGAGAATTTTTGATGAGTCGAGCTCCATCTTTTCGATGTTCCTGAAGAGGGTCGGTAACAAAACACGTTCCATTTGCTTCACAACTGGACCCAGTTTTGACCAGTATGGTGCGTTTAGATATTCTTCCACGGATCTGAAAATTGTTTGCAATAGTGCAGTCAAAAATACCGACTTTTTATCCGTTATCGGAGGGCCAGACATTATCGTCTTCGCTGATCCTGTATTCCATTTTTCTCCGAGCACATATGCTCATCTCTTTAGAGACTATGTATTGAATTGCACGAGATTGTACCCTGAAGCTATTTTGATCATTCCCGAGTCCTCCGTGCCAATACTACTTGGCTGGTACCCAGAACTCTCTGGCAAAGTTTTAGGAATTCGAACTCAGCGGGAGTTCCATTTCCCAACGGCAAATTCATTTTCTGTACGAAGTTCTGATAACGTCTTAACTTTTTTGATGCTTCCTCTCGCCTCTGCTCTCACGAAGGAAGTGGCCGTGATCGGTGCGGACGGGAGAAATCCGGATGAAAAGTATTTTTGGCAGCATAGTAAAACTGCTCAGATGCATTCACACATGGACAGTGCTTTTCAAGTTCATCCCTCTTTTTTTAGAGATAGAAATTACGCTTCTTACTATGATCAGCACTGTGACTTCTTAGAGCAGCTCCTTAAGTTTGGAGAGTCTAAAGGAATTACGTACTATTCTCTTACTCCTTCTTATATCCCAAGCTTTAAAAGTAGGAGCAAGAAGTGAAAATTTCCATCATCACAGTATGTTTTAATAATCTCGAAAATTTGAAGGCGACCTTAGACTCCATTCATGCTCAAGACCTTCTTCCTTTCGAGGTCATAGTCGTTGACGGTGGATCAAAAGACGGAACTCCTGAATATCTCTCCACCTTAAACAGGACCTACGTTAAATGGATTTCTGGGCCCGACCATGGGCCATATGATGCCATGAATAAGGGCGTTAAACTCGCCACCGGGGATGGTTTATACTTCCTTAATTCTGGTGATTATTTTTCAGGACAGGTTTTAAAATACATTAAGAAAATTCCTAGTCTCGTGACTGTGAAATACATGCGTTTCGGAATGCTTACGACTGTTGAGTCAAAGAGCCATAAACTTGGTATGCCTTACAATCACCAGGGGATCATCTTCGAGAATTTAAAAATGTCCTATAGTTTAGATTTTAAAATCGCCGCCGATTATCTTTATTACCTACAGCACGGATACGAGCAACTTTCGATGAATCCTTCTGAAGGTTTTGTTTATTACGATAATTTCGGAATGAGCAGTAAACTGTCATATGCAAGAGATCATGAGATTGCAGAGATTATAGGATCTAAGTTTGGCGCGGGCTGGAAGCTCTTCTTTACTATAAAAGCGTGGTCAAAGAGACTGGTAAAGAAATTGATAAATAGTGTTTCCTAATATTCTTAAAAGCATAAGACGTGAAGTAACGAATCGATTGCAGATAGCCTAGCTTCAAAGTTCTTCGGTAAATATTCCATTGCATCCTGGCGCACTTAATCTTATTCGATGACGTTGATCCTTTCCTGATTCTGTAAGAGGCCAAGATTTTATTGACCCCACGAGCTTGAATATTATTATCCTCCATGATTTTCAACCATAAGACGTAGTCCTCATGGAATCCAGCGGCGAAGCGGTTCTCTTTGAGCAGGCCCTTGTGCAGCATGACTGTTAGACAAGCGATGTCTGATCCCTTAAGCATCTTCATGTAACAAGTGGTGTCCGGGATTTGAATGTTCCTCGAAAATGCACCGGCCTCGTCTATTTGTTCGTATGAGGTGTAAGTGAATTTGTGATCGTTTCTTAGCATGAAATCGACTTGCGTTTCTAGCTTGTTTGGCTTCCAGAGGTCATCGCTGTCGAGAAAGGCAATGAATTCGCCCTGGGCCCTGTCGATTCCTGCGTTTCGTGAATAGGCAATTCCCATGTTCTTTTCGTTCTTCAAGACCTTAATTCTAGGGTCATGGGAAAACTTGCTAATTTGCTTTAGCGTTTGGTCATTAGAGGAGTCATCAATGACGATTAATTCCCAATTGGTATATGTTTGGATGAGTACTGATTCGATCGTTTCAATTATAAAATTCGCTGAGTTGTAGCAGGGTAAAACGATACTAATTAAAGGAGTATGCATAGTTTTTCAATTTTATGAAAAAAAATTAGTAATGAAACAAATATCAAGAGATAGAATCTATTATAAATCTTTAGGAATTCCTAAGGTTTAGTTTTAGCTAAGTGCCCGAATATGGCGAATGATGCAGTGCATTACGAATGGGGTTTGCTTCTATTTCTTAGAATTAGCTCTGTGTTTGGCTTTTGTGCGTCAACAGTTGCTATGTTTCCATTCTCAAGACCTGGCCTAATAATAGGGCCATCGAGGGATTAGATAAACCAGACCACTCTTCTTACTGTATTCGATCGCTTACTAATCGCGAGGTGAGATGTCGCAACTAAACTAGGATCTAGTTATTGCCTCGCCAGGCGAATTATCTTTTTATGATTTTCTTGAATACGAAGGCAAAGAGGAACATAAACACAAAACCCAGAATGGCATCAAGGTAGAAGTTCTTGGGCTTTCCGCCCTCGTTCGCAAACGAACTGCAACTGCCCGCTAATCCCCCTATCTCCTTTTCATTCGGATAGAGGTAAACTATTCCATCAACATCGTCCTGGGAGATGTACTTCGGCCGATCGCCCCAGCCGTTAGCTGAGTAGGTCATTACGGAAGCGGCGTCTTTGCTATGAGCTAGACCAATGCCATGGCCTATCTCATGAATCATGGTACCTATGAAGCTCGCATCGCTGTAGCTTCCGGTATAAACGTCTGAGTTCATTTTGACTCTCGCCGAACCGTTATCACGGTCATGCTCAGCGGAGCCCAGGATATTGATGCTCGGGAGGGAGGCGCAGCCCACGATGATTTCGTTCACGGGGATTCTTGAATCTGTGAGGGAGGCCGAGGACCTACCCCCGTATTTAAGATTCAGGCGAGATTCGGGAGCGTCGTTCCAGAAATCGATCGATATTTTTATCGCCTCGACGATTTTACTGTCTGGGATGCCATTTGCGGTACAGCCTTCTGAGGAAAGCTTGATCTTTGTCTTTGTAGCATCACGGAGTTCGTATTTTGGATAGATCAGAACAAATCCGAAGGAGAGTGAAGAGTAGAATATGCTGAGGAGGATGAGAATCTTCATAGTGGCTTCCCTTTAATAGTACATCAGTACGCCGAGATTAAAGGCGTAGTTCCGGTATTCCTGCGAGAGGGGTCTGAATGTGAAGAGTTCGAAGCGAAGACCAAGGTCGGTGATTCCTAGGCTCGGAAGCTGGGTATTGAAATTATAGTCTGCTCCAAGATTGAATGTGCTTGAGTATGAGGTCACTGTCTTGCCGGGTCTACGAGCTGTCGCCGTGCTATTCCCGTTGGGAATCTCCACGGTTCCGCCCTTCCCACTTATTCTCTTGATGAAATTGCCGATACCGAAGCGAAACGCCGTCTGATTTGAGAAGGAGGGGATATAGAGGAAATCCCAGTTGAAAAAATAAGAGTGAGTTGTTTGCTTGCCGAAACTGTCGTTCGCGACGTCTGTCGTGTGGATGTAACCCACCTGAGGTGAAAATCCGAAACCTGAGTCGAAAAGATTAAAATGATATCCCCAGCCCAGATAGGGAGAGAAGGGCTTTTCTTCCACTTTGCCGTTGGAGTCTTGAACATCTTTTAGAGTCCGATTGAGCCCAAGAGAAAAGTGAGATTTGGCTTCACACATGCCTATGGACACGATCCAAAGGGACGTAACAAGGATTAATTTAATCATGTTAACATGATGACTTTACTGATTTGACTAAGGCAATGCTTTTCGTGTGAAGATTTGATTTCTCTTATTATCGGATGACTTTAAGTCTAGCTTCTTCTCAAGTTAAGGTAAACACAATGTGCTTAGAGTATATGAGTTCTTAGAAAAAAAAGGCCTTGAAGGAGAACCCTCAAGGCCATGAGAGGTTTACTTAATCTTAAAGAAGTTCAAGATGTGCTTCGAAGCACAGACCCCAGAGTCGAGGACGTACTTGCCGGCCTCGCCGCAATCATTCCGAACGTCGACCGGGTAGCCGTGGCGCTGGTTGCGGATCGTGAGAAGGCTTACTACCACATTATTACCTTTCTTAAATTCCATGTACTGCTGGCCCTGAACCGTCGTTGTGGCGTCGGCCTGAGCATCGGTGCCGTGGACGTTGGTCCACTGTTCAACGTTGAGCTGAGCGTTTTTGAGGTTAACGAGTTCGTCGGAAGTTCCGTGGACGACCATCACCCGTGGCCATGGCCCACTGTAGCTGCCGGCGGCACGGCGAACGGCGTCTCCGCGCTGCTGAGCAGTTGGTGCCGGGAAAGAGTTCCCGAACATGCAGTTAAAGGCGTTAGAAAGGCTTGTAGCGCAGCCGAAAGGTACACCTGCGACGATGGCGCCGGCGTTGAAAACTTCGGGGTAGTTGGCCAGCATGACGCTGGTCATAGCCCCGCCGGCCGAGAGGCCCGCGACAAAAATCTTAGTGGGGTCGATAGGAACTATCTTTTCCATGGCGTCGACCATCTCAACAATCGACGCAGCTTCACCACCGTCACGTCGGATGTCCGCTGCCTCGAACCAGTTAAAGCATCTTGAAGAGTTATTCACTTCCCGCTGTTGAGGGAGGAGGAGGTAAAAACCATTCTCGTCGGCGAGCTTAGTCCAGCCAGTTTCGTCATCGAATTCTGAAGCTGCTTGAGCGCATCCGTGGAGGAGAACCACCAGGGGTGCCTTGGCAGCGAGATTCTTGGGCCCGTAGTAGAACATCCGGAGATCGCCGGGGTTGGTACCGAAGTTATTGACTTGAGTGAGAGTGACTTCCGCCACGGCGGCGAAAGAGAAAAGAGCGAGAGCGGCAAAGGCTAAATTTTTAAACATGATTCCCCCAGATGAGGAGAAATTTTTAGCATGATAGGGAGGGGAAAGGGAAGGGAAGGAGTTGTTTTCTTAACCTAGCGTCCCTGAACGTAATGAAAAGGGCGACTTACCTCCGTTGCGCCTTCGGAGCCTGTGACATAAAGGCGGAAGGGCTTTCGGAAGGCGTGAAGTGAAGAACGGTGCGTTAAGCTAACTTTGAGGCGAGTTCCCGGTCTCACTTTGACGCTGATGAAGTTGGAAAGGGTTTCAGCGTTAGACTCGATCACACCTCCGGCTTCGTCCGCGACCTGTAGGGCGAAGCTATCGAGCTCGTATTCATTAACCACCAGGAAGTTCACCCATTGAGCTCGCTTGGAGGCAACTCGAAGTTGAACGATCTGGCCGCGATCGATTTTACCTCGGAGGCCGAAGGAGGTATCAAGGATCTCGCTGCTCCGAAAACTGTCTAGTTTATAAAGTTCATAGAGGTCGAACTCCTTTGGCCCCTCATGGCTATTAATGCGAATAGTTCTCACAACGTTCCTGTTCTGGTCCAAGTAGTTCCCCGCGGCGTTGCGGGAGAACCCATGAGCTCCATTGGGTCCGAGCATGCCGGCGATGCCAAGGGGACCAAGGGGGCCCGCGTTCCCGAGAGCGTGAAGGACGCCACCCGGAGCAAGAAGGTGTGCAGCTCCATTGAAGTTCAGCATGGCCTGACCGAGCTCGGTGGTGAGAAAGACCGGGCCTGAAGCACTTAGTGGACCGTTCATCCGGGAGAGGGCCTGGGCCAGTTGTTCCCAGTTACCGGCAGCTCTGAAGGCGTTAGTGGAGTTCCAGATGGCCTCGCCGAAGGGACCGAGATTTCCCAGCGGCCCGTACGAACCAGTGACACCTCTCCCGCGAGCAAGTGGTCCCATGGGATTGATCCAGAATCCCTCTTCGGCCGCTGGCCCAAACTCGATGAGGGAGCTGGCGCTGAAAGCGCGCAGAATCTGAGCATGCGCTGAGCTTGCTAACAGGATGAGTAAGAGCGTAGTGGTGGTCAAGGCGTTCATAGGTGGGGAGTGTACACGTGAAGAGAGATAGAGTGAGGTCTTCTGAAAATTCTACAGAGGATTTGCGAGGCATTATGATCTTTTAAGCTTGTTTAGGAGGCTTTCCTCGTCGCTGCTGCTGGATAGTCACTCCGGGAGCAAAGAAGTTATTACCGATCATGAAGAGCCATGGAGACTTTTCACGGACAATTTCTTGGAGGTGGGCCGTAAGTCTTATGAAAGCTTTCCGATCTGCTCCAGGTACTCTGGAGAGGATTCCCGGTAGGTCAGGTGATGGGCCCGTAATGCCATCCTCGATGAGACTGTACAGACGCCTGGACCTCTCCCGCGGCAAGGTAGCCGATCCCGTAATGGGTCCCACCTATGTTTTCAGGTAAAATCCCATGACAAGGAAGAGCTTGGACGACTAAGAACAGAGCGATTCTTAGGAGGTTTAAGTTCATTTATTACCCATCGTCATAGCCATGAAAAAGCTTGAGCGAAATAGTTACGAGTGTGTGTTTGGTAGGTTAGGAGAAGGTCGAGAGAATGTTTTTCTGTGAAGCGAAACTTGACCCCGGTAAAGGGCTTGGATTATCTGAAGTGTATACGGCCGTTTAAGAATGATCCCTTGAGTGCCATCGAAACGTTTCGTGACCGATACGGGTACTTAGCTTACTTCGGTGGCCCTCTTCGGACATTTTTCCTCTTTCATCCGGATCATGTTCGCAGTGTCTTGGTTGATGGAAAGAATAATAACGAAAAGGGTGATCAGGCAAAACTCCTGAAAGTGGCGCTAGGGGAGAGTCTCTCCATTGACGAAGGAGAGGAGTGGTGGCGGCGTGGGACCTTCGATCTCGCCCAGGAGAGTGCTTTCTAGATAGGGAGTGTTAAGAATATCGATCGTGAGAATTCTTTACCTAATTGAAGAGGTTTAGCTCCAAAACTAGGCCCTCGCCCTCCCGGCTATTTTTATTGGGAAAAAGTACCCCATAACAGAGCTGAAGATTCGAGGTTACGTCTGCCATACCCCCAAGTACCGCAACCGAATTCTTTGTTCCACCGGAGATCCAATCCCCCATGAGATAGAAGCGGTCAGAGTATTTCCATTCCGCCCCGAGTAATATCCCTTCGGTGTCGCCGTTGCCATTAAAGCGACGATCAGAGATCCAAGCTCCGCCGGTAACACGCAAATGGGTCTCTCGGTGGTGCCAGGAAAGAAGGCCGTAGCTTTTGGAAGTGAACTGATTGCCCTGACCTGTTCCAATCTGTGTCGTTCCCGCCTGAGTTCCTACGTTAAACGATACGCGGCGATCAAGACGAAAACGTTTCTGAAACGTGAGTGCGAGAGTGTTGGCCGCAGGATCATTTAGGTCTGTCGTTGTATTTTGCCGGGGAGTAAAATTGAGGAAGTTTACACCTCCTTCTAATCCGTGAGCGATGCCGTAGACCAAGTGCTGCTTAGAGGACAACGCGCCAGGAGCGTAGAGGTTTAACTGGTGCTGATAAAAATATTTTCCTGGGCGAGTGAGCTGACCGGAGGGAATGTTAAAAAAATTCTGCTGAGACCATGCCGGACTCGAAAGAGAGAGTATGAAGAAGATGCAAAGATTAATGAAAGATGTCACAGATGAAAACTCCTCTTGATTAGAGGGATAATAGTCTAGGATTTATTATCGGTAAAAGTGATAATAAGTTTGTGGATGGTTGTTTTAATCGATAGTTTTATGGGTAGAAGTCCTTCCAGAAGCTTTGATGGAACTCGTAGAAGACTGCCACCTTATCCGGGTCCTCAAAGATCGTTGCGAGTTTTTCTTTGAATTCGCGCTCCAAGGCCTTCATCTGAGCGATCTTAGGGGCCGGGTTGCGGGGGTCTACGGAGGCCTTGAGCTTCTCAAGTTCGTTGAGGAAGTTCGCCTCGAGTGAAACGTAGCGTATGATGGTCGTATCCTTAACGTCGAGCCTATGAATAAAGAAGTCGTTAAGGTCAATGATCCACTTGTCCTGGTAAACACTCTTACGGAATTTTGAGAGGAAATCCGTGGTGAAGAGGACATTCTCGTAAAAGGTCAGTTTGAATTCGGGAGTCGTCGTCGGCGCGTACGTATGACGCTGGCGTGTAGCAATGATCTTCTTACGGGCAAATTCCTCAGCGTTCTGGTAGCGCTTTTTTGAGAAAAGCTCGGTCATTGAGTTCTGGCCTCTAACACTGAGGTCGGGGCGGAGGAAGTGGGCCATGAGGACAAAGCTAGCTAAGACACCAACGAGGCTTAGACCACGAAATAGGCGCTGTTTTCTTTTTTTGGCCACCGCCAGCCTCTGGTGTCGCGCCTTGAGCCTTAGGGACTCCTCTGAGTCCTTTCCAAGAAGTTCGTCATGGAAAAGGTCCACGGCCTCTGCTCGAAATTCCTTTAAGTAGCTGTCATCGATAAATCGGCCGTGATTAACCTTGAGTTGGCTCTGGATGAGATCGGCAAGTCGGACCGAAAGGTCTGAGGCCGCATCCGAGGATAAGATCCTATCTGATGGTAAGACCGGTGTAGGGGTCTGTTGATATTGTCCTTCTATTTCCTCTCGCTGTCTGCGCAGATCTTCCAAGAGTTTTCGTTCTTCCTCGAGAGACTTGGTGAGTCGTTGGTGACAAGCTTCGTATTCCTCTTCCAAAATTTCGCGGGCAGAAGATTCGTCAATAATTTCTACGAGAGCAAGGCCACTGTGGGGTCTTTCCCCGGTGGGGTAAGGATCTTCATTGACAAAAAATGATGATCCATTAGCGACGAGCCGTTCAGACACGACCTGCTCAGTCTCTAAAATAACGAGACTCACAGTTAGCCTGTGATTCGTCCCGAAGGTCAAGTGGTCGGTAGAATTCATTCGGACGCGCTTCCCGAGTGTAAGACGTTTCCCATTCAACCATGTGCCGTTTGCGCTAGAGAGATCTTCGACCCAAAGTTCTCCCCCGGTGAAGGTGATTCGGGTCTGCTTTTGAGCTATGGTATCTATGCCTAGGTCTATGTCCGATTGGGCGCCATGTCCCAAAACGAAGGTCGATTTTGCCATCGACACTTGCTGCGTGCCTTGGGGGCCATCAATCAAAACGATGATTTTATCGGTTCCATTCATGTGCTACGCCGCCCGTTCTTTCTCCGAGTTTGACTTAACGATCTTGCGGAGATTTTTGTCCTCGGTATCGGCCATCTCTTCTATGTAGTATTTCGACTGACGGTATTCCATGTCGACGGATTCCTCTGCCAGGGCCTCGATTGGATCTTTATGCTCATCGAAGTCTTTTATGTCCTGTGGCATCACGTTGTTTGAGCAGGTGGTCCAAAGCTTCTCCAGAGAGTGGCAAAAGCGCTCAACAGAATCAACGAAGACCTTGTTGGGGTTCATCAGGGCGTTGATGATAGTTAGACTTACGTTTAATACGATTCCGAAGATCGAGGTGATCATAGAATACGACATCTTGACCAAAAATTGATCCATCACGAGTTTCGACTTATCGATGTCCGCCAGATCCATCGCTCCTAATTCTGGTAATGCACTCATGATTCCTAGGAAGGTTCCGAAGATCCCTGCGACGATGAAGATCCCAGGAAGGATGTTGATGATGTCATTGCAGGTACCCACCGGAAGGTACCCAAATACAGCATTAAATTGAGGATTTTTTTCGAAAATCTGGGTGGTCGTGCCAAAGGTGTCCGGCTTCCCATCCTTATAGTCAAAGTACTCGACGTGCTTCAGGGTATCCTTCACTAGTCGTGCGCAACCTGCTTGCACAAGTAGAATTCTATCCGACTTATCCATGATGAGGTCAGGGTTACGACGCTTCAGAAGAGAGCGCATGATGAAGAGCTCGTAATAGGTCTTCTCCAAGAGCATCTTGGTCGTGACAAAAAAAGATGTGTATTTAGCAGGATTCTTTCGCGTCTTTTTGAGGTACTCCAGAGTCCTCTTTTCAAATCCTCGGGCAAACCAAGCTTCACGCTTTACCGTTGCCCATATGAGAAAGCGCAGTGTCACTGCGCCTGCGAAAGTAAAGGCCATCAACGGCATGAGAAGATCCGTCGCGACATTCATTAGCGCGGTAAGCATCCCAGAGATCAGATCGTTCACGGCTCACTCCTTGTGACATTCTTTTCATCGAGATTAAATTTTATGATAACTCTCTGTGCCTGTTTGCAGTCTACGAGTTCGCAGAACTTGCTTTGTGGCATACCTGGTATGACTCCGGCCGGGGCACGGTCCTCACTAAAAAAGCTTCGGCCAGAAACCTTAACCTTGGCGAGGAGATCTTTTTGGTACGTATAGCGGATCGTCTTGGTGTCGAAAATGTAGTCATAGATCGAGCGTGCTCGGCGGAAACTTAGGTCTAGGTTATACTTAGCAGCTCCCTGGTCTTGGGCATCAAGACTATTCGGGTCGACGTATTTGTTCCGGTAAGTAGGGGAGGCGAAGCCAATGATCTCAACGGAAGAGATCTTTCGAGCTATTTCAGGATCCCGAAGGAGTGATTCGGAGTATTTGGGAATAAATTTCTGAAGCACCTCTTTCATACTTGGCTTAAGATCGGCGGAGCCTTTGTCAAAGAAGTCTTTCCCGAATGTTATGACGACGTCCCCTGTCTCGGGGTCAACACTCGCCTCGACTCCAGCTTTGTGAAGGGCAGAGCTGATGTCGCGTGAGAGTTTGACTCTCGCCTGGGCCTTCGTTTGAGCATCCGTTAGATTCTCTTTAAGCTTTGCAACTTCGCTGGCGTGTGCCGATTCCCGGAGCTTCGCTCTTTTGTTATACTCGACGAGCTGACGGGCCTTCTCCTCTGCGGAGATGTTGGCCGTACGAAGCTTGTCTTGGAACTCGACTTTATCTTTTGCCATCTTCAGATCATAGCTGGCCTGCATGTCAGTGATCTGTTTTTTATAATCGCTTACAGTATCGGTGAGTTTTTGAGATAGTTTTTCTTTCTCTTTTGTCGCTTCGAGCTCACGGTTTTTTGTCTCACTGAGGGCCGCTTGGAGTTCATTAACCCGGGCCTGGACTTGTTGTTCATTTTCTTTCAATCTCTGGTTGAATTCTTCTAGTTGACGCTGTTTTTCTTTGGAGCTCAGATTCGCCTCAGCAAAATTTTTTTCCAAAGTCTTACGCTCTTCGGCAATCCTGGCGAGATGTTCGGCACGTGCGGCGCCGATCTGTTTCTCGTAATCTTTGACTGTCATTTCGAGTTTCTCAGTCGATGATGCGAGGTCTCGCTTGAGCTTTATTTTCTCCTGTTCAACTATGCTAACACGGCTCTGGCTTTCTGCTAGCTCTCTTGCAACCTCGACCGCCTTGGCCTCTGCCAGACGATTTTTCTCACTCAGTTTATTTATCTGGTCCTGGCTTAAGGCCTGAAGTTTTGCAATTTGTTCCTTCGCACTATCTCGACTGATGGTAAAGGTTCGCTGTGCCTCCGAAAGTTCTTCTATCTTCCGCTTAAGGTCGGATTGGATTTCATTGATGGCCACATTGTTTTGGGTAATCTCAGCCTTGTGATTTTTGAGTTCATCGTTCTTTTTCTCGATGATTTCCTCACGGACTTGTAGCTTATTTTTGGCAAGAAGGTTGGCGTCGATGATGCTTTTTACGATTTGTTGATAGTTATTGAGCGCCATTTCTTTTTGTTCACGATCGAGCGCTTCCTGGCGCAGTTTTACCTTTTCTGCTTTTGCCTTTTCTTCGAGAAGGGAAAGCTTCCCCATGAGGTCTTGGTAAACCTGCTGTTCTTCGGGAGTCTCCTCCTTGAGTGCTTGGTCTTTCAATGTATTGTACGCCTTGATTTGCGCACGGAGTTCCTGATTCTCACGGCCGAGTTTTTTCTTTTCTATTTTTTCATGGATCGAGCTTGTACCAGTTCTGAGGGAAGCCACGACGTACATCATCAGGAAGACGAACGAGAGCACCATAAAGAGATCGGAGTACGAACCCCAGGAGTCTGAGGTGCTGACTTCTTCCTTCAATTTATGGTACTTGAATCCTTTCATAAAAGACTCATCGGAGAAATGGGTTGAAATGTGACGAAATTTTTCATCAAGGAAAGAGTGACCAGACTGGTCGGAAATTTTAGAGAGCTTAGTGCTTCACCTTCAAAATCGTCAAGGGTATGATGCTTCACATGAAAAAAACCATTTTAAGTGCAAGTACTGTCACGGGTGATTTGACCATCGGTAACTATCTAGGGGCAATTAATAACTGGAAGAAGCTTCAGGAGGACTATGACTGTCTTTATTTCTTGGCCGACCTCCATGCTCTGACAGTTTTCCAGGATCCTCAAGTCCTACGGCAGCGGACCTATAGTTTCTTTGCCCAGTACCTGGCGCTAGGTTTAGATCCCGAAAAGAATGTTATCTTCGCTCAGTCCCATGTTCACGAGCATGCTGAACTCATGTGGATCCTTACCTGTCTCACGCCCATGGGATTTCTTAATCGGATGACACAGTTTAAGGAAAAGGCGGAAAAACACGTTAAGAATGTTAATTCCGGTCTCTTTACTTACCCTGTACTCATGGCAGCGGACATCTTACTTTACCAGGCGGACCTTGTACCAGTCGGTGAGGACCAGCGTCAGCATTTAGAACTGACTCGGGACATCGTTGGCTTTTTCGAGCACCGGTACGGCACTGGAGTCTTCAAGCTCCCTGATGCCTATGTGGGCAAACAGGGGGCACGTATAATGTCCCTTCAGGAACCCGAGAAAAAAATGTCCAAGTCCGATGATAACGAGAAGAACTTTGTTTCCATCATCGATGATGCCAAAAAAATTGAGAAAAAAATCAAATCTGCGACTACGGACTCTGGCTCAGATATTACCTTTGACCTGGACAAGAAGCCGGGCCTTTCAAATCTGATGACAATCTACTCCGTGTTAAGTGAAAAAAGTATTCAACAGCTTGAAACGGACTACGCCGGGAAAATGTACGGTCATCTAAAAGTCGACCTGGCCGACCTTGTGGTCGAGACCTTACGGCCAGTCCGTGAGCAGTATGATCTGCTTATGAAGAACCGTGATTATCTTGATGAGTTACTTAAAAAAGGAGCTTCCCGTGCACAGGTTCGGGCGCGAACAACTCTTGATCGTGTATATCAGAGCGTTGGTTTGGTTAGGTATTAGGCAGGTTCTCTTTAGGTGATAAAGCGCGAACGCTCTTCAGGGGTCGGAATTCTGCAGGTTTCTTTACGACCAAAAAGACGGTAGCGATTTTCAGCAACGAGGTCATAGGCACTGTCACCAAGCTTCGATGGTAACACGCTAGCGAGGCCTGCAACGCTCCAGAACCCACCCATGTCCTTCAGTATACGGATGACGGCGTCGGAGCGAACATAGACTTCGGTCTCCTTCTGGTAGACCACAGATTTGAGATCTTGGGTCAGGGCCTGAGGCAGGTTGGCCTTGGCAAAATCGCTCTGGAGTGGAGAGAAAGTGAACTGGTGTTTCCGATCCATTTTTAGAATAAAATCAACGAATCCGTTGCACAGTCCGCAGACGCCATCGAAGTAGATAACTCGCATAAACTCTAACTCCTTTTGATGTATTATAAGCGATCTGATTCCAAAATTATCAGGGTAGATGAGTCAAGTTTTGCGTAATTGTTCTTTTATCCTTTCGTTTAACAGCACTTATCGACAACTCAGCACATGAAAAAAAAACACTGCGAAGCTTGTCGCGCCGACGGACGGAAGACCACCGCGAGTTGCCTTTACAATGTCTGCCAGAAAGAGAGGCCCTCTGCTATCCGGTTGTGCTACCTGCATTCGGTCGAGCTTTTTATAACAGGGCAAACACCATTCATGATGAAATACCCGACTACGGTCCCGGTCTTTAAGCTCATCAATGAAACTTAGAAGATCCTCGATCTCTACTTCGACTTGATAAAACATTGAGGGGGTAAGTTAGAGTACGACTTGAGAAACTCTAGCTTGTCTTCCCGCGAAAAGGGTTCACGAACCTTTCAGTCCCGTCTAGAATGGTTCTGTTCAAGGAGAACCTATGTCCCGCATCACGATTTCCCCCGAGCAGCAGCTAAAAGAATTGAAAAGAGGAGTATTTGAAATCCTACCCGAGGAAGAGCTTCTTAAGAAGTTAACCAAGTCTTACGAGAAACAAAAACCTCTCGTGGTCAAGTTTGGGGCCGATCCTTCTCGGCCGGACATTCATTTAGGTCATACGGTTGTGCTACAGAAGCTGAGGTTGCTCCAGGATTTTGGCCACGAGATCTACTTCTTGATCGGGGATTATACGGCGCAGATCGGAGATCCGACGGGAAAGAATAAGACTCGGCCCATTCTCACCGCTGAAGAGGTTATGCAGAATGCTCAGACCTATAAGGAACAAGTAGGGAAAGTTCTAGATATGTCCAAGACCCATGTTGTTTTTAATAAGGATTGGCTAGGTAAGTTTTCAGGGCTGGATCTTATTCAGCTCATGGCGAAGGCCACGGTCGGCGCGATTCTGCAGCGGGACGATTTCAATAAGCGTTATACCAATTCCGAAGCAATTTATCTCCACGAGTTCGTCTACCCGATCCTCCAGGGCTACGACTCGGTTTTCCTTAAGGCCGACCTCGAACTCGGAGGAACAGATCAGACCTTCAACCTTATGATGGGTCGCCACCTCCAGCATGCCTACGAGCAGGAAGCGCAGTGCATTCTTACGATGCCATTGATCGAAGGGACGGACGGAGTTCACAAGATGTCGAAGTCGATGGACAACTACATCGCTCTTACGGACACGCCCACGAACATGTTTGGTAAACTCATGTCAATTTCAGACGAGCTTATGAAAAAGTATTATCTCCTACTTTCTCGAAGGTCCGCTCAAGAAGTCGACGCTTTGATTGCAGGAATTACCGACGATACGCTCCATCCGATGGAGGCCAAGAAAATTCTTGCCGCGGAAATTACTGGCTATTATCACGGAGAGGCCGCCGGTCGAGAAGAGCGTGAGAAATTCGAGGCACGGTTCTCGAAGAAGCAAATCCCAGACGATATTCAAACTATTATTAAAGTACCCGGCTCCATTCAGCTCCTAGATTTATTCCTTGAGCTACAGCTTATTAAGTCAAAGTCTGAAGGGCGGCGGCTCCTTCAGCAGAACGCAGTTAAAGCTAACTTTGAAGGCCACACGGATGAAACTCTTGCCCTCGGGACAGGTCAGGAAATCATCCTTAAAATCGGAAAGCTCCGGATGCTAAAATTGATCGGTGAGGGTTAGTAGCCCGCCGATCCTGAAAGACCTTTCATGATAGCGACTCCGGCGCTCGTCCCGAGCCGTGTGGCCCCAGCTTCTATCATCAATTTCGCGGTCTCGAGGTCTCGGATTCCACCGCTGGCCTTGACGCCAA
This sequence comes from Pseudomonadota bacterium, assembly GCA_027487685.1. Lineage (GTDB taxonomy): Bacteria > Bdellovibrionota > Bacteriovoracia > Bacteriovoracales > Bacteriovoracaceae > Peredibacter. The sequence continues at coordinate 45,618 of JAIYDC010000133.1, read as the reverse complement.
GAGATCCGACGATAGACCGCATGAGGCGCACGTCTTCAACACTTGCGCCTGCACTGGAAAATCCGGTGGAGGTTTTTACGAAATCGACTTCAGCTTTAACCGCCACCTCACAGGCCCGTCTTTTCTCCTCATCTGTCAAAAGACAGGTCTCAAGGATGACCTTCAGGAGTGCACCTTGCTGGTGTGTAACCTGTGCCAGCGAGGACATATCGTCGAGGACATACTGCCAGTCACCCGACTTAAGTGCTGAGAGATTAATGACCATATCGATTTCTCTTGCCCCGTCGGCGACAGCTTTCATCGCCTCGAAGCGCTTGGCCTCCATGGTCGATGCCCCAAGTGGAAAGCCAACCACTGTGCAGACTTTGACGGATGACCCCCCTAGGAGTGCTGAAGCCTTTTTTACATAAAATGAATTTAAGCAGACAGAGCAAAAGTCATATTCCCTGGCCTCTGCACAAAGGGTTTCAATTTGTGCCAGGGTTGTTTCTGGTTTAAGCGCCGTGTGGTCGATGGTCTTATTAATATTCATCTTAGTGCCTCTGGGATTTGCGTGGCACGGACACTAGGCCGCTCGGCATGAGTTGATAAAAAGATTTTGTAGGCGGGCCGATCGTTGAGCGTGATGACCTCGCGAAAGAGTGCCCAGTCGATGAAGCTATAAAGAGACATCGTGACAAAGTTCCAGTCCCGAAGTCCGTCGCCAGTGGCGAAGGGTAAAAGGAAGTCGAGGACAGATTCGATTCGCTCGCGGTGGCGGTTTACAATCATTAGTGGGGACGTGATGTCGATTCCCGAGCGCTTCATGAGTAGAAGTGCAACACCTGAGTTCAGAGCGCCGTCGATTGCTGTGAGGAGATTTTCCTGCTCCCAGTTGAGACGGGCCAGTCCGTACTTGTCGGAGAGATAACTGAAGATGACCCGAGAATCCCAGATAGTCCTGTCGCCGTCGATCAGGACCGGGATCTGCTTCACCGGATTTAAGCGCGAGAGCTCCAAGTGACCTTCGCTCTCGTAAATGTTGATTTCACGAAAATCGAAGGGAATAGACTCCATAAGCATCCGGATCCGCCGGACAAAAGGTGAAGGGTGCGATCCGATCAGGGTGTAGCTCATAGGGTAACTCCGTTTTGATTGATTTTAAAATCCCGTTAGGGAGATGGCAAAAAATCTTTCGGTCTTTCTCGTCGCTCATCATTTCGCCATTTTTTCACGATCGTCAAAAAACCAGACACTTCCCCTCTGTCTAACTAACCAAAATCACTCGAGGTGAGTTGGCATTGATCTTGGATATAGATTGTCAAAGCAATGAATGACTTTAAACTTTTGGGGGTAACACATGAAACATCTTCTTTTTTGCATTCTTGGTCTCACACTCTTCACCGTCGTTGGCTGTGGCAAAGACAACAAGTCGGGCAAAAAATCATCTCAGAATTCAAACCCTATTAACATCTCTAACTCTGGTCTCTCTTCTACCAGCCAACAAGTGGTCGAGAAAGTTGGTGCCTGGTACAACAGTACCCAAGAATCCGGGACAGGTCAGGTGGTCAACATCCGGCGAGTTCGTCGAAATTATAACAGCGGTCAAAACTGCCAACAAAGAAGCTTCCTTGGTATCATATACCAGTACTGTACTTCTTTGGGGTCTTACGGCCAGGAATCCGTTGTGTCAGAGCAGACGGGGGTTGCACTCACTCAGAACGGCACTGCGATCAGGAATAAGGGGAATCAAGACCTGAATCTAGTCTTCTCCGGTCAGGCTGGGACACTTATTACTGCCGTGGATGTCTCTGCTACGGCAAGCCGGCTCGACTTTCTTGCTTCAAATGGGGCCGTAATTAGCTACTTCATTGACCGGGGCTACCACTCGGCACTTAACCCAGTACAAAAGTCGGAAAGTTCGCAGACTGAGCGCTATGATGTGATAGTCCGAGTCTACTAAACTTTTACTTCTCTTATAAATACCTCAATTGGGCGGCAGCAATGCCGCCCAAACTTTTTGGTCAGGTTTTTTGTCTTGCCTTTTTTCACCTCCTCTCTCACAAAATTTTCCAACTTACGGTATCCTCATACTAACTATTTTTTTTCCAAGGATGAGGAATCATTATGGGTTACTACAAGGCCGACCTCCGTGACATAGAGTTTAATTTAAACGAGCTTCTAAGGGTTCAAGACTGGAAGGAGTTCGGTCTCGAAGAGAATGACATTAAAGGCATCGTCGCCGAATATTCAAAGTACGTTGAAAACGAAGTCTTCCCCACCCGTGAGCCATCCGACCACGTTGGGGTCAAGCAGGTCAACGGTAAGGTTATCGTGCCAGAGGTCCTTCACGCCTTGAACCGATCTTTTTATGACAATGGTTGGTTTGCTCTTGGGTTACCGGCCGAGATCGGTGGAACTCCAGTTCCTGAGGCACTCTACGTCGCTTGTATGTCACTCGCAACCGGCGCTAACTGTGCATGGACCATGTACCCGGGCCTCTCTCGAGCGGCGCTTAATGTGGTTAACCTCAAGGGTGACCAATTCATGCGAACCCACATCGTTCCAAGGATGATGGAAGGTAAGTGGGGCGGAACCATGTGCCTTACGGAACCAAACGCCGGCTCCGATGTTGGGGCCCTCCGCAGTACAGCGCAGCCCCTCGGGAGCGGTCGTTACGCCATAAAAGGGACCAAGATCTTTATTTCTTCCGGGGAGTCTGATCTTTACGAAAATAATATTCATCTCGTCCTTGCTCGCACACCTGGTGCCGAGGCCGGGACCAAGGGTATTTCTCTTTTTGTTGTTCCGCGCTTTAAAATCAATTCCGACGGCGCTTTGGGCGAATCGAATAACGTCGTTTGCTCCAAGATCGAGCACAAGATGGGAATTCATGCTTCGGCAACCTGCGAACTCCAATTTGGTCAGGACGCTCAGACTGAGGGTTGGCTGATTGGTGAAGAGTTCCACGGCATGGAGACAATGTTTATTATGATGAATGAGGCAAGGCTCTATTGTGGTCTTCAAGGGGAAGCCCAGGCCAACCTCGCCTATATGATGGCAGAAAAATACACTCGCGAACGGGCGCAGTTTGGAAAAGATATCGTGCTCCACCCTGACGTTCGCCGAAACCTTCTGCGGATGCGGGCCATGTCGCGGGGGATGCGCGCGCTCTGTCTCTATACTGCAAATCTTTTCAACAAGGCCCACCACGATCCAAAGGAAGAAGCGCTGATTAGTCTTCTGACACCGATCTGCAAGGCCTACTGCTCAGAGCAAGGGTTTAACGTTTCTTCCACGGCCCTTCAGGCCCACGGCGGTTACGGTTACTGTACAGAGTACGGGGTCGAGCAGTTCGTTCGGGACACCCAGATTGCGATGATCTATGAGGGAACCAATGGGATTCAGGCCATCGACTTTGTGATGCGAAAAATTCTTAAGGATGGGGGTAAAACTCTTTCAGCGCTTTCCCAGGAAATTGTGGCCAGCGTTCAGGGCCTCGATGACGCGAAGTTTAAAAGGGAAAAGGAGCTCTTCGGAAAAGTTCTTATGAGTGCTCAGGGCGTTATGCAGCAGATCTCGGGCTACGCAAAAAATAATAATTTCAATCTGATTCTTCAAAACTGTACTGATTTTCTCGCCTTCTCTTCGCAGATGGTTATTGCCTGGAGACTCCTTGATTCAGCTGTGCTCTCCGACCAAAAACTCTCGACCGCATCCCTAGAAGATAGAAAATATTATGAATCGAAGATCACCGACTTTAAGGTGTATTGTTCCCAGTATTTGGTTCATAACCTCTCGATCGCTAAGACCATCTCAGACTTCACTGAGGACATGACAACGCTAGAGATTTGATCTTTCTCGTGTTAGAGTGGTGTTAATTTATTTAAAAGGTTCACCGTGTTAAAAGATAAGGTCTATGAGCTGGCCCAGAAGTTCTCTGGGTCAACCCATGGCAGTTCCGACTATGACAAAGATACGATCTATGTCAGAGGTAGCAATGACCGGGAATACGTCCCGTATTCTTATCTACTGAAAGAATTTCCCGACATTGATTCCATCAATAAGCTCAAGGCCGAGGGTTTCGTTTTCAGTTCCTACGACTTCCTTGAAGTGAATGAGTTCGATCAGTGGTATCAAACGCAATTCAATAAGCGGCTCTCCAGCAAGGTCATGAAGAATATCGGCATTCTCCATCTCCCGGATCAGAAGGCCATCTTCGATACGGTAGAGGTCGTGCATCAAACCTTTCAGATTCTCAAAGATCATAAGGTTCTGATGAACGGCAAGAATCTGCCCATTCAGTTGGGAGAATGGTACTCGAAGATCATTTTTGGTCTCCATCAAATCAAATCATCATCTCAGCGGGGTTTTGATTTTATGACAGAAGAAGGGAAGGTTGTGGAGGTCAAGGTCCATTGGCACGACTCGACTTCTCCCAAGGGTGTCAAGATCAAGAAATCTTTAGCTGAACTATCGAACTATTGCATTATTATGTATGTGGCCAAGAACTTTACGATTCGAGACATTTTGTTCTTAGACTCGGAATTTATTCTTCGAAAGTTTGATACGAAGGGACATACTATTTTTCTCAAGGATCAAGACGTCGCGGGATACTTTTTCAGCAAATCGGAAAAGCATTTTGGCAAAGTTGTGAACAAGACTGCGCTATTGAAATTTGCAAGTCCTACTTTAGCGATGAGGCTCGAAGACCGGTTGAAGTAGAGACTTTTTGAGGAAGAAGTTTTGAAATTAGACATCGCCTACGTCGATGATAACGACTTGAACCTTGATTGCATCAGGACCGTCCTCGAAGCCGACTTCATTGTAAAAACTTTCCAGCGGCCTGAAGCCTTTCTTGTGGAGTACCCCGCCGCCTCCTACGCCGCTATTCTTATTGATATTCATATGCCCGTGATAGATGGCTTCACGCTCTACGAGAAGCTCATCGAGCATCATCATTACAATGGCTGCCCAATCCTTTTTATCTCCTCTGACGAGTCCGACAGCGCTCGGATCAAATCCTTCCTCCTCGGGGCGGTAGATTTCTTGAACCGCGGTATCCGTCCGGAGGAGTTGATTGCTCGGATCAAGTCCAAGATCCAGTTTTTCGAAAAGCACCGGAGTATCATCGAATTCACGAACCTGCGTATCAACTTGACCTTACTTAAGGGGTACCTTGGGAATAAGGAACTTCCGCTTACATTCATTGAGTTTAAGATCCTCTGCCTCTTGCTGCGGAACTATCCAGATGTCGTCTCGAAGGATTTGCTGATCAAGCAGGTCTGGCGGACTGATCATGTCCTCGACGCAACCATTTATACTCACGTTTCCAATCTCAACAGTAAGCTTGGTGAGTGGGACTTCGAGATCAATAGTCTTAAGTTCCGTGGACTCCAGCTCATGAAGAAAGCCTCCGTATGAAATGGAATCTTGTTGTTATCGACGACAAGCGACACAACATCGAGTTCTTTGAGCAGATCCTGGCCGATGATTTTTACGTTTTTGGCCTACAGGACGAGACTAAGTTCCCTGAGCTCTTGGAGCGAGTCTATCCCCACGCCCTTTTGATGGATGTCCATATGCCTATCATCGATGGGCATAGTCTCTATCAAAGGATCTTATCGCACCCGCACTACAACGGGTGTCCCGTATTCTTTATCTCTGGAGATCCAAGCGATGAGGTGAAGTTGAAGGCCTATCAGGAAGGGGCGATGGATTTTTTTCATCGTTCTATCGGGTATGAAGAGCTAGTAGTGCGCCTCACGAACAAGATCCGCTTCTTCGTCGACCGCTCCACAAGCCTTGAATTGGGGAACCTCGACCTCGATGCCACCACCATGCGGGCATCTCTATCGGGGACCTCTGTTGACCTGACTCTTCTTGAACTCCGGCTCTTAAGTCATATTGTACGAGCTTTCCCTAGGAACCTGAGCCGCCAGGAACTGATTGAAAAAATCTGGGGCCTAGATCCTGTGAAGCCCGGCACCATTAATACCCACCTCACAAACCTCAAGTCTAAGCTCGAGGCCTGGGATTACATAATCAAGGTCCGTGAGGAAAACCTTCTCCTCATTCAAAAAAGCAAGACTTAGTAAAACGTGTATTCCGCCAGTCGACATTCAATGTCGCCGTTGTGAAGAATGTGGCGCTTCGATGTCTTGAGCCCTACGGCCTTTAGCATCTCAAGATTTCCGGTGAAGAGCGCTGCCCTGTGACCTTTGAAATTGTGCTTCCAATGATCCCCTAGGCCTTTATAAAGGGCGCGAAGCCTTTCGTCTTCTCCTGGCTCAAGGCGCTCGCCGTAAGGTGGATTACATATAAAGAGAGTCTTTGCACCTGCTGGGTACGTCTCTCGTGCGTCGAGCTGGGTGAATTCGATGATGTCATCCAGCCGCGCCTTCCGAGCATTATCTTTTGCCGCTCCAACGCACATTGAGGAGAGGTCATTGGCCACGATCAGACCAGGCCTCTGGCGGAGCTCAGCGAGACCTTTCTCGGTTTCGGCAAGGATGTTCTTCAAGAGTTGCGTAAAGTTCGCCTGAAGGTGTTCGTCCTTCGTAAGCCATGGGTAGTTCTGAAAGGTCCAGAGTTTAAAGTTAACATTCTTTAGGTAGCGGTCTACTTTCAGAAAACTCGGAGGGATATTTCCCGCCATGAGTGCTGCTTCGATCGCAATTGTGCCCGATCCACACATGGCATCCAGGAGATGCTCTTCCTGGGGGTTCCAGCCGACGATTTTTAACATCGCTGCCGCTAGGTTTTCTTTAACAGGGGCCTCGGTCTTCGAGATCCTATAGCCCCGCTGATTGAGGGGATCTCCACAAAGGTCGTAGAGAATGGTCACGAGGTATGGTTTTTCTTGGCCCCGGTCGATGCGCGCCAGGAAGGAGACATCCGGGTAATCCTTGGCCACACTCGGTCTCTCTTTTTTTTTTTTTTTTAACCAGTCGACGATGGCGTCCTTGAGCTTCAAGGTCGCAAACTGGGAGTTACGAAACTCTTCACGCTCCCGCGGGAGGTCACCAAATATCGTGGTCAGCCGGAACGTATGGTGCACGTCCATCAGGCTCTGCCACTTGATTTCTGTCGCCTCAAGGTAATAGTCTTTTTCGTTAAGTACTTCGAATTGGTACAGAAACTTAAAAACCCGGCTTGCGAGCCGGGAATAGAGGATGACTTTGAGGGCAATTTCGTGGAAAGCCTCAAACTGCACGCCCCCCCGGGTGGTGGTGGCGGTTTTTGCCCCAAGGGACAGGATTTCCTGCTTTAACAGCTCCTCTATACCCACTGGGCAGGAAGCAAAGTACTCGAAGCGGTATTTTTTCATGATTTGACCTTAGATAAACCCTTGATATGGACTCCCGACACTTGAGACTCCAAGGAGAAAGTGCTAACTTTTTCAGGAATTATTGGAATTCGTGTTTATTTACCAGACCCATGTGGTTTTAGGAAAAGGATTTATAAATGAAGGCAACTTTTTCAGAAAGTACTTACGGCAACTCAACCCGCTTGAAGTACAAGGTCAAAGACATTACTCTTGCGGACTGGGGCCGTAAGGAGATTAAGCTCGCGGAAGCCGAAATGCCAGGTCTCATGGCGCTTCGAGAAGAGTTCGGCAAGTCCAAGCCACTCAAGGGCGCTCGCGTTGCTGGCTGCCTTCACATGACTATTCAGACGGCCGTTCTGATTGAAACTCTGGTTGAACTCGGGGCCGATGTCACTTGGTCTTCTTGCAATATCTTCTCTACTCAAGACCACGCTGCGGCCGCCATCGCTGCTGCCGGTGTTCCAGTTTACGCCTGGAAAGGCATGACTGAAGAAGAATTCATGTGGTGTATCGACCAGACTGTGTTCTTCGGCGATAAGAAAGAGCCGCTTAACATGATTCTCGATGACGGCGGCGACCTCACTCAGCTCATCCTAGAGAAATACCCTGAGCTCTATAAGGGCATTAAAGGCATTTCGGAAGAGACGACAACGGGTGTGCACCGTCTGTATGAGCTTGCCAAGCTCGGCAAGCTTCCTGTTCCATGTATCAACGTTAACGACTCCGTCACGAAATCTAAGTTTGATAACAAGTACGGCTGCCGGGAATCTTGTGTTGACGCTATTCGCCGTGCGACGGACGTGATGATCGCTGGTAAGGTCGCAGTTGTTGCTGGCTTCGGTGACGTTGGTAAGGGCTCTGCAGAATCTCTCCGTGGTGCTGGCGCCCGGGTTATTGTGACTGAAATTGATCCTATCTGCGCTCTTCAGGCAGCAATGGAAGGCTATGAAGTGAAGAAGATGGACGACGCGGTTAAAGAAGCCGACATCGTCGTAACTACGACTGGTTGTAAAGACATCGTCGTTGGCCGCCACTTCCTTGCCATGAAAGACAAGGCAATTGTTTGTAATATCGGTCACTTCGATATCGAGATCGACATGGCGTGGCTCAACAAGAACTACGGCCACACGAAAGATACCATTAAGCCACAGGTTGACCTCTACACCCTTCCAGGCAACAAGCAGGTCATCCTTCTCGCCGAAGGCCGCCTCGTGAACCTTGGTTGTGCCACAGGTCACCCGAGCTTTGTTATGTCGACTTCATTTGCTAACCAGGTTCTGGCCCAGCTCGAACTTTGGGCGAACGCTCATACCTACGAGAAGAAGGTCTATATGCTTCCTAAGCACCTGGACGAGAAGGTTGCCCGTCTTCATTTGAAGAAGATCGGCGTTGACCTTGATGTTCTCTCGCCAGACCAGTCAGAGTACCTCGGTATTTCTGCTTCAGGTCCGTTCAAGCCAGAGTACTACAGATACTAATTTCTTCTGTTTCTTAAGGAGGGCCCGCCATCGCGCGGGCCTTCTTTTTTTTCAGTCCCTTTATTGCTACGATAGCAGCATGAACAAAATCTTCGTCGCCTCCGATCATGCCGCCTTCCAGGAAAAGCAACTTTTGGTGGGGGAACTCCGCAAAATTTACGAAGTCGTAGACCTCGGCACTCACGGTCCTGAGTCAACAAACTATCCTGAATGGGTAAAACTTCTGGTTGAGAATGTCCGTCGGGAGCAAAGCCTTGGAATTCTCCTTTGTGGCTCGGGCATCGGTGTCAGCATGGCCGCCAACCGCTATAAGGACATCCGCGCGGCCCTTTGCCGAGACGAAGACGACGCACGGATGTCCCGGCTTCACAACAATGCAAATGTCCTCTGTCTTTCAGGTCGAAAAACCCCGACCGAGCTTTTAAAGCGCATTTCCAGCGTTTTTCTCTCCACCGAGTTCGAGGGTGGCCGCCACCAGCTCCGGGTAGAACAGTTTAATCTTCTAGGCGAGTAAGCGCGGACTAGTTTCCGGCGGTGTCTAACCGGTTCCAGGCGGACCTGCGGTACCGGTTGGAGATGATGTCGAAAATCGGAGTCGAGGGAAGGTTGGAAATTTCCGCTCGGCTGGTTGCCCTGTCAGCGAAATTCACGACCTCAGTTCCTCCCTGTGGTGCCTCCTCCATACCTGGAATCGTAGGCATTACGAACCCCGGCTCCTCAGCGGCCTGAACACTTCCACCACCTGTCTGGTAACCCACGCTGATGGCCTCGGCGAGGCGCTCACGTATTTTAGGAGGAATCTTACTAACCGCTGCGGCCCCGATGCCACTCTCACGGACACCGCTCCCGTTGACCGGCCTCGCTGATGCCGCCATGGCCGCCACATTCGCCGGCAATATTCCTCCCAGGCCCTGTGCGACCTGTCTCTGCTGCTCCGTCAGTAGCGCCGGAGTCGGAAGTTTCGCCCCGTACTTGGCGGCAACACGAGCGGCAATAGCGGACTGCCGCAAGGATGCCCGCTCAATCTGGCCCTGATCTACATCGCCAGTGGCAAGGGTATCGAAGGTGGTATTGGCCTCGGCCATGAGATTGACTCCGGTTCCTAAGCGTGGGGTGTAGGCGGTGAGATTCGATCGGAGGCAGGTGTTCGTCTGTCTGCAGCCACATTCTTGATCGTAGGTCGCCGTGTTGCCTGTCTTCGCGGTACAACCCACGGCCATCCGAGGAGTTTCTGGGTTGCCGTTGTTGAGGACGCAAACTTCCTGGTACTCACTTGGGTATAAAGTTTTAGAGGTCGATTCTGAGCAGAAGCAAGCGGTTTTGGTCCAAGGATTACAGTTCTTTCCAGCGAACTCCAGCGAGTCAATGACTTCACCGATTTTTTTGGCGGCGTTCTTATGCTTGTTGGCCTTCCGGATGTAGAGCAGGGTAAGGGCACCCGCACCGGACATTTTCAAAATCATGGCCGTATTCAATGCTGTGCCTGTAGAGGCAAGTCCCACATAGCACGCGGTCACACCGGCATAGATCATGGACTGGAATTTTGATGTCTTCTCCCGGGTTTTGTGAGTTTCACGCAAGCGGACTAGTGCCTGGAGCTGCTCATCGCCAGGTACGGCCTTGCCGTCGGCCTTCTTCTGGAGTGACATCTGGATGACCCCGGCAATGGCTTCATATCCCATGGCGATGTAGCTGCAGTAGTCTTTTTGTTCTTCGGGACGTTGGTTGGCGGCGGCAGGGGTCGCTCCCGCTGCTTGCCCTGTTGCAGCTCCGGCTGCTTGCCCTGTTGCAGTTCCTGCTGCTTGTCCTGTTGCAGCCCCTGCTGCTTCTCCTGTTGCAGCTCCCGCTGTCGCTCCCGCCGTAGCCGCCGGCGTCTCAGGACTACGCACCAATCCCCCCGCAAGTCCACCAACTAAGGCGTAGGCACTTCTGATCATGTCTTCGAGTGGTAGGCCGTCGTCGTCTTTACAGTCGTTCACGGCCGCGCACTTCTCTTTGTAAACTCGGTCCTTCACCCCCCGGTGCACGAAGCCCTTGGCCTTCTCCATTTTTTCGTCGGAGAGGTTCGCCGGAGTTTCAAACTGCGAATCGACGGAGTTTGAACTTGGGTCGATGGTGCTCTGGGCCTGTACCAGATGAATAACGAGGAAAAGTGGGAGGAGCGAGCGGAAAACCTGTTTCATGAAGATGGCCTTTATTACTCCTGATTTTATCACGTCCCGGGCAGTGGTGAAGTGAGTGAAATTCCTTCCTCTAAAGGGGCAGTGAATTCAGTCGGTTAGGTTGAGCTTTAAGTCCTTGAAGTTCCACTTGAATGCAACAAATATTTATCGTTTGACGGGTATCGGGGGGATAAGTAAGTTATACCCATGTCTGACAAAAAACCTAGTATCCAGCACACCCACGATAACGATCTCACTCATTCGATGGTGCATTACCTTCTGGCGATTCATAAACTCAAAGAGTCCAAGGGGTATGCTCGTGTGACGGACATTGCCTATGAAATGGGCCTGACCAAAGGTTCCGTTTCGACGGCGCTTACGAACCTTAAGAAACGGGAACTGGTCCTCGAGGATGAGAGCAAGTTTCTCTCCTTGTCGCCCTTAGGACACGAGGCGGTTCACGGCATTCTCTCTTCTCGCACACTGCTCTACTATTTTCTCAAAGACATCATCGGTGTTGACGAAGTTGTGGCGCATAAGGACTCCTGTCTTATGGAGCACCTCATGAGCACGGAGACTCGGGAAAAGTTCTTTAATTTCATGAAGGCCCTTACTAACGAAGACTTCAAAAAAGCCCAATTCACGACGTCTTTTGACTTTTCTCAGTTCGAGCATCCGCACGATTTTGAGGAGATTCAAAAGGGTGATATGTACCTTAAATCTGAATGAAAATCGTCGAGCTCCTTCGGAGCCGCGACCCTCGCTACCGGGGTCATCTCTGGTTTTTTCTCGGATCCTACTTCTTCGCTCTTTTTAATTACCCCCTTGTTCGGGCGGCCTCGACGACCATGTTCTTCGATGAATTTGGTGCGCGATCTTCTCCGATTGCTTGGGTCTTAACTGTCTTTATTCTCTTTCTAACGGTGCTCGGTTTTAACCGGCTCCAGGCCCGGCACTCTGTCCAGCGAGTCTTTCTCTGGGGCTCACTCTTATCCACGATTCTCTTCGCTCTAAGCACACTGGGTGTTTCTTCCGGAGTTCCTTACGCCTCCTACGTCTCCTTCATTTGGAAAGAAATCTGTATCGTGCTCCAGGTTCACTTGCTTCTGGCCTACGCCAATAACTATTTCGGTCGGGAAGATTTCCGCTCCATGATAGGCCCCGTGGGTGCGATTGGGAGTCTCGGTGGTATCTTGGGCGGACTCCTTACGACGGTCATTTCAAAAGAGTGGGGAACGGTCATCGTTTCCTGGTCGTCTCTTGCTTTCGTGCTTCTCCCGGCCCTCATGTTCCTTAAGACGACGGAGCTTCGTTCGGAGGGCCAGGAGACAGCGGAGTCACCGCTCCAGACACTCGACACTCCCGCCATTCGTTCTTATGTCTTTCACCTGGCCCTGATCGTGATGCTCTCGCAGTTCGTGATCAATATTGCCGACTTTAAGTTCAATCTGGCCTTCGAGAAAAGTGTTCTCTTCTCGAGTGATCGCACTGCCTATCTCGGCGTGGTGTATACTTGGACGAACCTCATCGGACTTCTGCTGCAGTTCCTGGCACTGCCGATCATTTTGCCACGAATCAGCGAACGCTCCCTGCACCTATTCATCCCGATTTCCTACCTGGCACTTTCTGGTCTTGTCGCTTTCGGCGGATTCCCGGGTCTCTTTCCCATCGCGGCCTTCTACACCTTCCTCAAGGCCTCCGATTACTCCCTCTTTAGCGCAGGGAAAGAGCTTCTGTACCAGGCACTTCGTCCTGAGCAGAAATATGGGGCCAAATACCTAACCGATATGCTCGTGTACCGCTTTTCCAAGGCATTGATCGCAGCCGTCTTGATTTATCTGCAAACCTCTTTCATTCTTAATGTAATGATGACGGGATTTCTCCTCCTTTGGATGATCCTCGTCGTTCGCACTTTCAAGATTCACCGCCGCCTAAGTAACTGAGGTACTATGCAAAACCCGCTGCTCGAAACCCCCACCGCTCATCACGGTGCCTATGCGTTTGATAAAATTCTTCCGGAGCACTTTATTCCGGCCCTCACGGCGGCCATTGAGACCGCCAAACGTAAGCTTGAGACTTTTAAGCTCGATGCCCGGACCCACTTTCAGCATGTGATTGTCGAGAAGGCTGACCTGACTGAACCTGTAGACACCATCGCTGGGATCTTCTTTAACCTCCACTCTGCTGAATGCACGGAGGAGCTCGACCGCATCTCCTCTGAGGTCTCAGAGATCCTCACCCGCTTTGGAAATGACATCACTCTCGACCCAGTGATCTTTGCGAAAGTGAAGGCTTGCTTCGAAGGGCGCTTCGACCAAAACCTCTCCAAGGAAGAGCTAACGATCATTGAAAAGACCTACCGCTCCTACGTCCGAAATGGTGCTCTCCTCGCCGTGAGTGAGAAAGAGCGCCTGCGGGAACTCGATGAGCGCCTCGCCAAGCTTGGCCTGACTTTTTCTCAAAATGTCCTGAAGGCCACCAACGAATATCTTCTCGAAGTCAACGACCGCGCCGACCTCGCAGGGCTACCCGATGGCGCCATCGAGGCCGCCGCTGAATTGGCGGAGAAAAAAGAAAGGCCGGGCAAATGGTGTTTCAACCTGGATATGCCGAGCTATCTCCCGTTTATGACCTACGCCCAGAACCGAGATCTTCGGAAGACTCTCTTCCTCGCAGGGGCCTCGAAGACTTACAATACTAAATACGACAACCAGGATTCGCTCAAAGAGATCCTTTTACTTCGGACCGAGCGTGCGAAGCTCTTGGGTTATAACACTCACGCTGACTATGTTCTTGAGGAGCGTATGGCGATGTCACCTAAGAGGGTCCATGACTTCCTGGATGAGTTGCTTCAGAAGGCCACGCCGCATGCCCACAGGGATCTTGATAAACTCCGGGCCCTGGCCGTTGAGGACGGCATCACTGAACTGCAGGCTTATGATACCACCTACTACTCGGAGATTTTAAAGAAGCGAGAGCTGGCTATCGACGATGAGATGCTTAGGCCTTATTTTAAGCTTGAGACTGTTGTCTCTGGTATCTTCGAAGTCGCCCAGCGCCTCTATGGACTAAAGTTCTCTGAGGTCTCCAATATCCCTAAGTACCATGAGGATGTGCGCACCTTCGAAGTCCACGATGAAACAACAAATGATTTCGTAGGCCTGTTCTATACCGATTTCTTCCCTCGGACCACGAAACGGGGCGGGGCCTGGATGTCCGGCATTAAAGAGCAGGGGATGTACCATGGGCGTATCGAGCGACCGCATATCATGATCGTCTGCAACTTCACCAAACCCACTAAGACCAAGCCATCTCTCTTAACCCTAGATGAGGTGCTGACACTTTATCATGAGTTTGGCCATGCGTTGCATGGCCTTCTCTCAAAGGTTAAGTACCGTGATCTCTCGGGAACGAATGTGTATTGGGACTTCGTTGAGCTTCCTTCGCAGATTATGGAGAACTGGGTTTTGGAGAAGGAGTGTTTAGACCTCTTCGCCCGTCACTATGAGACAGGAGCACCGATCCCTGAGGATCTAGTCCGGAAGATCAAGGCCAGCGGAAAATTTCTCGAAGGTCTCGCCACGCTCCGCCAGCTTTCCTATGCGTTCCTTGATATGGCCTACCATTCTCAGGACCCGACGAAAGTCACAGATGTTGCAGAGTTCGAAGCTGCGACGATCGCGCGGACGAGCCTGGTTCCGCGCCTGCCAGGGACAAGTATCTCAACATCCTTTTCGCATATCTTTGCCGGCGGGTACTCGGCTGGCTATTACTCCTACAAGTGGGCCGAAGTTCTGGACGCGGATGCTTTCGAGTTCTTTCAGACCTTCGGTATTTTCAACCGTGACGTTGCCATGAAGTTCCGGGAGTTCATCCTTGAGAAAGGAGGAACTGAGCATCCGATGGAGCTTTATAAAAAGTTCAGGGGGCAGGAGCCGGATGTGGGTGCTCTCTTAAGGCGAGCAGGCCTTCACTGAAGGTATTTAAGCCCTTGTTCTATGCTCTCGAAACTCAAGGTTTATTAAGTTTACTCGAGTCTGTTTAAGCGTTAGCTTCGCGTCTTAATGTAAGGGAAGCTAACATGTCCGATAAATTTGAAGTTTATCATGCCGCCTTAACCTGGTTTGCGAAGAACTCTGAGCTTCATCGGGCGAACCGCACGCATGCGCTCGAACTGATCTGTCGCAAGAGTATGGCGGCAATGGCGATTGATCGGATCGGAGTCTGGTTCTTCACTATTGACCGAGGTGCTATTTGCGAAGAGGTGACCTTCTCGAATGATCAGAAGCCTCACCATGGACTGATCCTCCGCCGCGATGACTATCCGGTCTATTTTAACCACCTCTCGGCAGAGAGATTGATAGCTAGTTCTGATACTTTTATTGATCCTGTCGTTGGAGAGTTCGTCAACATCTACATGAAACCCAATCGCGTGCGCGCCCTCCTTGATTCTCCCATCTTCTCCGATGGGGAAATGATAGGGATCGTTTGCTCCGAGCATACGACAACGAGAGAGTGGGATCTGCATGACAAGAACTTTGTAACGAGCCTCGCGGATGTTATCGGTCGCTTAATCGAGACTGAGAAGCGGCATGCTTATGAAATAGAGCTGCGGCATCGGATCAACTACCTCGAAAACTCCCTAAAGAAGAAACTCGACGATCTTAATGAAGCGAAGTTAAGCCTCGACCTGGCACTTGAGGGGGCGCAGGTGGGCAAATGGGACTGGGACCTTCAGAATAACAAGTTAGCGCTCAACAAAACCTGGTACACCAAGCTCGGTTATAGCAATAACGAACTTCCACAGTCTTTTGAAACGTTAAAAAAGGTTCTCCACCCTGACGACGCTCCTCGTGTGATTGAGGAGTTGGAGCGGCACGTCCGCGGAGAAACGATCTTCTACGAATGCCGCTACCGGATGATAACTAAGTATGGTGAAATCCAATGGTGCCTGGACCGTGGCTGCATCATCCACAAGGATCAATTCGGTGTTCCTCTAAGGCTGATCGGCGTGAATGTTAACGTGACCCCGATTGTGAAATGGGAGCAGAGCCTCATTATTTCCGAACAACAGTTGAAGGCGATGATCCAATCCTTGCCGACGCCAGTAGCGATGTTTGACCGGAATCTCCGCTATCTCGCCTATAGTTCTCGGTGGCTGGAAGAGTGGCAGAACTTCGGGAAGGCCAGGGAAGGAGAAACTATCCGGGAGGGCTTTCGGCCAGATTGGATCCATACGATGGAGCGAGGTCTTATGGGGGAGACTTTGAAGCAGGATGAAGAACTCCTCGATTTTGGAAACGGAGCGGAGTTCTGGCTGCGTTGGGCGATCCAGCCCTGGAAAACTGCGAGTGGTGAGATTGGCGGCGTCATCGTTATGGCCGAGAATATTTCCTCCAAGAAAGAGGCCGAAATGCGGTTGGCACAAGCGTCCAAGCTTTCAGCACTCGGCGAAATGGCAGGAGGGATTGCTCACGAGATTAACAACCCCTTGAGCATTATAAAAGGCTATATTGACCTGCTCCGTCGCCATTCGTCGCGCCAGTCTCTGGGCCCCGAGCTTCTGCTCCAATACATCGATAAGATGGATCAGACTGTTTCTCGGATTTCTCGGATTGTGAACGGCATGCGCCGTTTTGCTCGCGAGTCATCGATGGATGAGAAGGAGAAATATTCGCTGAATAAGATTATTGAAGAAACCCTAGATATCTGTCAGGAGCGGATTAACAATAACGGTACGGCCGTGGAGGTTGAGTATCTCCAGAACGGATCTGACATTTTGTGCCGACCGGTGGAGATCTCCCAAGTTCTTCTGAACCTAATTAATAATTCCTATCAGGCGACATCTTCTTTCCCGCACCCATGGATCCGGATCAAGATGGAGGATACTGGAAGAGGGTACCGGATCTCTGTCACGGACTGCGGGGAGAAGATTTCCGCTCCGATCCGGCATAAGCTCTTTCAGCCTTTCTTTACCACTAAGGAGATCGGTGTCGGAACGGGTCTTGGATTAAGTATTTCCCGAGGTATTATTGAGGAGCATAAGGGTCGGCTCTTCTATCAAGACGAAGCCATTAATACGACCTTCCTCATCGAGCTGCCAAAGTACGAAGAAGTCGTGCCGGTGCTTCCGAGCTAGCGGACTTATTCGTACCTCAGGTTTTTGCGTGGAGAGAAGTTCTGCGTCTTCAAGGTTTTCACCTTGAGGAGGTATTCCTTAAGAACGTCAGCATCCACATGACCATATTTTCTGAAATTGAGGATGGGATACTTATCGCCACCGTTAGCGATAAACTCCGGAAGGGCAACAAGGTACTTTTTCTGAAGATTGACTTCCTTGCCACCGATCCGAAGATCTTTTAGTTTACCTGTCGATTTATCCAGAATTACCTCGACTCCGGATAGCTGGGGAAAACTTCCTGATCCAGGTGTGCCGAGAGTGATGACCTCTTCAAGATACTTGCGGAGTGCGTCGCCTGTTAATTCTGCCGTCACGATTTCGCTTCCGAAAGGGAGAACAGTCAGAATATTTTCGATGGTGACATCGCCCGGGAAAAGCGACTCGCGGATGCCTCCCGAATTCATGACCGCAAGGTCCGCTTTGAATTTGGCCTGCATCGCCCTTGTGATAAGGTTTGCGAGGTTTGTTTCTTGGGTCCGGACTACTTCTCGCTTTCCGATGAATTCCCCATCCGCTGTCGCGACCTTTATCAGCAGGGCCTTTTCACCCTTTTCTTTGTACGGTCTCAGCATCTTCTCGAGGTCCGCAGCAGGAGTGATGCGCTCTTGAGAATCTTTGAGGTTAACTGGAATAAGCTTGTAACCAGTGAGACGAACCTTACCATCCAGGACTTCCAGATCCACTCGGCCTACGTACTTACCCCATTCATGGGCCTGTACGATGACGGTTCCATTCTGGATATCCGGTTTAAAGAGGGGCTTTTGGGTATGCCCGCCTATAATCAGATCGATTCCCGGTGCCTGGCGAGCAATTGTCACGTCTCCCGGCGCGTCTGAGCCATGCTTCTCGTCAGGATAGTGGCCGGTGTGTGTCAGAGCGATAAGGACATCTGCCTTGGGGCGCAGTTGCGGAACTAGGGCCCTGGCCTCTTCCGCCGCCGGTGTGAAGGTGATGTCTTGAGTGTGCTCCGCCTTGGATTTTTTCGGAGTATCCTCTGTTGTAAGCCCAAAGATAACTACCCGAACTCCGCCCAATGTTCTTGTGATGTGGGAAGGGAAGACGCGACTCAGATTCTTTTTATGGTAAATGTTGGCCGAAATAAATGGAAACTTGGCCCACTCCGCTTGCTGCTTTTGGATGACGCTTAGGGAGTTGTCGAATTCATGATTACCAATCGCCATGGCATCATAACCGATCACCGACATGCCTCTGAAATCCGGCTCGGCTGCCAGGAGATCAGATTGGGGGATCCCGGTATTCACATCGCCGGCATCGAGCAGGAGAACCTCACCTCCGCTCGCCTTAATTTCCTCACGGAGTCGGCGAATGAGAGTGGCCCGGGCCGCCAGTCCATACTCGCCGTCTTTGTTGGCCCAGAATCGGCCATGGTGGTCATTCGTGTGAAGGATTGTGAGCTTGACGGGTTTTTTTTCCGTTAGCTGTGCGCAGGACACGAGAAAGACGAATGTAAAGAGTGCTACTGACTTCATAATTCCTCCGGATGTAGGAGAGACTTTAATCGTAGTTCGAAAAAGAGGCCAGTGTCTTAGTCAGTTAATAGGTTGGCGGACTGGAAATTTGGTGGCCAATGTGGATAGAGTTTGGTATACCAAACAATTATGACGATCAATCAGGCCCCGATGAATGCTAATCTTGTCGTGAGGTCGTTCCACACCGATGAGGAGCGAGAGCTTTCCGACTTAGAATCCCGGCTGATGCATTTGGGATTTCTCCACGGTGAAGTGATCCGAGTGACTCGGAAAGCACCGCTTTTCAAAGAGCCACTTCTGGTCGAGGTTCGAGGTCGTAGCGTAGCGCTTTCTTTTGACGAGGCAAGCCTCGTCAAGGTGGAGGTCTTACTGTGATTCCTCGAATCGCCTTGGTCGGAATGCCGAACGTGGGGAAAACTGCTCTTTTTAATAAGCTGACCGGAAGTTTTCAGCGTGTCGCCAATTTCCCTGGGGTAACCGTCGAGAAAAAGACTGGTTGGGTGAGTGATAACGGTGTGCGCGTCTTGGAGGTCATCGATCTTCCTGGTATCTACTCCCTTGACGCGACGACGCTGGACGAGAAGGTAACAAAGGACTTTCTCTTGAAAAAGGAGCGAGAAGCCTCGGCCGATCTCTTTGTTCTCGTCCTGGATGCTACGAATCTTGATAAGTCCCTTTATTTGGCATTCCAGCTGAAGGAGCTCGGTTACCCGCTCGTTATTGCTCTCAATCTCATGGACGAGGCCAAGAAAAGAAGCTTTGAACTCGACCTTGACCTCTTTGCTGAGCGCCTGAGTGCGGTTGTCGTGCCTACCAGTGCTGCCAGCGGTGACGGCGTCGCCAATCTGGTGCGCGCTATCACTGCTGAGCTTGGACGTGGCCAGCAGTATGAATTAAAAGTCCCGGAGCACTCGCAGAAAGTCTTCAGGGCCCCGGCCTATGTGAATAAGATTTTCCGCCAGATTGATGCCCTTCTCACTGAAGTCACAATCTCTAAACTTAAAGCAGATACATTTTCTGAGCGCATCGACCGCCTCGTGCTTCATCCATTTTGGGGGATCGTTACACTTTTTCTTTTGCTGATTCTTATCTTCCAAACCCTCTTTACCTGGGCCTCTCCACTTCAGGATGTCATCGAGGCCGGATTTGCGATGACCGGAGAGTTTGCCACTGCGACGATTTCCCAGCCGCTACTTCGGAGTTTGGTGGTGGATGGGATCATCAGCGGGGTCGGCGGCGTTCTGGTTTTTTTGCCACAGATCGTTTTACTTTTTTTCTTTATCCAGTTCCTGGAAGATGTCGGTTACCTGGGGCGCGCGGCTTTTCTCATGGACTCTGTTATGCGACGGATTGGTCTTCCGGGTAAGTCTGTGATCCCGCTTTTGTCGTCCCACGCTTGCGCTATCCCGGGGATCCTTGCGACCCGTGTGATCGATAATCATCGGGAGCGGTTGATAACCATGCTGGTGATTCCGCTAACAACTTGCTCGGCCCGCCTGCCGGTTTATGCCATACTGATCGCTGCTGTCATCCCTGACATCGCAGTGGGAGGTCTCCCTTGGCTTCGGCTTCCGGGTCTCGCACTCTTTGCCCTCTATATGCTGGGTTTTTGCTCTGCCCTCATGGTCTCCCTGATCTTTAAAAATACTCTTCCTCAGTCTTCTCCTTCGATGCTCCTGATGGAGCTTCCTCCTTATAGGATCCCAAAAGCACGCAACCTTCTTTTAACGATGAAGAACAAGGCGACGATTTTCATCAAAAAGGCTGGAGGAATTATCCTTGCTGTGAGTATCGTGATCTGGGCGCTGGTCACTTTTCCCCAGACGAATGGGGTGACTCAGATTGAGGAGTCTTACGCCGCCGATATAGGCCGCTTTTTTGAACCTGTTTTTGCACCTCTGGGCTTCGACTGGCGCATCACAACGGCTTTGATTCCGAGCATCGGTGCCCGAGAGGTTGTCGTGAGTGCGCTCTCTCTGGTCCTTGCAGTGGACGGTGAGAATCAGCAGAATATGGCGACGGCACTAGCTCAGCAGTTTGGCCTGGGCACCTTGGTTGCGCTCTTAATCTGGTTTGTGTTTGCACCTCAGTGTATCTCAACCTTCGCCGTCATGAAGCGAGAGACAAATTCTTTGCGCTGGCCCTCTATCATGGTGGTCTACACCATGGCCCTGGCCTACCTCTTCGCCTTTTTTGCGCGGCAGCTAGTTATTATTTTGTCCTAACTTGTTCCCAAGGCTTGAGCTGCCAGACGGTCTCAACTTCGGCGACCTCTTTGCCCTCTTTGTCTCTTATGAGGGTCGTGAGCCGCTGGAGGTGCTTCCCCTCGGAGGCAAGACCCGCAGCAACTAACGATTGGTCGATTTGTCGGAGTGAGCAAACCGCTTGGAGGTCCACGCGTCCCTGGTACGTATAGCGAACGTTAAGCTCGGCGAGGATCAGGCGGTAGCGGGAGATACCGAAGGAAGTCAGGAGCGACATCCCTGCGGCGTACTCCCCGACTGTCGCCATAGCGCAGGCATGGACTCCTCCGAGATGGTTTTGGTTCAGCTTTCTATTCGGAAGTGCCACCACGACCTCATCAGGGCCTAGCTTTAAAATTTTAAAGCCATGAGGGGCATTGAATGGAATGCCAATCCGTAGGATGTTGTCGAGACCGAGAATATTGAGAGACGTTGGATTGGCGAGGAGCTTATCGATCATCTTATACATGAGTTTCATCTATGACTCCAGCGTCCGTGTGAGTTGAATCCGGGCCTCATTCAGCTCATTCTTGTAGCGCTCAACGATGGTGGCGATCGGTTCCACCTTTTTCGTGAATTCAATCGAGCTTCCAGCGCACCACACGGTCTTGTAAGAAGCACTGAAGGCCGCCTTTTCGAGCAGCTTCATGCCCTTGTAGTAGGTCACCATCTTTGCGTACTTCTTAAGTTGCTTACTTTTGTTCAAAAGCCCCTCGACCAGGTTCTGTTCGGTGCCGATCTTTTTCACGTAGGGGGTGTTGATGACGGTGCAGGGAGTACCGGAGAGCTTCGTCGTCACCACGATATCTTCCGCGCCGTAGTCGATGCAGGCCTGCTTATACTCTGTCGTAACGCCAGCCTCGTTCGTAGCGATGAAAGGCGAGCCTATAGAGAGGCCATCGGCCCCGAGGGCCAGCATGGAGAGAATACCAGCGCCGTTTCCGACACCGCCGGCGGAGATGACCGGGATTTTACATGTGGCCTTAAGAGCGGGAACCAAGATGGAAGCGGGGAGATTCCCGCGATGACCTCCAGCGCCGGAGTTAACGGCAATAACTCCGTCAGCTCCGAGGGCCTCAACTTTTTTAGCGTAGGTCTCCTCAATCACGTCGCAGAACACGCGGACCCCATGCTTCCGAGACTCCTTTATCACTTCCTCAGGTGAACCCAGAGAGGTGATGAAGAATGAGACGCCGAGATCAAGGCACTTGAAGAGTTGCTTTCGGGCCAGGACATTGGATTTATTCACAATGAGGTTCACACCGAAAGGCTTCTTGGTGCGCGACTTAATCTCTTTTATTCCCGTCTCCAGATCCTCTATGGTCCTAAAGTTAAGGGCGGGAATGCAGCCGGCGATCCCGCACTCTGCTGCCGAAACGATCATCTCTGTGTTGGTCACAAGAAACATCGGCGCCATAATGATTGGTAATTCTATCCCTAGCATTTCCGTCAGAGCGGTTTTCATGATTCTCCTCGTGCGCTAAGTGGGCCGATTCTTGTAAGGTAAAGTCATAGAACTTACCTTCCGTTCAAGATTAATCTATGTGTTAATTGTATCAATCATTTTTGTAGCAAGGATGGAAAAAAATGAAAAAGATATTTGGATTGATGGTACTTTCTCTCTCGGCCACAGCTTTTGCTAGTCCCAACTCCCATTGGGTGACTGTCGACAATCAGGTGCTGGCCAAAATCCGTCCCAAGCTCAATAAATCCGTACAAGCGGTCTACTCGGCCGAAGGCGCAACTGTCGTGAACCTTTCGGCCCGGGAAGTCGAACAGCTCTCCGACGTGATCCACCACGAGCTTCACCGGTGCGGTGGTTTCATTCAGCATGACTCCCGTGAGGAGGCCATGGAGGCGTTAAATTCTCAGGGAGACCTTCATTTTGCAAAGCGCGCAATCTTCAGTGATTATGCCATCGACCAGCAGGCCTTCACTGCGCCAGTGGTGGCACGGGTTGAAGAAGCTTCCATCCGCGCGATGATTGAGAAGCTCACGGCATTTAATACCCGCCACTATAAGTCCGACACCGGTGTTAAATCATCTGAGTTTATCCGAGATACATGGGCCAATCTTGCTCGTCGCCGTAACGACGTCACAGTGGAGCTCCTGAAGCACCCTAAGTGGCCACAGGCCTCGATCGTCATGACGATCACGGGTTCGGAGCGTCCAGATGAAATAGTTGTGGTGGGCGGCCACGCGGACTCCATCGCGGGCATGTTCGGTGGTGCCAACAGTCGTGCTCCGGGTGCTGATGATAACGCCTCTGGGATTGCAACAATCACGGAAACGATTCGCATCCTTATGGACGCCAACTTTAAGCCGAAGAGAACGGTCCAGTTTATGGGCTACGCCGCAGAAGAGGTTGGTCTTCTCGGATCAAAAGAGATCGCTGCAAGTTATAAGCAAAAAGCCGCGAAAGTCGTCGGTGTCATGCAGCTAGATATGACTCTCTTCAAAGGAACTGTGGATAAGGACATTGTCATGATGTCAGATTTTACGAATGCTGCTCAGAATGAGTTTTTGGGCAGACTCATTGATGAGTACGTGAAGGTTCCATGGGGTTATTCTCGCTGTGGTTATGGCTGCTCGGATCACGCTTCTTGGACTGCTAACGGTTACCCGGCGTCTATGCCTTTTGAATCCAACATGGAAGATATCAACGGTAGTATCCATACGGGTCGTGATACATTAGAAACTGCTGGCGGTAACGCACAGCACTCTGTTAAGTTTGCTAAGCTAGCTACGTCTTTCGTAGTGGAATTAGCGAACTAACAGGAAGATAAAAAATTTTGAGTAATGAATTACGGTCTCTGTACCAGGAAATCCGCACTAATCTAGAAACATCACGTAAAGCACTTTTAACAACGAGCATACTGGGGGACGATACATCCCCCAGTATCCGTTCTCTTGAGCAATCTCAGGCAGTTCTTCAGGCACTTGAGTTCATAGCTGTTGAGACCCGCGCTTTGATCGATTTGCATCCCTCCCTAGAATCCCTCTTTGAGAAGAATTTTGGTCGCGTTCGTGAAGTTTTCGACCGCGAGGCGATCGTTGAAACTTGCTTAATCGAAGACTACCTCTTTCCGGTCACAACAACATACCCAATGCTTGTCGAAGGAAGTTTTAGTACCGAACTTGTTTCGTCATACCAGGACACCTATAAGGCCTGGGTCGAACATAAGAGTGTCGGTCACGTCAAGACTCAGGAACTCCTGAAGACTAATTTCGACATGAAACTCGTGGACAAGGATCTTGATTGTCAGTGCGTCCAGTGCCTCGGGGATTATCGGACTCAGGTTCGTGAAGCGGTCTACGCTGCACAAACATCGATCATCGATAAGGCCGAAGAGAAGCTTCATGACTGGGTCCTCGTTCGCAAGATTGGCGATATTTCAAACGCAGTCTTCGATCTTAAAAAAAATCTGGATAAAAACTTTCATCAGATGCGGAACAAGCTCAAGCGCTCTTCCGTGAATAAACTTGAAACCGAAGTTAAGGCCTATTTTCGCACCAAGTTTGGTCCCAAATCTGATTTAGGTAAAGTTTATAAGGAGAAGCTGAGCGTCTTCTTCAATACGCTCCTCGTGGAACGGGGTCTTAAGCCGGAACTCGTTGCCCAGGGAGAATACGAGCGGTTCTACCTTCAGCTTGAGACAAATATCTGGAAGGGAGAAGAGTTTCTTAGAAAAGAATTCGAACGCTTTACTTCGGCTATCCTTGCGCTGAAACGAAAGGACGTATCTTCAGGAATTCTCCGGGAATACCTGGGGCAGTTCTGGCTCCACGCCGATGCTCGTCGGATGAACCGAAAAATCGTCTACCACATGGGACCGACGAATTCAGGAAAGACCTACCACGCCATCGAGGCCCTCTGTAAGGCGCCGAAGGGGTGCTACCTGGCGCCACTCCGACTTCTGGCGTCTGAGCTTTTCGATACTATGAATAACAAGGGTGTTCCAACCACTCTTCTTACGGGTGAAGAAGTTGTAGAAATTCCCAACTCCACTCATTTTTCTTCGACCATTGAAATGGCGAAGCTTCAGACTCACTTTGACTGCTGCGTGATTGACGAGATTCAGATGCTCACTGATCCGCAACGTGGTTGGGCCTGGACCCGGGCCCTGGTGAACATCCAGGCCGACGAGGTTCACATCTGCGGTGATCACTCGGTCCTTGAGCTCGTTAAGAAAATTCTTGCACTCTGTGGAGATACCCTTGAAGTCCGAGAGTATAATCGGATGACCGAGCTGCATGTCTTAAAGCACCAGATTCCGCTGACCGAACTCCAGAAAAATGATGCCTTGATTGTTTTCTCTCGTCGGAACGCTCTGAAATACAAGGCGGATCTGGAGGAGCTTGATTTCAAGGTTTCCATCGTCTATGGTCGCCTCTCACCGGAGGTCCGTCGTGAGCAGGCGCGGAAGTTCGATGAGGGCGAAACCGACATTATGGTTTCCACAGACGCCATCGCGATGGGAATGAATCTTCCCGTTAAACGAATCGTTTTCTCGACCCTCTCAAAGTTCGTCGATAATAAAGAGAACCAACTTTCTTTTTCGGAGATCAAGCAGATCGCAGGCCGTGCCGGGCGCTTTAACCGCTTTCCCGTGGGAGAAGTGACGACGCTCAATCGGGTGGAAGGTGGTCTGGGGATTCTCCAAGAGGCCCTGAGCTATCACCTTGGCCAGCAGGGAAAGGCGATGGTCGGTCCGGACCTCGACATCTTCAGTTCTGTGAATAATGCCCTGGATATGCATGGGCTCCCAACACTCAAGCTCTCTGAATTCCTCCTCCTTTTTAATACCATGACCTTTGAGAAGCCCTTCTACTGCGTCGATATGAAAGAGATGATCGAGCTTGCGGAGATGGTCGAGGCCGCCGATGAAAATCGGACGTTGTCTAACTCTGAGATCTTTGGCTTCGCCTGCGCCCCGGTAAACCTTGGGCTCATCGAGCACGTTCAGTATTACCTTTGGATTCTGAATCACTACGTGAGTGGCCAGAGCATCTATAACGAACCGATTGATGAGAGCTCAGATAATATCGACTATCTTGAGACTTCTATCAAGTGCGTGGAACTCTACCAATGGCTCTCGCGTCACTTTGATCAGAAAAATTTCATGTTCGAAGAGCACCAGCTCCTTGAGAACAAGTCGAAGGCTATTGAGCGCCTGAATGCGCTCCTTTCGGATAAGATCGGTAAGACTTGCTCGAACTGTAGCTGTAAGATGCCGGCCAATGCTCGCTTTAATATCTGCGATGAGTGCTTCTCCAAGCGTCGCTTCAGTCGCAGACCTCCGCGAGAGGCTTCTCCTGGTGATGGCCCTGGCGGTCGAGGCGACCGGCGGGGTGGTGGCCCTCGGAATGACCGGAACCAAGGGCGACGTCATGAGAACCGTGACCGTCCAGCTCCAGGCCGGGCCGAGGGAAGTCCAGCTCAGGGCTCAGGAAATAGTAGTGCGGGCAGTGGCCCTGGTCAGGGGGGCAAGCGCAACAAGCGCCGCCGTTCTGGAGGAGCGAAACCTGGTGGAGATGGTAAAAAAAATGATGCAGCTCAGGCCTTCAGAAAACACCGATAAGATTAGCTACCATGACTTCGCTCGTTCGATTCTCGAGGGCGAAACTCTGGAAAGTAAGCTCCTTGAGGCACCCGTTCATTGGAACGGAAGGATTTCATACAAGATTCCGCCTCACCCGGGTCGGCAGGGACGGATTGCTTTCTCTGATAAGCAGATCAAGTTCCCTAAGTCTCATCACCTCATGGTGCCAGAAAATAAGGCCATCGCTCTTCACAGTTTTGCTAATCACGAACTCCTCGCCATCGAAATGATGGCGACTGCGCTGCTGATTTATCCCCACGAAACCGAAGATGATATTCGCTTTAAAAAGGGCATCCTTAGCGCCCTTAAAGATGAGCAAATTCATCTAAGCCTCTACGTAGGTCGTCTCCGCGAGCTGGGATTCGACTTCGGGGATTTTCCACTTAACGATTATTTCTGGCGGCAGATGGAAAAACTTGCAACTCCGGCCGAGTATACGGCAGTGATGGCGCTCACTTTTGAAGCCGCTAACCTCGATTTCGCTCAGTTCTATGCCCGTCTCTTTCGTAAAAATGATGATGCTACAACGGCCGGAATCCTCGAAACCGTCCTGGCCGACGAAGTCACGCATGTGGCGTTTGGGGCCCATTGGATGAAGAGGTGGAAGGAGGATAAGGATCTTTGGAGTTATTACCAGAGTGTTCTCCCTTGGCCCCTGACACCCGCCCGGGCGCGAGGGATAGACTTCGACCCTGAACTTCGTCGGCGAGCGGTAGGGGATGAAGCCTTTGTGACTGAGCTTATGGCCTTTCAGGATCCTTTTAAAGTGACGAAGCGCTCGCACTGATGAAGTCTTCGGATTCGAAAGCGGTTCGAGTGAATGCTGACTACGAAATTGCCCTTTTTAGTGGCAAGACCGGGCCTCGGATTATTAATGAATCTATCGAATTTCTCGCTCTCTTTCTTGATGAGCGCCCACTGTATTCCCAAAAATCTTATGCTCCGGAATATCTCCGGCACGTAGAAGAGCTGACGGGAAGAACTCCCGAGGTGACCCTAGATGGTGTCGTAGAAAATTGGTGGGGCCCACTTACCGACCTCCCAAAAGAGCAGCGCCTCAACTCGAAGGAAGTTATCATCCCTTTCTCACCGGATACAACTCTTGTGTCAGTCGCAGAGGATTTTCATCCTCAACCCGTAACTCGGTATCTTTTAAAATCACCCTACGGAATGTCGGGCCAGAACTTCCACATTTGGTCCCCAGGGACCCCTCTTGAAGCTCTCTCTCAGATCCTCGCACGCTCCGGAAGACTCATCGCTGAGCCACTCTTGGAACGTCATCGGGACTTTTCTCACTACGTCCTTTCTCCAGACGAGGTCATCTGCTACCAGAATCTTGTCGATGCGCGCTTCCAGTATAAGGGGACTCTCTTCTCTGATCTCCGAAACCCTACAGTGGCTTCACTGAGTTTTTTCTCAGAGCACGAGAGTGAATGCTGGGCACAATTTCTTCGTGAATTTGCACTCATCCGAGACTTTGTTTCAGAGGAGGGTGTTGGAGGCGGTTACAGCGTGGATTCTTTCAGCTTCGTCAGTCAGGGTAAATCCCTCATTAGGACTATTACTGAGATTAATTATCGAAAAACGATGGGACTGATGGCCTGGCTTCTCTCGAAGCGCTTCGCCGGCGATGACACATGGTCACTTTTTTTTCTGGTTCGGCCGCCAAAGGTCCTCGATGTTTTCTCCTTCATCCAGAGACGAGTGGAAAAAGTCCCTGGGCTTTTTTACCTCTCTCCAGGAGATACACGCTTCGAGGTCTTTTTCCTTACTGCCCCGTCGGCGGTCATCGGGTGGGCGCGGCTGGCGGAACTTCGCTCGCTACTGCCTGGATGCGAGTTTCCGGTAGAGGTCTAAGATAACGCGGCCAGCATCTTCAGCGGTGGCGCCATAGGAAACAATGCCGTCGTCGTGGCCCTTCATGACGAAGATACCTGAGGTCTTCCCTACGAGTAGTCTCGCTGCTGCCTCCGCCATTTCCTCCGTACCATAGGCGATGTCTTCATCTATAAAGTCGTAAGGCCCGGCACAGAGAAGGTCCCAGAGTTTTTGATGGTGAACATGAAAAACGTAGCTCACGGCCGGATTATCCCGGTAGATACCGTAATGGGTGAGAGATTCACTCGACGGTGGAATCAAGCCTTCGGCCGTCACAGACCCCTTTTTCAAGTCGCAGTCGATCACCCGGGTATAGTGATGGGCCTGGAGATGGGCGAGGTGTCCCGTCTGGCTACCGGTAATAATGAAGGTCTTCGCCCCAAGACGCGAGGAGAGGTTTCCATAGCCGATCTTGTCGATAGGGTATTCTCCGATGAGACCTAGCTTAAAAAACAGGGCCCGCCATTTTTCAAGGGCAATGACTTGATTCATTTCCGGCGCGGGCGCACGTTTTAGTGTCAGTTTAAACTTGATGACACCTTCGTCTCGGTTCGTCGTCACGGATAAGTCCTTGATGTCCGGTGGGATTTTATTGCAAATAACACAGGCCCATTTATAATGAGAATACTGGATAACTAAGGCTTAGGACAAGACCCAATTCACAGGAGGGGTTATCCTCGACAAACTACTTAATGACTTGAAGTCGAAGCTGCCCTTCGGGAAGAAGCCCAAGGCAGATGACGACGAGTCCCAAGAGATCGACGAGACCTCCGATTCTCCTGATGAGACGGAGGCGACCAACGTCTCCGTGGGTGATGGTGGCACGGAAGAGCACGAGAAGTTATCCCTTAAAGATCGCCTAAAATCTTCTCTTACCTCCATCACTAATCTTCGCAAGCTTAAAGAGGGGGACGAGGGCTTTGAGAAAAAGAAGAAGATTAGTCGTATCCTGCAGATAAGTATTGGGGTCGGTGTCGTGGTGATCCTTCTTTCCGACGAAATATTCCCCCCTGATGCTGAGTCACCTGAAGTGCCCGTGACAACGCTTAAAAAGCGGCCCAAGAAGAACGTGGCGGTGGTAGAAGACAAGAAAGTCGATCCGGTTACAGAAACTCCTGTGACTGAAACACCGACGACTGAAGGAACGAAAGAAACAAACGATGACTCACTCGTGGAAGTGACGTCAACTGAGCTTCCCGCTGAGCCTGGCCCTGCGGTGACCGATCCTCCAAAGACAGAAGAAGCGGCAACGGAATCACCGACGACCACGGCGCCAACCACAGAAGCACCGGCAACAGAATCACCTACAGTCTCTACTCCAACTACTGAACCTAGTCAGACTGAAACTCCCGTCACCGACGTTCCGACCTCTGAACCAACGTCGGACAATACACCGACTACCACGGATAGTGTCGACGGCACCGAGCCCACCACGGCCGGTGGTGAAACGATCACCGATCAGATCCTTCAAGACCTCGAGAAACAAGCGAAGGGAAGTAAGCCAGTTGAGCAGAAAAAAGAATATGTCGCTCCTCCAGATTATGAGTATCGTGGACGTGGGCTTGTTTACAACTGCCAAGGCAAACACTGGGCCTGTGTCGATGCCCCAAGCTTCAGGACCTGTGAGCATAATCACTCCTCTCTGAAGTATCTGGGTAAGAAAATAGAATGTTATCCCCAGAGTGTCTACGAGACGTTGAAGGGCTGCGAGAACATGCAGAATCGGATGGTATCATCCAGTTCTAAGACCGAATTTTGCGATTGATGTCTAAGCTGCGTTCTTATTAAAACGGCGATCTAGAAGCGGGATGTAGAACTGTTCTTCACCTTTCTTGGCTTCCTGATGCATCCCCTCGATAAATAGCCGTACGAGAGCAGGATCGAACTGGGATCCCGAAAATTGGTTGAGTTCGTCGAATGCGACCTCGTAGGGCAGTCCCTTCCGGTATGGGCGAGTTGATGTCATGGCATCGAATGTATCTGCGATCAGTATTATTCTGGCAGCAAGAGGAATCTCTTCACCCTTAAGGCCTAGAGGATAGCCCTTCCCGTCAAAGCGCTCGTGATGGAGTTGGGCATTAACTGCTATCTTTTCGAAGTAAGGAAAGTCCTTGAGAATCTCGAAGGAATTTTCTGGATGCTTCTTCATGACAAGAAACTCGTCCTCGGTCAGGCGAGAGGGTTTATTCAACACTGCGTCGGGTGTTCCGATCTTTCCGATGTCATGGAAGATGGCCGAGATTTCGAGCTCGTACATCTGATCCGGATTGAGGCCCGCTTGAGATCCTGTTACGATTGAGAAATAAGCGACACGCATGCTATGAGCAAAAGTATAATTATCTTTCGCATCGAGGGCCTTAAGGATGGTCCGGGCGGCCTGTTCGCTGATTTTTTTGTTATCGGCCTTGAGGCTTTCCACCTGCGATGCCATACCCAGAAGGGACAGCGCCGTACTCAGTGATGGTAGCTCGAAGACGTTGTTTCTTTTCATGCTTCTCCAGCAAACGCTAAGACTCTTCCGGTGATCCTCGTCACCTGATGGTTTCTCTTCGGTTGTTTTGCGGAAAAATAAACGGTAAAATATGATATATCTCACGACCGCATCTAAGCCTCAGTAACTACGGGTTTTTATCGACAAGAGGGCCTTGAAAAATGATCATCCTGGACGAACGGAACTTTGTCAGACCAGCCCTGGAATCCAAAGACTTTGCCTTCTACGATTTCTTCGAAGAACTCACGATTCTAGACGCCGCTGCCTTCTCTGGTCTTGGACTCACTCGGCGGACCGACGTACTCCTGATCGACGCGCGCACCCTCATGGTCAAGCGTGATAAACTTGACGCCTTTCGCGCTGTTTTAAATACCTTCCTTGGTGCCATCTTCTTTTACGATGCGACGGACGAAGAGGCCCGACTATGGGTTGAAGCCGAGGCTCCACTCCTCTCTAAAATTATTGGTGGCCATGGGCTGCCGATGCCGCCCTTGAACTGGACTATCCTGTCGAACCAGCTCCAGTTTCTTTGGGGCCTTCTTGAGGACCAGCGCAAGCTACAGAAGCACATGGCGCAGCTTAGCCTTGAGTTGGACCAGGTGCTGCAGAACGCGGAGGAGGAGATGCACCGTGCAAAACACCTGCATGCGGCCCTTGTTCCCCGGCGAACAGAGGAGATCCGTGGAATCCAGTTCCAGAATCGGTACGCTGCCGGCAATGGTGGCGGCGGCGAGCTCTACGATCTGATTCAAACCTCAACCAAAGTGTATCAGATTCTGCTCTCAAGCCAGTCCTATCTCATTTCGAGCGCAGTCATTGGAGTCCTTGCTCAGCACAAAGAGCGAGGTTTTGACCCGGGGAAATTTCTGGTAGATTTTCGCGCCGAAGCCGAGACTATTAATAGTACGCGGAAAACACGCGCCGAGGTCGATCTCCTTCTTACCGAAATCGACCTCGCTTCTCAAACTCTGACTTTCTTAACGGACAGTAAGGCCGAGCTCCTTAGTTTTCCTAAGGGGCCGGTGAGGCCGGTTCGGGGGCAGTCGTTTCGGCTCGAAAAGGCTGAGAAAGTCATTGTTTTCTCTTCAGGATTCCTTTTTAATTGGAAGGAAGCTTACCCGGGGAAAGTGCTTGCCACTGTTATCGAAGGTCACATGCACTTGCCTGCGACCGAGATTCTGGCCGAACTTTTCATCGCGCTCAAGGAAACCAGTGGCGCCGGATTTTTAAAACGAGACGCGACCGTCGCGCTGATGGAGGTTACCAGACATGGCATTCATAAAGTATAGTTTCGTACTGCTCTTCTCACTTTCGAATGCCTACGCTCTAGAGGCCCGCTTCAGCTCGAAGAGCTGTGTAGATTCATCGTACAAGATGAAGATGATTCAGCGAGGTCCACTCTTCGGACTTCTGAAGCAAGAGTTTGTGATTAACAAAAAAAATTGCCTCATCCATGTGACACACCGAAAGTATCTTCCTCGAGAATGGTTCGTCGACGTCTGCCGGGAGCCGGTGCATATCAAAGTGACCTCCGCCACCGGCGTAGACGTGGCGAAGAAAGAAGTGAGCTGCCAGAACGCCGATAAGACACGGGATACCTCTGACTTCTGCTCCCAGTTCTACGTCCTCATGGATGTGATTCAAGATGATGGTCTTATCTTTGCTGAGGGTGATCGGGATAATCTAGGATCCGATCACGGCAAGACATATTGCACTTACTTGCTCTTAAAGAGATACCTTAATGAGTCTGTAATCTTTAGTCGGTACACTGAAGTTCCAGATATCTTTATTGAACGCATAGAGGGATCTCCGATACCGGGGGGCCTCCCGAAGCAAGAGATAGAAGTCAAGAAAGAGAACCCGGAGGCGCAGGTAGAACCCATGCACTCCGGACCTCCAAAGTCTGTTACTACGCTTTAGCGAAAGCGATCTCGAGGTCGTTGATCAGATCATCGCCATCCTCGATGCCTACAGAAAGCCGGATTAAGTTATCATAAATCCCAAGTCCTTCTCGAACCTCTTTCGGGATTGAGGCGTGGGTCATGATTGCAGGATGATCCACCAGACTTTCAACGCCTCCGAGGCTTTCCGCTAGGGCGAAGAGTTTCACATTCTCTAAGAAGCGACGGGACTCGACGATTCCGCCTTTGAGGAAAAACGTGATCATCCCTCCAAACCCTTTCATCTGCTTCTTGGCCAACTCGTGCTGAGGGTGGGATTTTAGTCCTGGGTAAACAACTCGTTCAACCTTGGGGTGGCGTTCGAGGTAGGCCGCAATCTTGATCGCGTTCTGTTCATGCTGCTTCATTCGAACTGCCAGAGTCTTGAGGCCCCGGAGGACTAGCCAGGAGTCGAATGGTGACTGGCAAGGGCCAATAGCATTCTGATAAAAGAAAATCTTATCTCTGATCTCATCGGAGTTAAACATCAGGGCACCACCGACCACGTCGGAGTGGCCGTTGATGAACTTGGTCATCGAATGGAGAACGATATCCGCTCCCTGGTCCAGTGGATTTTGGAAGTACGGGCTCATGAAGGTATTGTCCACAACGGTCAGTGCTCCGTGCTTTTTCGCCAAACCAGAGATTGCCGCGATATCAGAGATTTTTAAAAGTGGATTCGTCGGTGTCTCAAGCCACACCAAAGTTGGTTTGAACTCCGCGATCTCTGCTTCAAAGGTCTTGACGTTCGTCGTATCGACAAACTTGAAATGGTGGATATCCGGAAAGACCTTCGAGAAGAGGCGGTAGGTTCCTCCGTAAACGTCATCACCACAGAGGATCTTCGATCCCTTAGGCAGCATATGCATAATCAGAGTCGAAGCCGCGAGGCCCGAAGCTGTCACAAAGCAGTGCTTGGCGTTCTCAGTTGCTGCAAGACACTCCTGAAGTCTGGTGCGTGTCGGATTGTGCGAGCGTGTGTACTCGTAGCCCTTGTGCGCGCCCGGCGATGACTGGACGTAGGTAGAGGTCTGGAAAATGGGTGGCATGATCGCGCCGGTTACCGGATCTGGCTCGCCACCGACGTGGATTACTTTTGTCTCAAACTTCATTTCTTTCATTTTTACTCCGTTAGCTCTTTCATTTCATATGCGGCGGCGAGGACCGAAAGTCGGGCGATCACCGAATATACTGCTTCTTTAATAGTGTGGTCACAGTCCTGTTTCACGTCAGAGAGGCACAGCTTCTGGTAAATCATCCCTTGGGCGTTCAGGTTTGCCTGAGTTCCCTTGAGTGGGTTTGTGCGCATGAAACCACCAGAACTCTTCCCGTTGACGAGATAGATCGTCACCTCTGCCGGCGCGTCGTCATATTTCACCATCGTCTCAACACCCTCCTGGATCAGGACAGAGGTGAACTTGAGGTTATTTTTTCCAACGTCCATTTTGTTTCGAACTTTTCGGTTCATGGAGCGAATCTCGTCCCCACTCGCGACAACTGAGATCCCCATTCCGTAGGTTCCCTGAGAGGCCTTTACAAATACCGACGCCCCGGCCGGTAGAGTTGCCAGAACACGATCCACCTCGGCGGCGATTTCATCGAGGCCCTCTTTGGTATTGAAGTCGACGTTATCGACGGACGAGAACTGGGCCTGAATCAAATCAGGGTTAATCTCAAATTGATGACAGAATCGGTTCGCGGTTTCTTGGTAATGTTTGAAGTGGTGGATCTTCTGGCGCTTAAACCAGCCGGCGTAGGGTGACGGTAGCACCGGTGTCGAAATTGTCCGCCAATTCACCTCGAGAGGTACGGACTGATCGTTGTTCAAAAGGATGGCCTCAAAATCGAAGCGGATCGCTGGATCCATGGCGATAAACTGTGCGTCCTGAACTTGTGCTCGATGAATTTCAAGGCGATGTCCCGAGAAGGATTCGAGTTCAACCAGGTTCCCACCACTCTCAAGGAAGAGGTTAGGATCGGGGGAGAACAAAATGACTTCCGCCTCGGCCATCTCAATTGTTGACTTAAGTTTATACAAATGATCGAGGTAGTACTTGTTCTTTGTATGGGACTCAGGGAGAAGGCCAACACGGCGAAGACCGGGTTTTATAGAATCGAAGCATCTCCGGAAATGATCCGAGCAGTTCAGGAGATCTTTACTGCAGAGATTATTGAAGCCGGCGGGATACATATTATGATCCACAGGGGCGTACTTCGTCCGGCTCTCGCGGACGTCAACGCTGGAAGTAAGGGGTTGTGGTAGGCCCCTTTGCTCGCCGTCGATCCAATCGTTGACCAGATTCCAACTTTTGCAAATAAACTGTTCGAGCTCGGCCTTCGTATTAACTTTGTGAGGCATAGGAATTCCATTTTTCCGTTAGGTGTTTTAGGTGTTCGATCGGCGATAAACTGATAACCTCTGGGAACTCGAGGACCATGGGAAATACGTTACGGAGAAGTCCTTTTAGATCTTGCTCATTGTCCGTTAACGATTTTTTCACGGCCTTCATTTTTAAGTCGGTCGGTGTCCAGGTCTCAAGGTCTTTTGCAAGGCACTTGTTGAGCACGAGGAAGTGATCCTGGTGGATGAAATGGCCAGCATGGGAGCGAAGTTCAATCGCCTCCGAGGCCTTACCTTGCTCCACAGAGGTCACGAGAAACCAGTTGCACTCACGAGGGGATTTCAACCGATCCTGAAGGGAGAGGCCCTTCATAAATGCGTCCTTGGACTGGTAGATGATCTGAACAGCTTGGATAAAGTCGTCGATGAACTGGCCACCAGTGACTGCCTCAAGATAGCTCAGGAGTTTTCGGACACCACCCGAGATGAAGCGATTGATAATTCCACGGCCAAAGACTTTCTTGCCGGCCTGGGCGGTTTTTTGCCCGAGATAGCTAAAAATCTCCATGAAATTCTGATCGAAGAATGAGCGAATTTTACTCAAGCTCTCGAGGAAGTCCAGGAAGTGTGCTCCTGGTGGAGTATCCAGGACCACGACGTCATAGGAGCCGGTCTCAAACTGCATCTGCACCTCTACCAGAGACAAAATCTCATTCATTCCTCCGTAGGGCCGGGAGAGGATCTGCACAATCCTATTAGTGGCGAGATCCGGTTTCTGATACTTTTGCGACATGCGGAGGATGGTCTTCTCTGGAGACATGAGAAGAGCGTGGAGTTTCACTCCTATAACTTCAACCGGTACCACTTCTCCAACCTGGTCTCCGGAGAGGCCCAAGAGATCTTTGAGCCGACGGGCCGGATCGATGGTTATGAGTAGGACTCGCTTCCCCGCCTTTGCGAGTGCAATTCCCCGAGCGGTAGCGAGAGTCGTCTTACCGACTCCACCGGTGCCACAGAAAATCTCGAATGATTTACTGGTAAGTGTCACTTCGGGATCCTTTTAAAGTCCTCTCATTCTATATGAGATTAGGGAGGGACCCAAGTAAATCCGCCTGTACCAACGCAGTATCCCGAGCGAGCGAGTGAGGAAGAACGCAACGCATCTGATCTCGGTGTTCTGAAACGAGCTGGCGCTCGTACAAGGCCTTCTCCCGCAGGCCCGCTGGAAGTTCATCCAGATTCTCTTCGAGCAGGGGATAAAGGCAATTATTGACGGTGATATCTACTGTAACCGGTGTCCGTTGGATCAGCCCGGCCCTAAGTTCCTGCGCCTCCTGCCAGGACATCAAGCTTGGCAAGCTCACGACATGGATTTTGGTATACTCTGGGTCATTCAGTCGACTCAGCATCTTCATCGTATCATCAAAAATCGCACCACTCTCGAAGATCTGTTGGAAGTTGGTTGTACTTTCAATCATGGTTAAGGCGTGTCCAGAGGCCGGTGCATCCAGAACTAAAATAAGGCGTGGGTCGTCAGCTCCTAACTGAAGCATTTTCCCCAAAAAGATCAAGTAACTAAAGCCAGGCATCATGTTGACCAGAGCGCGAAAGAAGGGGGTTTTAACGATCCAGGATGCAATGAGCTTTGAGCCGAGCTTTTTCTCGATGTATCCGCGAGCAGCATCTTCGAGATCAAGTGAAATCTCGCGAATACCGTCAACCTTAGAATCCTTTGTGCCGGTATTCCGTTCACCAAGGGATTGATTCTGTAAGGTGACATAAGCCGCTTGGAGATCGTGCTCAAGTAAACAACGGGTGAAGGCCTTGGCCAGTGTTGTTTTACCCACGCCACCTTTGCCAGTGAATATGTATAGGCGGCGGGGCTTGGTCATTAGAAAAGATACATCCCGGTGATGAGGAGCTTGAAATAATAGCCTTTGAGATCAGACATGTTGTCCTGCTCCACCTTGAATGGCCAGTGCATCTGTCCCATTACGCCAACAACATAATGCTCGTTCAGGCGAAGATCAACACCGCCGCCGAAGTTTAATCCAAAGGTCATTTTCTGATCGGACCACTTGGCATCGCCGCCAGAACCGCGCTTGGCCCGGGGAGCGTAGAAGCCCAGTCCACCTAGAAAAAATGGTGAGAGGTTGTCATACTCGACGAATCGTCCCTTGATAGAAGACGTGAGTCCCATGACTCTCATGCGCTCGTCGTTGTCCCGATGCTCGGAGACATGAGCGTTCACCAGCAGGTCAAATGAGTAGCTAGCGGCGTAGGAGTAAAGAAGGTCCAAAGCTATTTTATCGTTACCGTATTTACCGTAGTCGCCTAGAAGGGAAGTTTGCCCAAGTCCAAAACCTAAACCATGCTGTTGCAGCCGTCTGGGTGAACCAGAATGTACTTGAACCTTAGCGTCTCTTGGCAGCGCCTCTTCTTCCACATCATCTTTCACGGCATCTTTTGTCCGCAGTTCTGCTGAAGTATTCGGAGTTTTGATTTTTGGTGTAAATGATTTGGGTGGAACTGGCTGGGCCAGGGAAGAGGCGGGGGTCAAAAAACTCATGGCCGCAATTGCGGCCATGAGCATTAAAGAAATTGTCTTACTCATGAACTAAGACTAGTTCAAAGTAGCAGGATTTTCCATAGAAGAGTTAAGACCAGCTACGAAAGCAGGCATCTCTGTTACGACGGTCGCAGCAGGCATCTCGAAAGTGAGGTTGAGTCTGCTTTCGAGACCAGCGATGTAACCAGTAAGAGTACCTTCTTCAGAGCGAATGACGCGCTTGAGAAGCTCGGTGTTACCCGGCTTGAGTGACTTGCGCTCCTGCTCGAAAAGAAGCTGGATCTGAGTCATATAAGTGATGTCGTTCTTAGATTTATTATCGATGACCTGGATCTCGTGGCCTTCGCGGATAATCTGAGCGATCTCTTCGAGTGTAACATAGCAGCTCTGGAAAGTGTCATAGAGCTTGCGGTTCTGGTAACGCTTGATGATCCGTACGTCTTTCATGTTATTCCCCTAATTTTTGGTTATACCCTTTTAAATTCATTTTAAAGGTACATCTGTTAATGATTTGTTGCGTCGGTTGAGGCAGCGCCCTCAAAATAATATGTTTTTGCGCACTATCCCCGTGTCCTTCGGTTGGGTTTTACTAAGCCCGAGTTTTGCTGTCAACCCAGATGGTCATAAAAAATCCTTAAGAAGAGTGAATGACCTTCAAGAGGGTAAAAATTTCCTTGAATTCTAAAGGCTTGGCTAGTTATTTTAATCACTTAGGAGGCTAGGATGGGCACTTAATTCTCCCTCCAGAGAGTCAAACCAATTCCTAAGAATGGCCGGGCAGGAACCGATAAATGGACAACGAGGGAGCTAATGATTGGCCCCTCACAAGGTCACAGGACGCTTATGAAATTTGTCCCCGCTTTTTTTTCCGTGTTCCTTTTGGGCCTAGTCTCAACCGGTTGTGCTGGACTTAAGAACGCACCTAAGCCTGAACTCGCTGACCTGGCCCCCGATCAGCTCGAAGAGCTCAACCGGGAAGCCTTGAATCTGGCCTCGAAACGGCTGGGCGAAATGGTCGCCCAAGCACGAACCAATAAATCCACTCAGAGCTACCTTGCATCGGACTTATTTCTGAAAGGCAACATGTCACTGCTGGACGGGGACTACGCCACAGCTAGCGTTCTTTTCCGGCATTTGACGGCATTAGTTCCGGACGATCAGTTCATTCAGAAGAAGTTTGCCATCAGCCTGATCCGCCAAGGAGAGCTCGAGGAGGCCCGGGGTGTGCTCGAGAAGCTTTATGCAGCTTCAAAAGACGAGCGTGTCGGCCTTATTCTCGCTGGCGTCTACACCGGTACAGACCGCGAGGTAGATGCTCGGAAGATGTACCGGGAACTCCTCGCTTCGAATCCCAAGAATGAGGACGCCTGCATTTTCCTAGGGAAATCCTTGGCCGTGGGGAAAGAAACACAAGC
Source organism: Pseudomonadota bacterium (assembly GCA_027487685.1). Classification (GTDB taxonomy): domain Bacteria; phylum Bdellovibrionota; class Bacteriovoracia; order Bacteriovoracales; family Bacteriovoracaceae; genus Peredibacter. The sequence goes on along the minus strand of JAIYDC010000133.1, from coordinate 6,518 downwards.
CGCTTTGAATCAGCTCACCCGCTGTGCCAAGGTCAATCAAAAGAATGGAATGTACGATTACTATATGGGCAAGATTCACCTCGATATGGGACAGGTTCCCAAAGCGATTGGAGCTTTCCGTAGCGCCTTTGCACGCCAGCCGGATCTGGGCGAAGCCGTCGCAGCACTAGGAACCATTCTTGAGGAGCGCGATCAGCATAAAGAGGCGATGCGGATCTACCGGAGTTATCTCGAGAAGCAACCTGGCGATAGTGCTATTCTCACTCGTATGGTCCAGGTGCTGTTCCTTAAAGAACAATTCGCTGAAGTTATTCCTTTTGCTGAGCGGCTGGCGGACCTTGAGCCCGAGAACCTCAATCTCAAAGTTAAGCTTGGCATTCTGTATACGGACGCCAAAAAGTACCCGGAGGCGATCTCCGTTTTCCGCGACCTCCTCGCTGCGGCCCCGCAGTCGGACAAAATCCTCTACTACCTGGGAGCGATCCATCAAGAGTTGAACCAATTCCAGGAATCGATCGAATTCTTTAATCAAATCCCTGCTTCAAGTGGTCTTTACTCTGACAGCTCGGTTCAGATGGCCAACATGCTGTCGTCGCTTGCTCAGGCCGAGCATGTGGCCAAGCGGCCAGAAGAATGGAGAAAACGCTTCGTGAGTTTTGTTAATGCGAAGATCGGCGAGCTGCCTGACATGCGTATCGAGTTTAGTGTGATCAAGGCCGGATTTTACGAGGGGATTGGTCTCTACCGTTCCGCAATGGAAGTCATGATGGTGGTGCAGGATGAGAAGGGTTTCACGACTCAACACAAGTACTACCTCGCGAATCTCTACGAAAAAGAGAAAAAATATGAAGAGTCTACGGCCCTGGTCATGGGAATCCTTGAGAAGGAGCCTAAAAATGCCCATGCCTGGAACTTCCTGGGCTACTCCCTTCTGGTCCGAGGTCATGAGATCGAGCGGGCGTATGAGTACATTCAGACCGCTCTGAAGCTTAGCCCCGACGACGGTTATATCCGCGACTCCCTTGGTTGGTACTATTACAAAAAAGGTGAGATCAAGAAGGCCCTCGTTGAGTTACAACTTGCACACCAGAAAGTACCTGATGATGTGGAGATTCTGAAGCACCTGGCAGTCATTCATCGCGATCTCAAGGATTTTGTTCGCTCGAAGTCCTTCCTGGAATCGGCGCTAAAGCACGTCCGTTACCACACCGACCGTCAGGAGATCTTGGGGCAAATCGAGGAACTCGAGCGTGACCGTATTCCCGCATCAAAAATTGATCAGTAGGTTCTTGCGTTTCGAAATAAATAATCTCATCATGGGGCATGGTGAAACTCCTGCCCCTCATCTTCCTTTTCACGTCCTGCGCGCTATTTAAACCCAGGCCATCCCTCGAAACTATGGATCCTGAGAAACTCCTCCGGTCTGTTCGCCTTGTGGGTGAGGGGCGGGGTCGTCTCACACTTGGGGCCCGACAGTACGTGTTTGGAGTTGACAGTGTTCTTCGAGAAAATCAGGACTGGATCCTGGCCGTCGCCATTCCACTTCATGGTGAGGAGGTGATGATCCTTCCGGACCTAAAAGAGGCGTATATCACTGCTGAAGAGGCCGACTCATTCGAGTTGCGCATTGCCGATGAGTTTCGGAGGCTGGGTCTTGACCGGATGCTCTCAAGTGAAGAGTTTATGCGCGAACTTCGGGGCCTTGTTCGTTTTTCCCTGGCCCCACTCTGGGGACGAGTGCATCAGTGCGGCCCTCGGGAGGTCGTCACCGAGTGCCGTTTGGATGAAGAAAGGTATGGCATTGAGGCGCGCAACCAAGAATTTGTTATTCACCGAACCATCCGGTCGGGCGTTGGTCTAGAGCTTGTGGCGAAGAATCTTACTGAGTCTTTCTTTCATCAAATCGACATTCGTCTCTACATAAATCGAACCTACGAGGAGATCCGTCCTCCCGAGTTTTCACTGGAACTCTTCTGGTAAAGGAATTCTTTCCAGAGTTAATTGGTAGCAAATTGCACCTCTTGCCAGCAGCACTTTGTTTTTATAGTGAATAATATGAGAAATAGCTTAAACTTATCCTATTCAATTCAGGAGCGATAATGAAGCCTTTGGTACTACTTGTTAGCGCGATGTGGCTGGTGTTCGGCTGCAGCAAGGAAAATAAATTCGACGAGCGGGAGATCAACTTGATTTCTCCTGAGAAAATCGCCGGCTTTGATCCTATCAACGCTTCCGATCGTTACTCGGGGAACGAAACGGGAAAGGTTTACGAAGGACTCTTCGAATTTCACCCTCTCAAACGTCCCTATGAACTCATGCCGAACCTGGCCGAAAGCATGCCTACGGTTTCCGAGGATGGGCTAACCTATACATTTAAGCTCCGCAAAGGCGTTCTCTTCCACGACAGCCCGGCTTTTAAGGATGGCATTGGACGGGAGCTTAAGGCCGACGATGTGATCTACTCCTTAAAGCGGCTCGCAGACCCGAAGCTCAACGCCAAGGGCTGGTGGCTCCTCGACGAGCGCCTGGCAGGTCTTAACGAATGGCGCGCTAAGTATGCCCTGCTTGATGCCACGAGCTACGAAGAGGGGATCGAGGGGTTACAGAAGATTGATGATTATACGATCCAGATGAAACTGAAGAAGCCTTTCCCACAGTTCCTCTACGCCCTCGCTATGCCATATACCTTTATCGTCGCAAAGGAAGCGGTTCAGCACTTCGGGAAGGAGTTCCTGAATTACCCGGTCGGAACCGGCGCTTTCGTTCTTCCGAAATTCGAGCAGACGAGCACAATTACTTACGTCCGAAATCCGAAGTTTAGGGAAAAGTTTTACCCTGTCGAGGGCGAGGAGGGTGACGATAAGCTCGGTCTCCTTGCTGATGCTGGCAAAAGAATCCCTTTGGTTGATAAGATTAACGTTCATATTATCGTTGAGTCCCAGCCGAAGTGGCTTTCGTTTATGAAGGCGAAGGAAGACCTTATTGAAGTTAAAGACGTGAACATTCAGCAAGCGATTACACCAGAAAAGGAACTGAAGGCCGAGCACAAAGAAAAGGGTTTACGACTGATCATGAAGCCGATGTTGGACGTGACTTATTTTGCGTTCAACCACGAGGAGCCGATCTTTAAAAACCGGAAGCTCCGGCAAGCTATGAACATGGCCTTCGACCGATCTGGCTTCAATCGTCTCTTCCATGAAAATACTGGTTTCGAAGCTCAGGGGCCTGTGCCCCCAGGACTAGGCGGAAACCGCAAAGAGTTTAAGAACCCTTTTGTCCGCTACGACCTCGATCAGGCCAAGCGACTCCTCGTCGAAGCGGGGTATCCAGAGGGGAGAGGCCTTCCAACCATCGTGGTGCAGACCAGGTCCGATACGGTCGCCCGCCAACAGGTCGAGTTTTTCGAAAAATCCATGGAAAAGATTGGCATCAACATCGATGTCGGAACTAACACCTGGCCCGAACTCGTGAACAAAGTCTCCAAGAAACAGCACCAGATGTACACTATGGCCTGGGGAGCGGACTACCCGGATGCGGAAAACTTTTTGGGTCTTCTCTATTGCCCGAATCAGTCCCCTGGGTCAAATGGTGCCAACTACTGCAACCCAGACTTCGATGCGCTTTATAAGACTGCAACTGTTCTCCAGGACTCCCCAGAGCGAACGGCCATGTACGAAAAGTTAAACGAGTCGGTGGCCCTGGATGCTCCTTGGGTCTTTGGTTTTCATCGAACGGATATCTACATGGCCCAGGCATGGCTTAAGAATTTTAAGCATATGGAATTTAACCATTCCCAGTTTCAGTATCTGAACGTGGATCTCGAAGTAAAAAAACAGCTGAGTAAGAAGTTCTAAAAATGATTAAGTATGTAATCCGGCGCCTGCTTTACCTCATTCCAGTTCTACTAGGGGTGAGTTTTATTATCTTCGTGCTTTTTAATCTGGTCTCCGGAGATCCCACCGCCGTTCTCTTAGGAAAAAATGCAACCGCTCGACAGATGGCGGAGTTGCGGGAGCAACTGGGTCTGAATAAGACGCTCCTTCAGCAGTACTTCGATGTCGTTCGGTCTGCTTTTACTTTTAACTTCGGTACTTCATGGGCAACGAAGCAAGACATCTCCCAGATGATCATCCAGGGGGCGTACCCGTCCTTGTGCCTTACGCTCCCAGCCTTTGTTTTTGCTACGATTCTCTCCCTGATCATTTCGTTGGTGGCGGCTTTTTATAGAGGCAAGGGAATCGATCTCTTCGTCCGGATCATGTGCATCGCTGGTGTCAGCGTCTCCGCTCTGGCCTACATCCTCTTCTTCCAGTACTTCTTCGCCTATAAACTCGGCTGGTTTGAGATCTCTGGCTTCGAGTACGGCTTCCCTGATTTTGTTCCCTTTGTTGCACTCCCGGCCATCATTTTTGTCCTCCTGAGTCTCGGGCCCGATGTGCGTTTCTTCCGGACCGTTATCCTCGATGAGATTTACCAGGACTATGTTCGAACGGCCCGGGCCAAAGGTCTCTCGGAGATCGTCGTGCTTTTGAAGCACGTGCTACGAAACGCTCTTATACCGATCATCACTTACGTTGTGATACAGATCCCGTCATTGATCCTAGGCGCCCTTTTGCTAGAAAACTTTTTTAGTATCCCAGGTCTTGGGGGGATCACCTTAAATGCACTGAACTCGTCGGACTTCCCGGTGATCAAGGCCATGGCGATTCTCTCAAGTGTTCTTTACATCCTCCTGAGTCTTCTGACGGACGTGTTATACACGTTTGCGGATCCGCGGGTTAAGCTCAAGTAGAAGTGAAATTATGAAAGAAAACTCTCTTTGGAAAGACGCCTTCGGTAGACTCATTAAAGACAAGTTTGCTCTTGGCTCGCTTATTGTTGTTCTGGCCTATGCATTGGTCGCACTTCTGGCCGCAACCGGTCTGGTCGCTGCAGACTGGGCGAAGGAAGTCGGAGGGTCGAATCTTCCGCCTTCCGCCGAGCATTGGTTTGGAACTGATATCTTCGGGCGTGATGTTCTGGCGAAGCTAATTCGCGGCACGCAGATTGCAATGTCCGTGGGGCTCGTGACCTCGCTGATCGCCATTCCCATTGGGGTGGTCTTAGGTGCCCTCGCCGGTTATTTCGGTGGATGGGTCGACGATGTTATAACCTGGCTCTATACAACGTTTTCATCTATCCCGAATATCATGCTCCTGATCTCTATTACGATGATCCTCGGCAAAGGAATCTTTGCCGTCTACATCGCTCTCGGAGCAACGAGTTGGGTTACGCTTTGCCGACTCATCCGCGGTGAGGTCATGAAGCATAAGGAGCGCGAGTATGTGCAAGCTGCTGAGGCCATTGGGGGAGGGCATTTTCGTAAACTCTTCATTCACATTCTTCCGAACGTTACTCACATAGTGATCATCAACACGTCGCTTCAGTTTCAGTTCGCCATCAAGTCCGAGGTGATCTTGTCTTACCTGGGTCTTGGAGTCCAAGGGGAGCCGAGCTGGGGAACCATGATCGACGACGCGAAGCTTGAACTCTCACGCGGTGTCTGGTGGCAGCTCGCCGGTGCAACTCTGGCGATGTTCGTTGTGGTACTTGCGTTTAATCTCCTCGGGGACGCACTCCGTGATTCCCTCGACCCTAAGCTAAAAGGAAAGTAGCTATGACGTCACCGCTTCTCTCGGTAAAAAACCTGGTCGTCGAGTTTCAGACGGGTGAGGGCATTACTCGGGCCGTGAATAATATTTCGTTTGATATTCCCGCCGGTAAGACTATCGGTATCGTCGGTGAATCTGGCTCCGGAAAATCAGTGACCTCCTTGGCCGTGATTGGGCTCTTACAGAGGCCTGCCGCTAGGATTCCACAGGGAGAAGTTCTTTTTAATGGCCAGGACCTCCTTAAGTTTGATGAATCCAAGATGCGCGAGATCCGGGGTAATCAGATTTCGATGATCTTCCAGGAACCGATGACGAGCCTCAATCCGGTTTTTAAGGTCGCTGACCAAATCGCGGAAACGATCCGGATCCACAAAAGTGTTTCAAAAAAAGAGGCATGGGATCGGGCCGTCGATCTGATGAATCAAGTGGGGATTCCAAATCCGGCGCTTAGTGCTCATAAGTATCCCCATGAGATGTCTGGCGGGCAAAAACAGCGGGTCATGATCGCCATGGCGATTGCCTGTGAGCCGAAGCTGCTGATTGCCGATGAACCGACAACGGCCCTCGATGTAACGATCCAAAAGCAGGTGCTGGATCTCCTGCATAAGCTTCAGCAGCAGTACCAGATGAGTATGATGTTCATCACTCACGACCTTGGGGTGATTGGGGATATCGCAGACGACGTTGTCGTCATGTACCGCTCTAACGTCGTTGAAAAGAACAATGCTGACGAGATTTTCACCACCGCAAAACACCCGTACACCAAGGGTCTCCTTGCGTGCCGACCGAAGCTTGGAGCTAATCCAAGGCGGCTCCTTACGGTCAGCGACTTCATGGATGAGAACGGTGTTGAGAAGCACATCTCAG